>CAZVBC010000079.1:0-21841 GCA_964625155.1 uncultured Pirellulaceae bacterium
TCCAAGCCGATGATAGTGCCTTCAAAGCGTGAAAGTAGGTATCGCCGGATAATTTAAAAAGCTATGCGTATCTTTATGATCTGCATAGCTTTTTTTTATTGGGGTTCCCGACCAAGTGTTTATAGTGAATAGTTCGCTGTCACGAGTAACTCTCAGCACAGTTTGACGCGTTAGTTTTCAGCTATGAACATTCTGTCGAACGCGTGGATGTTGTAAGTTTTGCTCCGCGTTTTTGTGTTGAGTGCAATTGCGAATTCGAGGTCCAACGCGATCCAATACTGCATCAATGCGTCGTTGCAGGCTTGACTCTTGGATTGCGGAAGGCGAACCTGCTATCTGGAAGCTATCTCAAAAATCGCCAAGCGCTAAACCTATTGTGTATGCAATAACATGGAGCCGCGCTACCGACTTTGGGAGCATTGAATTCTTGGATAGCTTCTAGTCAATAACTGGCGATTTGATAGAAACCTTCTACTTCGCTATTGCGTTTTCCTGACACTTCGTGGCAAGAGTTTGTGTTCGTTTGTATAAAAGTTCAGGCTCGGGTTTTGAGACAAACGTCGGATGTGGCACTTAGGAAGATTAGTGCGGTCGATTTGACGGGAGTTCGCGACACGAGGGTTACCGGGAGCGATTCGCAAGTTTGGCAAACAATTTCGCGAAAACTGTGGTTTTTCTGAATCGTTCGTATTCGGGGTTCAAGCAACTTGTTCATTGATACTTGCGAACGCCGGTTGATAGATTAACGGTAATACAACGCGAAACGTGCTGCCGCGACCAAGCTCGCTGGATAGGCTGATCTCGCCACCGAGCAGTTTGCATAGTTCCTTGACAATGGAAAGACCAAGTCCGGTTCCAGAGTACTTGCGAGTTAAGTTGTCGCCGTCTAGCAAAGCCGAGCTCTGCCGAAATTTTTCGAATATGACCTCAAATTCTGACTCGGGAATTCCCACGCCGGTATCTTGCACGGTGATATAGAAGGCCTCTTCGCCTGCCAACCCAAGGTTTACATTGATCAGTCCTCCCTCTGGTGTAAATTTTATGGCATTAGACAGCAAGTTGGTCAGCACTTGCTGAATCTTGGGTTGATCTTGATAAACTGCAGGGAGCGGGTCTGCAATTTCAATTTGCAAGTCGATGTTTTTCTCTTCGGACAGACTGCGCATCATGTCACACTGCGCATGCACGATATGTCCGACGTCGAAGTTCGTTGGGCGGACTTGCATTTTGCCAGCCTCGATTTTCGCCAAGTCAAGAATGTCGTTAATCATTTCTAGAAGGAGCCGGCCGCTCTTTTGTATATTGGATGCGTATCGCTTCTGCTTGTCGGTCAGCGAATTGATATCGTGCAAAACATCCGAGAAGCCAATAATGCTGTTCAATGGCGTCCGCAATTCATGGCTCATATTCGCCAGAAAGTCGCTCTTGAGCCTATTGGCCTCGTACAGCTTGAAATTGGCTTGGGCAAGTTGATCAACTTTCACATCTAATTCCTGGTTTAGGCTGCGCAGTTGGTCCTGACTTTCTGTCAAATGTCGCAGCATGCGGTTAAATGCCTCTGCCAGTTCGTGGAATTCGTCGTCAGTACCGATTTCGGCCCGCAGATTGTATCTGCCTCGGCTAATTTCATCGCTAACATTTCGCAAGTGACGCAGCGGGCGAATAACTAACTTGCGCAAGATAAAGTGAAAGGTCAGTAGGGTCGCGGCGACGGTCACCATTGCGATCGCAATCATGTAAGCCAACATCTTTGCTGCGCTCGCTCTGGTCGATTTGTATGGCATCGAAATGCCCACAACTAGAAATGGAGCGGTATCCGCTGTGGAAGTTGACGCCAAATCCGACGCTGGCGTCATAGAGGCAGCAGCCAGCCTCGGCAGTTTATTATTGAAATGGCAATCAATACAGCTAGGCGATCGATCGAATGGAACAATGTGATAGTAGTAATACCTGTCGTTGTCATTGCGTTCGTCGAATATTAGCGGTTCACTGCTAGTATCAAGCACATCATTTTCCGCAGCCTGTTGCAAGCCTGGGGATGGATTGCGTTGTCGACCCGGTTCGGTTTGACGTCGTGCTTCCCTTTCACGCCAGCGTTCGCGATGTCGATTTTCAAGTTTCTCAACAATTTCTTTTTCGAATCCAGTAGCAGGTACAGCACTGAGCAAGTGTTCGTATGCCGGAGCATTCTCAGGCATCAAAAATCGCACGTCGTAATGCGGATTATCGACCAAGAGTTTGCCGAGCGCTTCGAATGCCTCACGCGAGAAAGGTTGGCCAGCAAACTTCGACGGGTCGACCAACAAGCCTGAAGGGGAAACGACCAAATTGTTCTCCGGAATTGCTTCGTTTTGTCGCACAAAATGTCGGCGAGCAATCTGCAGACCGGCATGGTCGCGAGCAGCCTGCCGAGTTGTCTCCAAAACTAAGCCCTCGGAAATAATACTCTGGATCAACCAGAACGAGATGCAAATAGATACTAATAGTCCAGAGCCGAAGAACAGCAGAGACTTTTGCTCGAGGCTCCAGTGACTGATTGATTTACGCAATAATTTGATGAGCATGGCATCTTCCGCGCCTTGGGCTGAAAAGTACGATCGCTACAGTCGTTCCCAATTTCCAATCAATTCTAAGAATTCCGCGTACCGCAAACTTGCTAAACTCTCTGCAAAAGGCACTATTGGGCTGGAAGAACGCAGGGAACAGCATAGCCTTCCACTTTCCAAATACAAAACCCCAGCAGGGAAAACACTCCTATTTAGGGAGTTGAAGGCTGGTTGTGCCGTAATGACTTTTCAGAACAGCGGATATGATAGGGTGGACCTATTCACTCTTGCTTGCCCAAACTGCCCTGAGTGACTAGCATGTTCAGATGTTTCCGTCCGAATTCAAAGAACCTTTTTTCAACAATTTGAACAAATTGACTGGGGAGTGTGGGGATATGTCGAAGCGATTTCCATTCTGGGTTCGCTGCACGTTAGTAGCATCCTTGACAGTATTATTGACGTTTAATCCTGCATTGGCTGGACGCGGCTTGCGAGGATTGTTAGACAGACTGCATGGTTGTCGTGACGTTGCAGCATGTTGCGACCCTACACCATGTTGCGTGGTGATCGAGTCCAGTTGCTGTGAATCTGCTTGCACAGCACCTGTCTGTCCGGCACCTACGTGTTGCGAATCGACAGAAAGCGTGATTGAAGCAAGCCCAACTGCCCCTGCGGAAACTCCCGCTAGTCCTGCACCAGTTGTGGAAGAGCCCAAGCCCACACCTCCAAAAGCTGAAGAGCCAAAAACGGAAGAGCCAAAAGTCGAAGAACCCAAGGTTGAAGAGCAGCCTAAAGAATCGTCTCCATCCGATACTCCGATGCCTCAAGAACCAGCCGCTCCTGCAGAAACACCCGCAGAGCCAGCGCCTGTTGAGCCTGCTGTTCCTGCCGAACCAGCCGCTCCAGTAGAACCAGCCGCTCCAGTAGAACCTGCCGCTCCAGCAGCTGAAGATCCGTTTGGCGCGCCCGCTCCTGATGCTGCACCTAAAGCTGACGCACCGGCTGCTGATCCAGCAGCGCCAGCCGATCCATTTGGAGCGCCCGCAGAACCAGCCGCTCCTGCTGCGGACGCAGCTCCAGCAGTGGAACCTGCGGCTGATCCATTTGGTGCTGCACCCGCTGGTGAGGCACCTGCTGCGCCTCCTGCGGATGCACCTGCTGCCGAGGCTGCTATTGCTGATCCTTTTGGCGCTCCTGCAGCGCCTGCGGACGCCCCAGCACCTGAGGGTGCGGCCGATCCTTTTGGTGCTCCAGCAGTTCCTGCCGACGCTGCCCCTGCTGCGGCCGATGCGGCACCTGCTGCTGACGACTTGTTTGGCGCACCCGCTGCCGCTGAAACGCCTGCTGCCGAAGCGCCCGCTGGAGCACCGACATCCGTTGAAGCTGCGCCGGCTGTCCAACCTAAAGAGGTTGAGACGAATGGTGCAAAACCCGCATTCGACGTCGATTCGTTATTCGGCGAACCGAAAACCAGTGCCATTTCGGCTGGTGACGAATTGAATAAATTTGCTGGCGTTCGCAAATGGCGTGACAATACCGGCAACTTTGAAGTTGTTGGACGTTTGGTGGTGATCGATACCAGCAAAATTCGATTGCTGAAAGACAACGGTAAATTTTGTACAGTGCCTTTGCGTCGACTAAGTACCGAAGACCTGCGTTACGTACAAACGATTGCTGCCAAGATCACTGGTCCTGAAGTAAAGCGTTTGACGTCCGCTCCTCGATAAACTGACGAATCTACAGCGATCTTTAAAAACCTATGCTGAGGTCTTTGAGCTTCATGAAGTTCAAAGGCCTCGGTTTGTTTTAATGGACACACAACGCTCTTTCTATGAAGTAACGGCGGCTTGGAACCGGGCATTCCAGCTTGCCGCAGATATCTCATTTCTGGGTCGGCTGTTCTAATAATCTGCAGCCTCATCAATGAAGTGGTGCGAGCGAGCGTCTCTTCCAGAAGCCTGACCGACGGTCTCCGATGTGCTTTGTCAATTGAACTTGGACGTCGTGTCGTGATAGAATAACCACGCTCGTTCCCAGTCTGCAGGATTTCCCCAATTTGGTATTCATTGGCATGAAAACTCGTTGGTCCATTTGCGTTTTCGTGATTGTCGTCATACCACGCAGTTATCAAACGTTGGCAGCGGATCTCTACGCTGACTCAATTAAGCCAATGTTGGCAGAAAAGTGTGTGTCGTGCCATGGACCGTTGAAGGCTGAAGCAGGTTTACGCTTGGACGCTGCAAAGTTTATTCTGCAAGGTACTGAAGACGGCCAAGTCGTTTCAAGAGAACGTCCCGATACGAGCTTGTTGTTAAAAAGAGTGTCGGACCCGTCAGTTGACGAACGTATGCCACCAAAGGACGAAGGGACGCCACTCAATTCCCAGCAAATCGAATTGTTGCGGCAGTGGATAGCAAACGGTGCCGTGACCTCCGAGCCAGAAACAGTGATTTTAGGACCAAAAGATCATTGGGCATTTCGTCCAATTGTTCGTCCGAAAATACCAGAGGAAGATAATCACCACAGTACTCCGATTGATCGATTAATTGGGGCTAAACAGAAAGCACAAGGAGTGCAATCGTTGTCGTTGGCCGACCCAGCCACTTTGCTCCGACGAATGACTTTTGATTTGATTGGATTGCCTCCGACACCGGAGGAGATATTGGAATTCACCAACGATCAACGCAACGATGTAGTCCAGCGCAAGCTACAGAGCCTGTTGGCGCGTAGCGAATATGGTGAACGATGGGGGCGGCATTGGATGGATGTGTGGCGGTACAGTGATTGGGATGGCTATAAACAGGAGTTGCGTGGCAGCCAGCGTCATATCTGGCATTGGCGCGATTGGATCATTGAATCACTAAATGCCAACAAACCTTACGATCAGATGATTCGGGAGATGATTGCGGGAGACGAATTGGCACCGAACAATCGCGACATTTTGCGTGCAACGGGTTTTTTGGCGCGGAGCTATCACAGATCGAATCGCAATATTTGGTTGGATGCTACGGTTGAACATACGGCCAAGGCCTTCCTGGGAATGACGATCAATTGCGCGCGTTGCCACGATCACAAATATGACCCTATCGGTCAGGACGAGTACTATCAATTTCGAGCTATCTTTGAACCACATAACGTGCGCACTGAGCCATTCGCTGGCGAACCCGATTTGTTGCAAGCGGGTATTCCTCGCGTGTTTGATGCCGACCCCACCATCGCTACTTACGTTTACATGCGTGGTAACGAAAAGCAACCAATAAAAGACAAACCGATGGCGCCCAACGTGCCACAGTATTTGTCCATCCCATATTCGGCCAACCCCGTTCCATTGCCACGTGAGAGTTATTTACCAGATTTAACCGACTTAGCCAAACAGAACGCCTTGTTGTCAGTCGACCAGCGAATTGAAAAGGCCGAGAAGGATTTAGCGAAAATCACGTCAGAGCAAGTGGTTTCGCCTGAGAAAATCTTGAACGCCAGATTGAATTTGGATCTAGCTCGCGCGGCACGCGAATCACTACTTGCTCGCTATACCGCCGACGAACTCAGGCAGCTTGACCGCGATTCTGCGGCAGCGCGATCAGCCGCCGTGCGTGCTGCACAGTTAGAACGCGAACACGGATTGATGGAAACGGAACAAACATTCAAACATGCCGAAAAAAACTTGCAGCAGGCTCAGGCGTCGGACGAGAAAGATCCTATTAAACGAACAGGGGCCATTAACAAAGCCAAACGTGACGTAGAAGCAGCTCGCGTTGCTTACGACAAAGCCATCGACGCGTTCGAAAATCATCCTGAGAATTATACGTCGATTGGCAAAGAGTATCCGCATACTAGCACCGGAAGGCGATTGGCGCTCGCCAACTGGATCACTGACAAACGTAATCCTTTGACGGCTCGCGTGGCAGTCAATCACATATGGATGCGTCACTTCGGCCAGCCATTGGTCGATAGTGTATTTGATTTCGGGATGCGCACTCCTGAGCCTGTATTGTGCGACTTGCTCGATTGGTTAGCGGCCGAATTGATCGACAGCGGTTGGGATATGAAACACCTACATTATTTGATTGTCAGCTCGCAAGTTTACCAACTTGCCTCAGCAGAGACCTCCAGCCTCTATGCTCAGAACGAGGCCAAAGATCCAGATAATTTACTGTTTTGGCGAACAAACGTACGCCGATTGGATGCTGAACAGATTCGCGACAGTATGTTGTCCATTGCAGGTGCTTTGGATCGAACACGTGGAGGTCCGGACCTGTCCGAAGATGACGGCGAGACGATCATGCGCCGCAGCTTGTACTTTCGCCACGCTTATGAGAAACAGATGGCGATGATGGTATTGTTCGACGCAGCGAGTCCAACGGAGTGCTATCGCCGAAGCCCCAGCATCATACCCCAGCAAGCCCTTGTGATGTCCAACAGCTCGCTGTCCCGTTCTCTTTCGCGACGCTTGGCGCAAACGCTAAGTCCACAATTCTCCTCTCCTGACCGTGGCGGTAGTGTTGGCTTCATAAAATACTTATTCGCGCATACTTTAGGGCGCAGCCCTTCACAGGCAGAATTGGATTCTTGCCTTGAGTTCTTGATTCAGCAGACGCATCGACTAAGTGAGTCGGCTAAATTGCATCTCATTGGTGGCGGGGCGACTCCCCAAATTGCAGCCACAGATACACCCTGGTTGCGTGCTCGCGAAAGCTTGGCGCATGTTATGTTCAATCACAATGATTTTGTGAATATCCGTTAGGGAGTCTTGTAGTGAGTTTCACAAAAAATCGGGCACTTGGAACGACCTATTCACGCAGGCTGTGGCTGCGGGATTGTGGGTTAGGGTTTGGTGGACTTGCCCTAACGGAAATGCTTCATCGTGAGCAGCAGCTTGCCCAAGCAAATGACGCCATAAACGATGGAATACGCCGAATTGCACCAA
The DNA here is from genome assembly GCA_964625155.1 of uncultured Pirellulaceae bacterium. Lineage (GTDB taxonomy): Bacteria > Planctomycetota > Planctomycetia > Pirellulales > Pirellulaceae > Aureliella. Next base: position 7,474 of record CAZVBC010000079.1, read on the forward strand.
AAGCCAAAAGCGTCATTTGGTTATTCATGATTGGTGGAACCAGTCATTTGGAGTCGTTCGATCCAAAGCCGATGCTCAACAAGTACGCCGGAAAGACAATTGAAGAAACTCCGTATAGTGATGTGTTAACGTCACCCTTTCGAGCCAACGAACGCGTTGTGGCTTTCGACCCGAACAACGGTTTTGTGCGCACCGAGATTTATCCTTTGCAGGTGGGTTATCGCCCGTGGGGTAACAGTGGTCTAGAGATTTCGAATTGGTGGCCAAATGTTGCTGCGAGTGCGGACGATTTGTGCCTAGTGCGTTCGATGTGGACAGAGGACAGCAATCACGGAGCACAGCTTCAATTTCACACAGGCCGGCACCGCGTAGATGGTTTTTTTCCGACGATTGGTGCTTGGGTTAACTATGGCTTGGGGTCGATCAACGATAATTTGCCTCAGTTTGTCGTTATGGGGACGCCTGTTGCCGACTGTTGTGGTGGACAAGAAGCTCATCGAGCGAATTATCTGGGACCGCAGTATGACGGGATTCCGCTCAAGGTCGATCCAAATAACCCACTGCCGTTTGCTCGACCTCCCCAAGGAGTCTTCGAAGAAGAGCAGGCTGCTGAATTTCAAATGTTGCGAGATTTGAATCGGCTGACCGCCGAGGCATTCCCAAATGACACTGCAGTGGAAGCTCGCATGAAGTCGTACGAGTTAGCATTTCGCATGCAGATGGCTGTTCCGGAAATTGTTAAGTTCGACAATGAATCTTCACGAACGATTGAGCAATACGGTATCGAACAAGATGCTACCCGAGAGTTTGGTAGCCAGATGTTGACGGCTAGGCGATTGGTCGAACGCGGAGTACGGTTCGTTCAAGTTTATCATGGCAGTAATGGTGGCGCAGGCAACTGGGACGCTCATTCGAATTTAAAAGTTGGCCACGAGCGTTTGTGCAAACAGGTTGATCAACCCATTGGTGCGTTGCTTAAGGACTTAAAAGCCCGTGGTTTGCTCGACGAAACGCTGGTTGTGTGGGCCTCGGAGTTTGGAAGGACTCCTGGCTCACAGCTATCCAATGGACGCGATCATCATCCTTACGGATTCACGATTTGGATGGCGGGAGGTGGGATTCGCGGAGGTGTGGCTCATGGCAAGACCGATGAACTTGGGTTCCACTCGGTTGAAGAGAGGCATTATGTTACGGATATCCATGCGACCATTCTCCATCAACTTGGAATCGATCCTCGATCATTGGCGATTCCAGGACGCAAGCGATTGGAACGCGATTTTGGAGAACCGATTCGCGCCGTAATCAGCTAAACTAGGCCGGTTGCTTGCAACAGCCTTTCTGCTCGTAGTTTGGCTCTGCTTGTAGTTTGCCTGAGTTAAGCCAAACTGGGAGTGTTTTTGATGACTAAAGCACTAGAGTATTTCAATTCTTGCGTTGTTGATTACCGGAAAATTCAGCGGCAAAAGCTTAAATCCGGTCGTGAGTGTAATGATTGTCGGCGGTTATTGACGATCGCTTGTGCCATTGTATCCCTCGGTGGTTGCGTGCCGCGGCCGGAAAGCGAAGTCGTCATCTACAGTGCCGCTGATAGAGAGTTCGCTGCACCGATCCTAGGCGCTTTCGAGCGGCGCGCGGAGAAAACCAAGGTATCCAGCCAATTTGACGTTGAATCGTCTAAAACGGTCGGATTGGTCAATCGCCTCATCGGCGAGAAAGCCCATCCACGTTGCGATGTCTTCTGGAACAACGAAATCATGCACACTCTGAGACTGGAAAGCTTGGGCCTACTGGAACGAATAGAGTGGCAAGTTCCGAGCGATTGGCCAACGAACATGCGAAGTACAACCAGCACCTGGATAGGCTTTGCTGCGCGAGCTCGAATACTTGTTGTCAATCGACAAATGCTTCCCGACAAATCTCAGTGGCCCAAATCGGTGTTGGAGCTAGCCGATCCAAAATGGAAAGGAAAATGTGGCGTAGCTCTTCCCCTGTTTGGTACGACGGCCACTCATTTCACTGTCTTGGATACCAAGCTCGGTCCCACCGCAGCAGCCGCTTGGTTCCAGAAAGTAAAATCCAATGCCGTCGTATTATCCGGCAACAAACAAGTTGCTCAATCGGTTTCCGCAGGACAATTGGTGTTTGGGCTCACCGATACCGACGATGCTCTGGTGGAGATCGATAACGGACTTGACGTAGGCATCGTATTTCCAGATCAAGACTCGGGGGAACTCGGAAGTTTGCTGATCCCCAATACAGTTTGTATTATCAAAAATAGTCCCAATCCTGTCGCCGCACGCTTGTTGAGTAATTATCTACTTTCCGAAGACGTCGAAGGGCGGTTAGCGATGGGAGTTAGTGGACAGTTTCCCATGCGTCCGAACCATCCACAAAAATCGCGAGCGCAAAAGAGTGAAACCGTACGCTGGATGGAAGTTGATTTTTTATCGGCTTCATTGCGATGGCCAGAAGTTGCCGAAAAACTCCGCGAGGTTTTTGTAGCTCAAGTGACCAGGCCATAACCAGGCAATTAAGTTAAGAAATCTCCGTGCGCAGTTCATTTCTCTAAGATGTAAGATCGATCCGCAGCATACTTCAATAGTGGTCCGAGCTAGCTGTTCCGTTGCAAAACAACTGCCATGCTCAGTTGCTGGGAACCACGCTGGACGATCAATTCCACCGTGTCGCCAACTTTATACTTCTCGAGCGCTTCGGTCAAATCTTCGGGCGAGTGAACTGGTTGTGAGTCGATTTGTCGAATAATGTCACCCAATTCGATCTGACCCTGACGATTTCGGCGAGTGGGCAGTAGACCTGCGGACGCAGATTCGCTCCCTGGCTCGACTGACAGGACCAACACTCCTCGCAGTCCCCAGCGTCGACTTACCGCCAAGGGCGCGACATTAATGCGCAAACTGGGATGGATGATCTTGCCATGCGAAATCAATTCGGGAACATATCGACGAACATGATCAACTGGTATTGCAAAGCCAATTCCGGCGTAAGTTCCTGAGGGACTGAAAATTGCCGTAGTAACTCCAATCAACCTTCCCGAACTGTCCAGCAGTGGTCCGCCACTGTTGCCAGGGTTAATGGCAGCGTCGGTTTGAATCACATCCCGAATTTTTCTGCCACTAGGGGATTCGATCTCACGCCCCAATGCACTAACTAATCCAGACGTTAATGTTTGGTCCAATCCAAAGGGATTCCCTATTGCATACGCGCGCTGTCCAACCTGGATATCGCTGAGAGTGCCAACTTGGATCGGCCTGAGCAACTCTTTGGGAGCGTTGACCTTGAGAACTGCTAGGTCCTTTTCGGGCGCGGTACCGATCAAACTGGCTTGCCAGACGCTGCCATCCTCCAGCGCAACACTGGCTGTGTCCGCCTTTTCGATCACATGGAAATTGGTGACGATGTGGCCAGCGGTGTCCCATACAAAACCAGACCCAGTACCACTGGGAACTTGCAAAGTATTTAACGAAAATCGATCGCGACCCAGTTGGCTGGTCGTGATGTGTACCACCGCAGCCGATACTCTGGAGAACATCTGAATCGTAGCTTGTTCTTCGTCAGCCAAACTGACAGCGCCGCCGGACACCGATGCAGTACGCCCCCAGTTCCTAAACGGAATAGCGACGATCTGAACCAATTGGACGATCAACAACAGCACCACACAATAGGCGAGCGTGCGCTGAGATAGCCATGCTTGAGCAGTGTTTTCCATTTATGTTTTTCACTTACAAGCGAAGTCTTGCTTACGGATTGGCTTTAAAAGATCGAATGTGGCGTTCATTGTCTAGTGACCAAACGTGAATCTCGCCGTTGTCCGTTCCAGCCAATATTTTTTCCGCTGCAACGACGCACAGGGACATAATGCGTGTTCCCGCCGGTAGTGTTAGTGAGGGCGAAGCGAGAATCGTAGTTTTGTTTTTCTTCTTCAATTTACCCTGCTCGTCTTTACCAGCATCTTCCTCACGCACTGTTACGTAGAATCGTCGAACCAGGTGCCGATCCGCAATCAATAGATGTGTCGGGTTTGCAGTAATTCTCTGAGCGCTCCGAGCCAGCCCAGTCCACTCGGCCAACTCGCGATCTGTTCCATCGTCGGGCCAAATTCTCAGTTTACCTGTTTCATCAACCGAAGCGAACAGTGACCCCAGACCAGCCACGCCTCCAACAGTTCTTTCGTGCCGATCGAAACTAGCGATCAACTCAAATGAATGGGCGCGAAATAGTTTTGCGGTTCGATCGCGCGATGCCGTAAGAATATACTCACCACCTCCAGCCCAGGTTACAGCATTCAAGCAATCAGCGTGTGGAGTTGAGCGATGTAAACTTTTGCCGCTGGTGCATTCGAATACCCGTAACGATCCGTCGCTGCCCCCAACACTAATGCGAGACTCATCAGGCGAAAAAGCGATATCGGGAAACAAGTCCGAACCGGTTGCCAGTGTCATCGGCGGCGATTGGTCGTGAACACGGATTAACTGCACGACTCCGAGTTGTCCTGGAATCCCAGCAGATACTGCGAGCACGTCCCCAGTGCGCGTGACTTCGATATCCGCAATATGCGACCACCCAACAGGAACTCGCCCTGCCAGTTGCCCGTTGGCCGTGTCCCAAATTGTCACTTCGCCGTACCCGTTGGCGAATACGCGGTTACCATTGGCAGTAGCAGCCAGAGCAGTGATGGGGAGTCGCTTCGTGTAGTTTCGCGGGGATGCGACGTGAGTTGGTCCATACGCAACCAGCTCCTCAATGGGCCGAGAACTCAACAAGCTATCCGACTTTAGCGACGTAATCCATTTAGCAATCAACTCAATCTGCCGCGGTGTGAGCGGCTCGGCTTCTGCAGGCATGCGTACTTCGGGATCAGAGTCGATTAAGCGCCGATAAAGTTCGCTCTCGATAGGTTTGCCAGGTACGATTGGCGGACGAGCTGAATCGCCGGCACGAAGCAAATCACGAAAAGAAGCAATTGAATAATTGCCTTCCAGTTTTTTAGCGTTGTGGCAAGCTAAGCAGCGCTTGACCAACAGAGACGCTATGTCGAGCTGATAGCTCTGAGTATCCGAAAAGTCGCTGCAAACCGTGCCCGAACCTATTTGCAGAGCGATCCCCAGAAACAATCCAAAACACATTGTAGGCAGTCTATTTGGCATCCGATCTTTCGCATCACGAGTAGATTTGAATACAATTACCTCTGTAACAGCATAACTCTTTGATTGAGGAATTCAGCATGTTGACGATCGTTGATTATGACAAACGGATGAATCGTCGAGCCATGTTGCAAGCCAGCGGGTTTTCCCTGGCGTCACTCGGATTATCCTGCGAAATGTTGCGGTCGGCCAAAGGTGGCGAATCGACAAAGCAGTTGACGGATAAATCTGTCATTTTGCTGTTTCTGCATGGCGGGCCCAGCCAAATTGAGACTTTCGATCCCAAGATGTCTGCTCCGGTAGGGATCCAAAGCGTAACTGGTGAGATTCCAACCGCAATACCCGGCGTTACTTTCGGGTCGTCCTTTCCCCTGTTGGCCGAGCGAGCGAAAAAGCTTTGCATCGTCCGCTCATTTACCACAGGCGACGGCAACCATGATATCAAGCCGGTTGTTGGCAGGGATTCTTACGGAGCTAATATTGGTTCCCTATTTGCCCGCGTGGCTGGGCCCAATCGGCCAAAATCGGGCATGCCCACCAATGCGATGTTGTTCCCCAAATCGGTCGATCCTTCGACCGGTCCAGCGATAACTCAATTCGGGAAATTTGAATCGACCGGTCAACTGGGAAGTGGTTATTCACCTTTTGTACCTGGCGCCGGTGGCGAACTTCAGCGCAACTTGGAATTGCGCATCCCTGTCGAGCGTCTGGACGATCGACGCACGTTGCTCAGCGAATTGGATCGCCAGCGATTTGCCTGTGACGATCAAATTAGCCAGAGCATATCCGACCCGCTCAGGGAACAGGCGTTCAGTACGCTGCTGGGCGGAGTCGCTGGTGTGTTCGATCTATCGAACGAACCGAAATCCACGATCGAACGATACGATACTGCTGGTTTGGTTCGCCCATCACAAATCAGCCGCGCTTGGCGGAACTACGATCACTATGTCGATAATGCGAAGGCTTTAGGCAAATTGCTGTTGTTGGCTAGAAGACTGTGTGAAGCTGGGTGTGGCTTTGTGACTGTGACGACTAGTTTCGTCTGGGACATGCATGCCGACATCAATAACGCGACGGTCGAAGAAGGAATGCGTTATATGGGGCTTCCCCTTGATCATGCCGTTGCTGCGCTATTGGATGATCTCGAAGCAAGAGGGTTAAGCGACCGCGTGATGTTTGTGGCCACTGGCGAAATGGGGAGAACTCCGAAAGTAAATAAGAAAGGCGGACGAGATCACTGGGGCAACTTGGCTCCCCTGTTGATTTCAGGTGGTGGCATCAACGCTGGGCAAGTGATCGGACAATCAAGCCGCGATGCAGGTGAACCCGCTAGCGAGCCGATCCGTATCAAAAACCTCGTTGCATCAATGTTGCAGACACTGATTGACCCAGGCCTACTGCGTTTGGAGACCGCCATGCCTCGCGAGGTTCTAGCAGCCTCGGCCGCAGATCCAATCCCCGGTCTCAGGTCGTGAAACGCGTTCAATCAGTAAGAAGTGCCAGGCGCACAACATCTAGTGCCGCTTTGGCAATACGATGATGAATGACATCGGGATGGCCACCGAGCAGACGCGTTTCTACCACTGGTTCGTCATCTCCACGCCATAGGGCGAACGTAATTTCTCGTGCGCTCATCGGCAGCCCTTGCTCAACGCTGGCGATGTCCGGATACGGCCCGAAGGCTAAACCGACGTTGGCTCCAAAAAAACGCGCCGTTGCGCGCGCAGCGCACAGATATCTCTCTTGGTTAGGTGTCCTATCATCTGTCTCTTCCGATGCAGTTGCCAATTCTTCTCGACCAAGAGTTCTGCCAACTGCCTCGATTGTTGGAAATGCCAATCCTCCTGCAAAGACTTGCGATGAATTTCGATTCACCTCCAGCATCCATTGGTTTACCCAAGCGGCAGGACCAACCTCTAGCGCCGAAAGCGTCAAGCGTTTCCTTTCCAAAAGGCGTTGAATCGCATGCTGCAATTCGTCCTCTCCACTACCAAACACGAGATTACCTAAGGCCGATGCAATTTCGTTGATCGTCGGTTGAATGCGGATTGCAAATTGATTTTCGTCTGAGGCATAATCCGCAATTCTCAACGATATTGTGGCTTGGCTGACCGTGATACCGACCCTTGGAGAGCGATCGCGGCGAATCAGATCCGGAAGTTTCGCTTCCACATCGCTTTCGCCGATTCCAAAGATCTTTACTGTGTGAAACCTCAGGGCCTGTCCTTGTAACCCGCCATGTTGCACGATTGCAGGCAGCACTGTATCTCGCCACATCTGTTTCATTTCTGCAGGCACGCCCGGCAGTGCAAAGATCCGGCAGTCCTGACCGCTGGGTCTCTTGACCACCAGGTCGATTCCAGGAGCAGTGCCATGCGGATTGTGAATCGGTTGACTCCCATTCGGCATCATCGCTTGTACGCGATTACGATCTGGCATCGGACGGCTGCGGCGTGAAAAAATACCCTCGATGTGCTGCAATGAAATGGGGTCTAATTCCAAATCTAGCCCGAAGGCACCGGCGATTGCGTCACGTGTTAGATCGTCCAGGGTTGGTCCCAAGCCACCAGTTGCGACAATGATGTCACAACGTTGGCTAGACGCGCGAAACACATCGATATTGTCATCGAGGTCATCCGCCACCGTCGTGTGTCGAGCGGTCGCAATACCAATGTCTGCCAGTTGCTGACTTAACCACTGACTGTTAGTGTCCAACCGCTGGCCACTGGTCATCTCGTCACCGATGGAAATGATCTCCGCCTTCATCGATTCTGCTTTTCGTTCGAGGGACATACGTTGCACGATCGAAGGATTTAATTTCTTCCATACAGGTATTGTGGGTATTTCCATGGTCGGTAGGCGCTGCGACCTCTTGCGGAGACCGCCTGATGCTGCTCGATATGTTCTGCCGCTAATAACCTTACCTTATTAGGATCCAGCAGTGGATCGCCGGTGGATTCTCGCCATTGTTGGAGTTCATTCAGCAGCCGTTTCTTTACGCCATCAAGATCGCTTCGCTCAGCCAAATTATTCAGCTCGTAGGGGTCGTTTTGCAAGTCATACAATTCCACGGCTGGAGATTCTCGCCAAGTTGCATAAGCGCGGCGCAGTGGCTCGGCAGCCATGTCGATTTCAGATTGATTTGGTCCGGTTTGTACCAACGCTTGTGATGTATAGTATTCCTCGCATGGGTTGCGCACGCCGGACATAACACTGAGGATCAATTTGTAACGTGCGTCTCGAACCGCACGCTGCGGAAAATATAGCAGTGGTCCGGTACCGGTATGGCTGGTGTTCCACTCGCTGAATAGGTACTTTCGCCCAGGAGCTGCTTCATTGTGTATCAGCGGTAACAACGACTGGCCAGGTAGACTTGGCGGTGGAACTGAACCAGTGACGTCGAGAATTGTGGGGAGTAGATCGATGGTCGAAACCAATTGATTTCGTTGGGAGTTTTGCACAATTTTTCCAGGCAAGCTGACGATTAACGGTACCCTTAATCCGAATTCATAGGACGTTACTTTACCACGCGCAAATTGTGGGCCATGATCGCCTACAAAAATGACCAGTGTATTGCCATCCTTTCCCGACTTAGCAAGCTGTTCCATTACAAATCCAACACCGGCGTCTAAGCGTTGCACGCAGTTGTAATAATTAGCTAAGTGCTCACGTAGCCGCTGACTATCGATGCCTACCTCAGGAAACATTTTCAAAGGTGAGTCTGCATCCAGCGGCCGATCGGGCAAGCCGGTGTCTTGCGGAATAAACGGTAGATGTGTATCTGGAAAACTGACGGTTAAGCAAAAGGGTGTCGGCGCGGCAGTCATGAATTCGCCTGCAACTTCAGCAATACGTTTCACATCGCGATGTGCAAAGCTAACGACATTTGGGTCCGCAAATCGAAAGTCAAAGGGAAAGTCTTCTTCGGGAAGTACGTGCAGTTTACCGATCAAGCCAGTTCGATAGCCGGCCGCTTTCAGGAGCTTGGCTAGGTTCGCAGGCTCACCCACCGTGGTAAACAGATGAGTGGCCAAGCCGATTTGGCCGTGCTGGTGAGGATAAAGACCAGTGTAAATACTGGCGCGCGAGGGACTGCAGACAGCTTGCGTAACAAATGCTTGCGAGAAGCGAACGCCGCAAGCCGCCAGTCGATCGATATGCGGCGTGGGCACATTCTGGTCGCCGTAGCAACCGAATTGTGGACCATTGTCTTCGGAGATGATCAACAGCACGTTGGGGCGTTCATTGGCGTGGCTTGGCCGAGCAGCAAAAAACAGTTGGAGCGTCATCCAACCAACCAAAAGCGTCTTAATCCAGTTAGTGTGAATCATGAGAGTCTCTGGACTCCTTAAAGTGGCTTGACCTGCGTCGAGAGGCGACGATCATTGATGAATTTCAATTGGTGATACAACATGCGTAAATTTACCGGTTCAAATCCAAGCTGTTCAGCAGTCCGCAATGGATTACCAAAAATGGCTTCAACCTCCATTTCGCGTCCATTGCGATAATCGACCAGCATGCTGCTGGCGTATGGCACCATACGTCGAGTATCGGACAACATTTTGTCCACAAAGCTTTCTTCAATATCACACCCGTACTGACGCGCAGCGGCACGCACTTCGCGCATTAAAGTCTCAGCCAATGCACAGGCATGCGGGTGGTTCATAATTTGATCAGTTGCCGCATCTAAAACTACTGAAAGTCCATTGAACGGGATATTCCACATTAACTTTCTCCAGCGAGTATTTCGCAGATCGGCACTGGCGATCATGTCGATCTTAGCGCGCTGGAATTCCGTTGCGATTTGTTCTGCCCTGGGCGTAATTGATCCAGAAAATCGCTGGCTGTATTCGCCAAAGAGGATGCGCCCATAATCCAAGTGATGTATATGCCCCGGTCCGATTTTGTTGCTGCACAAAAAACAACAACCACCGAGCACTTGTTCCTCACCAACCACAGCAGCCGTTTCCCGTTCGATATCCCAGCCATTTTGCAATACAAGAAAAAGTGTCTTTTGTTTGTTGAGTACAGGCAAGGTCTCGGCCAACAAGCGATTGACGGTGGTTTTCCAAGCTATGATCACCACATCCACTGGAGGAATTGTGTGCACTTGTTTGTGCGCATGAACTTGTGGCAAGTGAAAATTGCCCAGCGGAGAATCGATTCGCAATCCGTGCGATTTTACGTAGTCAAAGTCCGAATTGAGCAAGAAATGTACTTCGAATCCAGCCTTTGCGAGTAATCCGCCGTACAACCCGCCCAGCGCACCGGTTCCCAAAATCGCGTAAGAATTGGCTTTCATTTTTCAGCCAGTATACAAGATGCGACTTGACGAAAACAAGAAACGGTGCCCGCATCGAATGCCTGACACCGTTTCGAAGAACATTAAACGAGAGTTCCTGTGGACTTTTTATAGTCCAGGCTGGATCTTAAGTAACTGCCCTTTCTTTTCTTCACCAATAACGGTGATGTACAATGAACCGTCAGCATCGAAGGCCATCGCCGTTGGTTTGTCGAGAGCAACTATTTTCTTAGTTTTTACTCCGTCACCATCAGCCAAGAGCTGAAACAGGCCACCTTGTTTTGTATCCGACCAAGCAAAGTCGAGGGCGTATAACTGACCGCGATTACTGTAGGCTAGGGAAGTGATATCGTGCAGATTTGTCTTGAGGTTCAATAGCATCTCTTTGCTATTTGCATCGTAGAAGGTCAACAAGCTGTCGTTAGGAACAGTGATCTCACCCATCTGCCCAATCACCAACTCACCGCGAGGGCTGATCGTCACCCCGACCGGCGCATCAACTTGTGTCGCTTCTTTGGTTGCCAAGTAGCGTTCGATCGCTGATACGTCCGCGCCCTTATACGCCGCTTTGGCAACCCAGCCTTTGTTGTCATCGCCGTTGCTGGTAATGTAAATCGCATCCGCAGTTTTGGCTAAGGCGTAAAAATTCCCCTCGCCTTTGACCTCTTCACCCGCAGCAGCTAGGACGGATGAAGTCTTCATTTGGTCAGCTTTGATCGGTAATTTTGCATCTTTCAAGTCATATACTCGAAGTTTCTCTTCGCCATCGATCAAATCACCACCGCCGACTACCAATGTATTCTGATCGAGGAACAACAGGCCCAAGGGACCGATATTGTATTTTGGTCCTTTGCCGTAAATATCGACTGGAAAATCCGTGATCACGGGTTCTACTTTACCGTCGACAATTTTCACAATGCGCGATGCACCGCTGTCGGAAACGAAAATGGCACCGGTTTCGGGTTGGATGGCAATCCCGCATGGATTATCCAGATCGCCAACAATTACACTCATGGCGGGGCCATCCTGTGCAAACAGCGAGCTGGACGCGAGGGCCAAGTACAAGAAAGCAAACTTGAAAATCTTCATAGCTATTATTTTCTCCAGGAAACGATGTTGTTTGTTAAGGAAGTGTAGGTGCGGAAACGTCAGGGTAGGTCGAGCTGCTCAAGCCTTCTTTTAGGAAGGTGACCAGCGCCGATTTTTCTTCGTTGGTCAACTTCAATGCAAATATTTCCTCATCGAGGTAGTCATTGGCGATACCTCCTTTAACATAGTGTTCGACCACGTCTTCGAGTGTCGCCAAGCTACCATCGTGCATGAACGGTGCCGAGCGAGCAATGTCGCGCAGCGATGGAGTTTTGAAGGAACCACGGTCACCATCCAACTTTGAGATTTCGAATCGGCCCAAATCGGGCTTCTCAGCCTTCATGCCCACACCGATATTGTGGAAGCCATTGTCTGTGAAGTTTGGTCCAACATGGCAAGCTGAACAATTGGCTTTACCGAAAAACAGTTTCATGCCTTGTTTGGCTGTTTCGCTGAGTGCGGCTTCGTCTTTGCCAACTTTGAATTTGTCATAGGGCGCATTGCCGGACAGCACGGTCCGCTCAAACGCCGCGATCGCTTTGGCGATTCCGTCCGCGTTTACCGCCGTTCCAAAAACTTCTTGGAACTGCTTTTGGTACCCTTCGATGGCGGCTAACTTCTTCACAGCCGCATCAATGGGCAAATTCATTTCGATAGGATTAGCGATCGGACCAAGGGCCTGTTGTTCGAGGGTATCGGCTCGTCCATCCCAAAATTGGAATCGCTGGTAAGCAGTATTCAATACTGTCGGAGCACTGCGGCCACCGCGCTGACCACCAACTCCCGCAGCCGTGGCTTCGCCATTCGACCAGCCTTTCTTGGGGTCATGACAGCTTGCACACGATACTTTGTCGTCCGCAGATAGCCGCGTATCAAAATACAACTGCTTTCCCAAAGCGATCTTGGCTTCGGTCGGAGCATTATCCTTGGGATGCGCAACTTCAGGCAATCCCAATGGGGCTTCACCGAAGCTCACACGCGGCTGAACCAACAAGACGCAGGTGGTAAACACCCACACGCCTACAGTATACATCTTCATAGTCGCAATTCTCCGTGTCTCAGCAGTTTGCTTCTAGCAGTTTGCCAAAGTCAGCATTGTGGTGGATTTGTCCGAAATCGACAACCGATACAAGGCACTTCCAGCAGAATTCAATCGGGATCAACCGCATGAAGCTGTAAGTCCTCAAGATCAACAAACTCCAATACCGACATGTGCGTTGCAAGCAAATTCACGCGCGGCGCTAAGCCAGCTTCCAGCGCTTCTTTCCAACGCAGGACACATAAACACCATCGATCTCCCGATTTCAGACCGGGGAATCCAAATAGCTCGTTAGGAGTGCTCAGGTCATTTCCTCGACTTTGAGAGAATGCTAAGAATTGGTCATTCATCTCAGCACATACTGTATGCATGCCGAGGTCTTCAGGGCCGGTATTGCAACAACCGTCTCGAAAAAATCCTGTAATCGGATCGCGGCTGCAAGTTTCTAATTCTGTTCCCAAAACGTTTTTAGCTCTACCCATAACATCTCAACTTGCCGTGTGTCCGGTCCGCGAATGAGCATTCAACCGCCATGTAACAGATTTCAAATCAGCGGTTACTGCGATTGAATATTGATTTCAACAATACTGAGGTTGACGGAGTTTGTATGCGAAATCAAGGGGGTTGCCGAGTTGGTTCCCAATGCTCGAGCGATTTCGCCATGCTTCGATTGCCGAAGCGATTGAGCGTCGCCGCGAGCTGTCCATTGGCGATCCCACAACTGACAAATACAAGTGGCAACGATTTCGCGACCTCAACGGTGCGTTCCGCCGAAGCCGAAAAATTATGGATCTTGATTAATTGATCTTGCTACCGAATCCCGATACAGAGTAGTTAAGCACATCTCCCATCCTTCTACCTGGCTTACTCCTTCGCCGCTGGGAGAAAACTGTGAAAACGGTTTTGTATTCCGGCTCGATTTTCCCCAGTGGAAACCGAGTGCGTCAGTTTCGTTGGCTTCGGTTAGCCTTCCGGGCCTTTCACTGCAATCGAATCGCCAACTGCCACTTGAAGGAGACCAAGGATGGTCGCTGGCATGGTATTAGTTTCGATTCTGGGAATCGCCGCAAATCCATCGGTATCCAAATCGCGAAACGTCGTTGATACGGTCGACCTGATCGAGCTGAATCATCTGCACGATGAGTGCGGCAAACATACGATTGATCAAGTGATTTTCTACGAGTGGTCGCCAGACTATCGTCGCTTTGACGTGATTTCTTATCGTTTGATCGAAGACGATATCAGTAAGTTGCCTGTCCGCTTGCCGGGTAACCGTGAGTATAGCGTTGCTTGGTACGATCGTGAAGCGCGAGCGTTTCGTGAAGTAAGATCTCGTCATTTTCGTGAAACTTGGACAAAAACTGACCCTGAGCAACAGAACAAGCGTGTTCTCGACGAGAAATGTAGATCCAGCTTGCGTCAGCCCAGCGGACGCAGCCGGGCAAAAGCTCACACGCAATAAACTCGCGCTCAGAAAATCAGACTATTTAGAAATTGCCAATCCTATGCCGGCGATCGAAAGGGAGAATTTTTCAGAGGAACGCACAGCCTGTGCCGGGACGATCGCTGCGAATCTCAATGACAATGGAATCGAAGTGGAACGTCGAAGGGAACATGTGGTGGGCGTCAAACACTTGCAAGCCAAGGGGCACTCGCCTATGTGTCGTTGATTCATAGTCTTGGGTTGCGAGCTATGTGTCGCGACTAGAGTCTGCCAAAGCAATGCGGCTCGCGCCTCGTCCAGATCTTTCTTCAGTTCCTCGTACTTCGCCGACA
>CAZVBC010000080.1:0-21719 GCA_964625155.1 uncultured Pirellulaceae bacterium
TCACACAACAGATCACTTCTCGAACGCAGTGAAAACCCTAACGGGAGCGCAGGCAATCTAGACAGTGAGCGGAAGTTGGCTGGGAAACAGATGTTTCTAATTCCTAGGTTTTTCGAGCGTGCAAATTAGGTTATCATGCCTGCAATCTTCAGATAGATGTTGGTGTATTCATTTTTTTGGGTGTGGAGTCGATATGACCTCAGGTGGCAAGCGTCCGATTGTGTTCATCACTCCCGAGGCTTTGGTTCGAGTGGATGGGCCGTGGGTGTCTATGCTTACTCAAGCTGGGTTTGACGTTCGATTTCCGGAGGACGCAACCTTTGGGCGTGGAATGCACGGAGAAGGGGATTCGCTGAGGATTCTCGCTGATGCATCGGCAGTGATCGCTGGCGGCGAGCATTTTACGCCTGCAGTCATCCAGGGGCTTCGCAACTTGCGAGTGGTGGCGCGCTGCGGCGTGGGATTTGATCGAGTGAATGTGGATGCTTGTAATCAGCATGGAATTGCACTGACAATTACTCCAAAATCCAATCATGAATCCGTCGCAGAAACCACTTTTGCATTGATCTTGGCTTTGGCGAAGGGGATTGTGGGTAATGACGCGCGGACGCGAGCTGGGAACTGGGAACGCGTCAAGACGGAACCGATTCGCCGTAAAACGCTGGGGATTTTTGGATTGGGTCGCATCGGCAAAAGTACGGCAATACGTGGCCGTGGGATGGCTATGAAAGTAATTGCTACTGAGGCATTCCCCGATCACCAATTTGCGGAGAAACATGGAATTCGCTTGGTGGACTTCGATACCCTGTTAGCTGAAAGCGATTACCTTTCGCTGCACTGTCCGTTGAACAGCGAAACTCGTGGGATGTTCAATCGGTCGGTGTTTCAACGCATGAAGCCAGGCAGCTCTCTGATCAATACTGCTCGCGGCGGTTTGGTGGTTGAAGCCGACTTGATCGAAGCACTTAAGCACGGTCCTTTATCGGGAGCGGGCCTTGACGTATTTGAAGTCGAGCCAGTTTCCGCCAATAATCCGCTATTCCAATTACCCAACGTGGTCGTGCATCCTCATCTAGCGGGTGTCGATTGGCTGTCGCAAAACGAAATGGCGATTGAATGTGCCGAATGTATCATCAAGCTCGCGCGAAATGAGTGGCCTGAAGGATCCGTCGTAAACGACTCATTGCGTGCTAGTTGGAAGTGGTAAGACAATCTCCTTAATAGCTCTACGCAGTTTGAAAGGGTAGTTTATGAGACATGGGCAATTGTTGTGCAGCGTGTTGGCTCTGGGGATCTCCCTAGCCTGTATCTTGGCAGCAGGCTTGCATGTCTACGCGAGCGACAAACCCAACATTATTTACCTCATGGTCGATGATATGGGGTGGGGAGATGCTGGGTGTTATGGCCAGAAACACATTTCGACGCCAAACATTGACCAACTGGCGCGCGAAGGTACACGGTTTACCAATGTGTATGCTGGTGGTTCAGTATGCGCGCCATCGCGATGCGTGTTGATGACTGGCAAGCACCTTGGGCATTGCCGCGTGCGAGGTAACTCGGGGATTGTTGGCGGAGTCGGGCCAGAGCGACGAGTGCCGTTGGAACCAGTCGACGTGACCGTGTCCATGCTGCTCAAGCAAGCTGGATACTCGACAGGCATTACTGGCAAGTGGGGTTTGGCGGAACCTGAAACCGAAGGCATACCCAACAAAAAAGGCTTTGACGAGTGGTTCGGTTATCTCAACCAACAACATGCGCACAACTATTATCCAGACTACCTCTGGCGCAATAACTCGCGAGTCACGTTGAAGGGTAATCTCGACGGCAAGACCCAGGAGTACTCTCACGATTTGTTTGCAAACTTTTCCCTTGAACTTGTACGCAAATTTCGCGACAAACCATTCTTTTTGTATTTGCCTTGGACGATGCCACATGGCAAATACGTGGTGCCTGACTTGGAAACTTACGGTGACAAGGACTGGCCACATGATTTCAAGGTTCATGCGGCCATGGTAACTCGTTTGGACCGTGACTTAGGCCGATTAATGAACTTGCTGAAAGAGCTGCAGCTCGACAAGAAGACCATTGTTTTCTTTTGTTCAGATAATGGTGGAGTAGAACGCCGCGAGGGAGTGCTGGATAGCGTTGGCCCATTTCGTGGTAAAAAGGGGAGTCAATATGAAGGTGGCTTGCGCGTACCCATGATCGTTCGTTGGCCCGACCAAGTCCCGGCTGGACGTGTCTGTGATGATCCATGGTATTTTGCGGACGTGTTGCCAACATTATGCGAAATTGGCGGCGCGCCCATTCAAGACAAAATTGACGGAATCAGCGTTTGGCCGACTTTACAGGGACGTGAGCAGCCTGAATTAAACACTCGCAAATTATATTGGGAACAGTTCAGTGGTGGATTTCAACAAGCCGTGCGCCAGGGCAATTGGAAAGGGCATTTTGTTGCCGGCAAAGACACATTCGAACTGTTCAATCTAGCTGACGACCTGCTGGAAAGTACCAACGTAGCGTCCAAGCATCCCGAGATTGTGTCCGCTATGCGGAGTTTCATGACTGCCGCACACGAGCCGTCAAAGAACTGGCCTGACAATTCGCCCGCCAAAAAGAAAGCTAAGGCGAGTGGCGATTGAAAATCTACCGCGCCACCGAAGTGCTTGCGCACTTGCGCTATAAAAATCACCACAAAGTTGATGTAGCACGCTCACTCATTGTTTTGCAACGCCTTATATTAAGGCACAGACCGGCCAGCAGGCCTAAGTGCATTCCCTTTTCGCCCTGTGAGCGTATCTCCCAAATCGTCGCGGAATTGGTCAGCGACGGCGATCAATTGACGGACAACCTCGGGATGATTCGCCGCAATGTTTGTGGACTCGGACACATCTTGTTGAAGGTCATATAGTGCCAGGTCTTGTTGTTCGATACGGTAGCCATGCCGGCTGGCAATTCCGGCCAATCCACTTTGCTCGATTGATTTAGGTTGTAGCCGCCCAAAGCCTGCCGGTTTGCCGTTTCTTCCTGGCTCGCCATCGACGGTTAGATAAGGGTGAGGTAGGTGTAGTTTCCATTTTCCGCGACGTAACGCATGCAATTCTGAGCCGCTGTAAAACGCATAGGTACGCTCATTTACAGCCTTCGAAGGCAGGTCGCACAAGGTTGTCAAAACGCTAGAACCATCTACCTTATTATCGGGCAATCGCGCGCCCGTGATTTCACAAATCGTTGGCAACAAGTCAATGGTCATGATCGGCTCTCTACAAACGCGATCAGCAGGAATGTGGCCCGGCCAGCGCATTAAGCAGGGAGATCTCACGCCACCTTCGAATGCAGTAAGTTTGCCTTCGCGGAGTTGGCCTGCCTGGCCCGCATGCGAACCATACGAAAGAAATGGACCGTTATCGCTGGTGAAAATAACCCACGTGCGATCGGCTAGTTTTAGTCGATCGAGTGTTTGTAGGATCTGACCTACCGACCAATCCAGCTCTTCGACAACATCGCCGTATAATCCACGTGCCGATTGATTTCGAAATTTCTCGGAGGCAAAAATGGGGACGTGCGGCATCACATGTGGTAGAAATACAAAGAACGGTTGAGCTTGATGCGTCTCGATAAAAGTTACGGCCGCAGCGGTGAATTTCTGAGTAAATTGAGACTGTTCAAAATCCGTGGCGACGACTTCGTTGCCGTCATAGAGCGGTAATGGAGGCATCTCGTTAGCCAATACAGGGTGGAATTTTGAATTGTCATTGGAGTAGGGGATTCCCAACCACCGATCGAACCCGTTTCGCAATGGGCTGAAGTACGGGGGCAGTCCCAAATGCCATTTTCCGAAAATCGCCGTTCGATAGCCTTGCTCTTGCAAGATCTCTGGCAGTAACCTTTCATCGGAGTGTATACCCGTCGGACTAGTGTGGTTCAGTGCACCTTCCAGTCCAACTCGATTTGCATAACAGCCAGTCATTAGCGAAGCTCGAGAAGCGCTGCACACAGCTTGAGCCACGTAGAAATCTGTAAAACGTGTCCCTTGTCGAGCCAGCCTGTCGATATGAGGAGTACGAATATCTTTCGCTCCAAAGCACCCCAAATCACCGTACCCGAGGTCGTCCGCAAAAATCAGCACGATATTTGGTCGACTAACCTCGATCGCAAAGCTGAATTGCAGCATCACTCCAAACGACAATAAACATGTTATGCCCGAGATTGTTACAGCATGCATTTAGCTAATTATTCCTAAATCAATTCTCGATCTTCGTAGCCATTCCGCCCACAGGGTTTCCAATTCTACTCCATTACTTCGCTCGACGCGGTATAGCTCCCTCCTTCTGTTCCACGTTTAGCTGAACGTCTACATACGTGCATGAGGAGCCTCACTCGCTTGACATTCCAAGGGAGAGCCGGCAGGAACCCTAGAGCGAGCTGGGGAACATGGGGCGCTGAACGAGAATTGTCGAATGTTGATGTATTTTCGCAACTATTCGATGCCTGCTGCGTCAAATGATGTTGAGCTTTCGCAACATTTTTCAATTGGCTCAACCAGCAAGAATTGCGCAAGTCTTTTGCTGGAAATGATTTGTGACCGATTATTGGAGCATTGAGTTTTCGTGGTATCGGCTGTGCTTTTCTTCGAGGCATTACTCAAACGCGAGCTGAACGGTTCGTCAGCGAACTGATCGGCTACCCCCAGTAAACAGCTTTCGCACAGCGAGGAATGCCATGAAAAAAGGTTTTCGAGGTCGCAGACCAGCAGACGATAGCTTCGAACATGATTTGGACGTCGAAGGGGTAGTGGCCGAAATCGATGGTGACGTAGCTGACAAAATTTATGGTCGCACCATTCGCGAAGACGACGAGATTGAAGACATCGAACTGGCTGGAGACTCGGTCGACCTGGACTTACTTGACGACGACGAAAACGAAGAGATTGATGAACTGGTCGAGAGCACCGACGACCCAGTGCGCATGTATTTGATGCAAATGGGCCAGATCCCTTTGTTGACTCGTCAGGAAGAAGTCACATCAGCGCGAAAGATCGAGCGAACACGAGCCCACTATCGGCATTGGATGTTGGGAACGGACTTCATGTTGCAAGGCGCTACCAAGTTGCTCGAGCAGGTTCGTGACGGCAAATTGCGTTTGGACCGAACGATTGAAGTCAGCGTTACTAATGCAGCGGAAAAGAAGAGCCTGATGCGTCGCATCGGACCCAATGTCCACACGCTGAGAAATTTGTTACTCCGCAATCACCATGATTTTTACATCGCCGTCAATCGCAAACTCGATTTGCAGACGCGTCGTGAAGCCTGGAAGCGATTAGTGCGACGTCGCAATCGAGCAGTCCGCTTGGTTGAGGAAATGAATCTGCGAACCAATCGTCTGGAACCAATCTTTACCAAGCTGGAAGACATTTCGGCTCGCATGATGACGTTGAAGGCACAAATCGAAGTGGCACGCGAGTCGGGCTTTGTCGATGGACAATCGCTTGCACAATTGTTGGAAGAGCTTCGATACTTGATGAGAATTACCTATGAAAGTCCAGCGACTCTGAACCGCCGCATTCAAAGAGCGGAAATGCACCGTGTCCAATACGATCAAGCAAAACGTGAACTGTCGGCTGGCAACTTGCGATTGGTGGTTTCCATTGCGAAGAAGTATCGTAACCGCGGATTGAGTTTCTTGGACTTGATCCAAGAAGGAAATACTGGATTAATGCGAGCTGTCGACAAGTTCGAATACCAACGAGGATTCAAATTCTCAACCTACGCCACGTGGTGGATCCGCCAAGCAATTACGCGGGCAATTGCCGATCAAAGTCGAACGATACGCGTACCGGTTCATATGATTGACACGATGAGCAAAGTTCGCGTAGTAACACGCGAGCTTGTACAGGAGTTAGGGCGTGAACCGACGGTTGAAGAAACTGCCGAACGAGCTGGATTGTCGATTGATGACGCTCGGGTAATTGTCAAAATGGCTCGTCAACCTCTATCTTTAGATCAACCTGTTGGCGATCACGACGATAGTTACTTTGGTGAGTTTCTGGAGGACCATCGCGACGATGACCCATTGTACGAAACAAATCACGAATCGCTCAAGCATCATATCAACGAAGCGATGCAGACTTTGAACTACCGAGAACGAGAAATCCTACGCCTGCGATACGGCTTAGCAGACGGTTACGCTTACACCCTTGAAGAAGTCGGACGAATTTTCTCTGTCACGCGAGAACGCGTTCGTCAAATCGAAAGCAAAGCCGTTCGCAAATTGCAACAGCCCTATCGCAATAAGGCTCTGATGAGTTTTCTCGATGGCGTCGAGCCGGTTATCGAACAAACGCAAGAAACCGCCAACTAAAACGCCACGCCTGCAACGGCACGTTCCAAGGCTTCCTTGGAATGTGCCGGGCTTGTGGTTCCACCTCGCGAATCGTTAGAGCCCTGTGGCCAAGTAAGCAGGGCCAAGTAAGCAGGGCATAGCAGGCCGAGCCAGCGGGACTGGTGGTTACTAGGCGGAGCCCAGTAACCACAACTATCATGAGCTGAGCCCAATAACCAGATAATGGCGAAAAGCGTTAGACGGCAAAGCTTTCAGCTATTTTTTCCCGAGCCAAGATTTCACCAGTTGATCTGGTGGCGCAAACGTCAGTTTCATCGCTTGTGGAAACGGCTGGCCATCGCGAAGCAGTTTGATGAAAGCGTCCAGGCGTTTGCGATTGGCGCGATCCATCAGCACTCGAGTAATGTTCATGCCGACTAGGCCTGCTGACTCTTCGTCGAGTTGCCCATTAAGTAAGATTTCAGGCCGTTCTACCTTCTGAACTGCTTGCAGCATGCCTTGTTGCCACGCTAAAGTGCGAGGGTCATTGCGTCCGCTTGCAACAGCGGCCAGGTTGCGGGCGATCCCTTCAGCGAACCACAGAGGAACTTGCGGAAGACTGCCCAAGTACGCACCACTAACCACTTGTAAATGCAGAGCGGCCTGTTGCTTCGGCTCAACATCAGGTGCATCAATCATCGCACCGTAAACATCCAGCGGTGTACTGGTCCAATGGCCTCGCCAGTTGACAGGCAACTGACGCTGTTCATTCATTTTTCCATGTTCGGAATACTCGTATTGCCCCCTGAAAACGTACATGACCAAACCACCTCTGATCAATGGCTCCTTGGTCCCGATCTTGGCAAATCGCTTGGTCTCGGCAATCGCGGCCTCGGACATTTTGAAGATTTCGGCTAGACGCAATTCCGAGACGTTGCCGAACATGACCATTTCATTGTTCTTGAGTATTGTCGGTTCAATATTCGGTAGAATCTTTTGCCATGCGACCAGCGCTCGTTCTTCGCGTTTGGCAAACAGCTCGCCGTGGGACGCAGCAGCCGCCCATCTTTGAGCCACGATGGTACTGAGCGGCAGGTTAGCATTTGGGCCATCGAACGTAGCCCCTTCTTGAATCCAGGTCGAGATCAGTCGCATTTTATCGTCGCTCAGAGGAGGCCGATCGCCGGCCGGCATACGTAGCCCTGCTTCACCCTTAAGTTTCTTTATCAAGAGGCTATCTTGCGGCTTGTGTTTAACGATAACCGCTCCGCTGTTTCCACCTCGCAGTAAATCGCCGATCGTATCCATGCGAAGTTGGCCACTAATTTGTTGGCTAGTCAAGTGGCATCCATTGCAGTTTTCTAAAAGAATCGGGGCGATATCGCGAGTGAATAGGACAAGCTCTTTGCCAGTCGGCACGGTTACATCTAGTGCGCTGGGCGAAGTAGTAGCACTTGCAGAATAGGACTTCATGGGAACATCGGGGCTCGGACCGTCAAATTTTGCTCCGCCGTCGATCCAGAGTTTCAGCTTGCTGAGTTCCTCGGGCGTTACCTTGTTGTTTCCACGTGGCATATCGCCAGTCTCAATCACCTCGACGATGCGACTTCCCAGCGAACTACCCGGCCGAACGACAATACCTCCTTTATCGCCGCGCATTAGATTAGCGAACGAACTCATCGAGAATTCGCCTCGCGCGCTATCGATATGGCAGGCACCGCATTTCGCGACCAGCAGTGGAGAGATATCCTTCACAAAGCTAGGTGAATCAATCTTTCCGGCGGCTTTCGAAGGACTTGTGGCAGACAGATTTTCCCACTTAGGTAACGCCTCCAATTCTAAACCCTCTAATTCCAACAATGCATGGGCTCGCTGCAACGATGAATAAATTGGTTTGGCCAAGCGTAATAGCGCTGGGTCAGGTCCTCCGATAGCTTCCGTAGGCTGGGATGACACGGGGCCTTTGGGTGACGGAGTGTCAGAATTCGCCGATCCAGTGGCGGCGGAACTTTCACGCAGCAACTTCAATAATCCTGCCTGAATTTCGTTGACTCGCTTCGCAGCCTCGCCGAATTTGGACTCAGCAAACAGCTTACCGGCCTCTGCTAACTCCTTTTGCATCTGTTCGAGTTGCTGACGCTGTGACGTTGTAACTGCCCCACGAGCACCGATGGCCCAAACTAGAATCAAGCTGCACAAAACTAGGGTCCTAAATCCCAATGCGCGGCAATCAGCCACCCAAATCCAACCCCGAAGCGGCAATTGACAATCTGGTTTTGTCTGCGCGAGAGTGACTTTAGCCAAGGTCATGTTTGAATTTTTAGGGTTCAGGGCTTGAAGATCGTCATGGAAAACTACACCACATGCAGAATCAACTAGAGCAACCTCTACTATAGCGTACGAACTTGGTTTTTGACCTCATCCGATTCAAACGATAGCCAAAACTGATGGCAGAATCGCTCAGCACACCGATGTAGTGCAGCGGGTGGATTCCCAGCGAAGTCGTCGAAATGGATTCGGCACCACTACTGAGAAGTTTGATTTTCCGTAAATCGTTGGATCAGTTCACGATAGAATCGCACTTGATCCAGATAGTCGTTTTGCGAGATTCGTTCGTTGATGCCGTGGAACATGGACAGTTCTGACTGCTGCAGGCGTACCGGTGCAAAGCGGAAAATGTCTGGGCACAAGTCGGCATAATGTGACGAGTCGGTGCCGCCAACTAAGACAAATGGTGCAACGAGCGTATGAGAATATATTGAACCGATAACTTGTTGCAACAATTCGAACGACGACGATCTTGGATCGGACAGAGTGGACGCTGCGCGAGAGTTTGGAAGCAACTGCATCGAAACTCGCGAGTCGGAGATTATCGCCCCGATTCGCTCAACGATCGAATCTACTGAGTCCCCTGGCAAGACACGAATATTCACCGTGGCTTGCGCGGATGTCGGTAAAACGTTGTCTTTATTGCCACTGCGAATTACGGTGGGGACCAGCGTCGTGCGCAGAGTTGCATTGCCGCTTGGTGTCGCTCCCAAAAGCTTCTTAACCAGCGGTCCAAACAACCAGCGATTGGCGATGGCCACGCGACTTAAATTGGAATCCATTTCGGGACCAATAAAGTCAAGCATCATGTCTGCACCGCCATCAAGTCGCGTCGGAAACGGGTGAGCATGGAGGCGGTTGAGCGCCGTCGCCAGCAGGTTGATCGCTGTGTCTTGGGGTGGCATTGATGAATGGCCACCGTCGGGCAGTTTTACGCTCAGCTCGATTGAGGCAAATCCTTTTTCCCCAACGCCCACCAAAGCCACTGGTTTCATCACGCCAGGATAGTCACGAAGAATACAGCCGCCTTCATCGAGAATGCAGTGGAGTCGAATTCCTTGCATTCGCATCCATTGTGCGATTTGTTTATTTCCATTGAGGCCACCCAGTTCTTCGTCATGGCCAAGTGCGATGTAAACAGGACGCGTTGGCTCATAGCCTGACTTGATCAAGTGCACGATGGATTCTAACAATCCACAAACGCAATTCTTACAATCCAAGGAACCTCGCCCCCATACGAATTGCGTGTCGATGTGTCCTGAAAAAGGGGCTTGGCCCCAACTCTCACGCGATTCTGGCTCGACGGGAACAACATCGTAATGCGCCATCAGCAACAGCGCTGGTAAGTCGGCACGTGTACCAGGCCAATAAAACAGCAGGCTGTGGTTATCGTTGTCACCGAAATCCCTGCCGGTCCTCATTTGGATTGGTTCTTGAAAAAGAACCGGAAAGGCATTGGACAAGAATTGCTGGAACTCGACCAGCTCAGCGGCATCCTGGCGGATGGTATTCTGCGTCGAAACCGTAGGGATTTGAATGGCTGCCGATAACCGTTGTAATAATTCCCTTTTGTCCAGCTCCAATTTTGGGGCGAGGGGACTAGCTATCTGCCGCGAATTAAATTGAAGTGTATTCCACGCCAGACTGCCCATCAGGATGCTGAAGGCAGTGACTAATGCAATCGCAAAACGCTTATACAACGATCGCAATTTCGGCATAGGTCGATGTGGACCGCAAGATAGTTTCAAGGCAATTGTGCAAGATATGCTTGTGCTTCGGTTTGTGAGACAACATCCGCAAAGCGAGCTTGAATATCAAATAGCGTCCACTCGTGAGCAATCTGAGAGCGATCCTCGACAGCTTCGCGAATAATTACCGGCTTTAGGTGCAGGACTTTTGCATCGGTTGCGGTTGCTCTCACGCATGCGCTGGTGGAACAGCCAGTGATCAGCAGAGTATCAACGCGTTGTTCGATCAAATGTCCGACCAAGGCAGTTCCCGCAAATGCGCTTGCGTGTTCTTTGATGACTAAATACTCATCAGCCAATCTTGCAACGCGCTGGTCAATCTCACAGGCTCGGCGATCCCATTTTCTAAAATTCGGGGAGAAGTCAGCGGCAGATTTGAACTGCGGCTTATCTTCGAAGGGCGACGTCGTATAGATCACCGGCACTTGCTTTTGGCGTGCTTGTGGCAATAACTGTGCGATCGAATGGATGGCTGAATCCAGCCTGGCCGACCCGCCAGCATATGCTGGATCGGTCCAGCCGTACGCCATGTCGATAACGATGAGCGCTGGTTTGACTCCGAAACCGAATTTCCCTTGAAAAATTCCGCGTTGTTTGTAGTACGCATCGACTTCTTGCATGGCGACTTTGAGGCATTCCAATGAGTTCATAGACGATTCCTCATGCATTCTCGAGCGGAAATTTCGTGCCGGATGGTGAAGTCAAGTTCGTGGCGGATATCTTGGTGCAGTTATTTGGCGGCAGGTGCCTTTGTGGGAGTCGGGACTGCGTGTACGACTCGAATGCTCTCGCGGTCGGTGTACTTTTTCCCATGCATATCAGTCGTTTCGACTTCAACGTGATGAGTTCCGACGGGCAAAAGGGCTGGAAGAAAACCACGCCAAAGATGGTCTGTTACGCTAGGATCGGGTAAGCCTATCCCTAATGGCTTTACCGGACCAGACTCCAACTTTTTTATCGAAGCATAGAAGGGATCGATTCCGTCAATGCGTTCCAGTTCCTTCCATTGACCACTGGGGAGCACACGCATGCGTACCTGCGACTTTTTGGAACCATTAAAGACATTGACGATGACGGCGGTCGAAATGGCTTGGTCGGTTGTGATCATTTCGGGCATATGGATATTCATTTGATAATTGGCTAGTCGTCGTGCTGCGCGAAATTCCAAATCATATTTGGCCCCGTCAAAGGAGATGATCGAGTATCCGTTTGGACCACCGTCGCTCATGGTCGCATGCGGAATGCCTAATTCATCTGGGCTGCCTCGCCACCAACTACCACATACTGTCACGTTGACGATATGATGATGAGGTTCTTTACCCTGCCAACCATCTTCCTTGCCGATAAAGTGATGCTTTACAAAATGTGTGTGGGCTGAGATTGAAAGTGTAAAGCGACGTCGTTCGATCAAACGATAGAGTTCCAAACGATCATCGACTTCGACCAGCGGCACGTGCATCATCAAGACCACTAATTGGTCTTCAGGTACCAGCGCAAGATCATTGCGAATAAACTCGAGTTGTTCGCCGCCAAGGCCGCCAGTGAAACGCCCCCGCTGGCCTCCTACTGGCCCGTGCCAAGTCACGTCATCGAGAGCTAAGAAATGGACCGGTCCGTAGTCAAACGAATAATAGCTCGGTCCATAGATGCTTTCGAATGTCTCGTCCGAGTGTTTGTCATCCGGTGAATCGGTGTTCATGTCGTGGTTACCAATTACGTTGAACCACGGAATTCCAATCAGAGCGATCGCTTGATTGTGCGGCTGAAATACATCCAAGTCATCAAAGACGACATCGCCGAGCGTGACTCCCAGGGAAGCCCCATGCGCCTTTTCCGCAACCACTTGGTCAATGATGTCATGCGCCATGTACTCAACTTCCTTTACGTTTCGGGGTTGAGTATCCCCAAACAAGAGTGCGCGAAACTGTTCGGGCTCGTTCTGAGGTGTTAATGGAAAATCGATCGATTCGGGGAGTGGCCCGGTCGGCTTGACGCCCGGAAACTTCTGAACCGGCGATCCGTGAGGTTTATGGACGTAATAAAACTGAGGCAGCCTGTCTGCATTTAACGGGCAAGCCCATCCTCGTGGCTTGACAACAAATACGATCGAGTCATCTGTGACTGGGATCTCGTAACGACCATCTGCGCCTGTCGTGGTCAACTTACTCCCATTCGATACGCGAATATTCGCCAGCCCAGCTTCGCCGGGTTCCCGACGACGATTGCCGTTCGCGTCATGATAGACAACCCCGCGTGCGATGCTACTGCGCTCGTTTGCGCTTACACCGGCCTTTTCTTGGTTGGTCTCATTCCCGCGGATGCCATCTCCGGTGATGCCCAAACAAACGATAACGAAAAGCAGTACGACTCGTATCCTGAACGTCATGATGCGGTACCTATGCCGAAAAACTATGGTTGAGCAATTTAATTGACCTTGTCCCGGTGCGGCATGGTTGGTTCCCCATGCGGCGCCAGGCTCTTAGTTTCATATTCGTCAAGTAGAACCGAGGGACAAACTTCGGTATCGCCGCACTCTTTGCAAGCGATCTTGATCAGATCCGAACTCGACAGTCGAATTCCGCTGTCGTTACAGAGTTGATAGAGGCTCTTGATGTGCTCGCAGGGCATACTTTTTCCTCCTCATTCATTTCCAGACAATTCCCATGATGTACTTTGACCCGCGCCCTAAAACACTGTGACAGCAATCGAATAGCAAACCTAACGCTGATCATGCCAAAAAAACACCCGATCAACTCTTGGCATTCAGTCAGTTCCCACTCAGCCTCACGCACCTAATACAATCACGATGGCAAGGCCAGTCAGGCCTACATCTTATCATGCTCAAATGTACATGCCATGACGGTATCTGCGGTCGCTCGGTTTCCTGCACTACGAGCTTGTCACAGTGTGGGTATAATGTTACGGGTTGAGCATCCAATAATTACTGGCATATCGATTAAGGGTAGTGCGTATTGTGATACGAGCACGCGATTGGTCTAGTGGGTTTGCTTGTCTGTTCTTATTGATTTCTTCTTGCGGAATTCACATTTTTGCAGCGGACTTGCTGGTGGAGGCTGAGAGTTTTGCGAATCGAGGAGGCTGGCAACTGGATACCCAGTTTATCGAACAAATGGGTTCACCGTACTTGCTGGCACATGGGCTGGGAAAACCTGTTGCGGACGCATCGACAAATATTCGCATCCCGGAAGCTGGTGAATATCACGTGTGGGTGCGCACATTTGATTGGGTCGCCAGGTGGAACGCACCTGGCAAACCAGGCAGATTTCAGGTGTTCATCAATGGCCACGCTTTGGAAAATGAACTTGGTACTCAGGGGGCGGACTGGAATTGGTTTAAAGCTGGTGTGGTTAAATTGAGTGTTGGCGAAAGCGAACTGAAATTGAAGGATCTGACTGGCTTTTGTGGACGCTGCGATGCAGTTTACTTATCAAACGATGCCTCTGCAGTACCTGACAACAGCTCGGAGGTGCATGGTGTATGGCGACGAAAGCTGCTTGGTTACGAACAGCCCATCGAGATTCGTCAGCCATACGATCTCGTGGTTGTTGGTGGTGGTTACAGCGGAATGGGAGCTGCGATTGCCGCAGCTCGACTGGGGTGCAAAGTCGCTCTGATTCAAGACCGTCCTGTATTAGGCGGAAACGGCTCCAGCGAAGTACGAGTATGGGCTCAAGGATTGATCCGCAGAGGTAAATTTCCTCGCATTGGTGAAATAGTCGAAGAATTCGCTGATTCAGCCACCAAGTCGCCTGGTCGTGCCGAGGAGTTCGGCGATCAAGTCAAAGAGGAAATCGTCCGCGCTGAAAAAAACATAGACTTGTTCCTGAATCATCATGCATTTCGGGTGGCAGTCGATGGATCGCGGCTGAAATCGATCGATGCGATCGATACTCGGACAAGCGAGTTACGGCGGTTCGTGAGCCCACTGTTTGCAGACTGTACAGGACATGCAACGATTGGATTTTTGGCGAACGCAGACTGGGAGATGACACCGCAAGGGCGTATGGGCATGAGCAACATGTGGACTTGGTCGGAAGCTGAACAGGCCACGGAATTTCCTACAACACCCTGGGCGTTGCAGCTATCGATGGCCGACTTTCCCTACCCACGTGACTATCATGCCCAATGGTTTTGGGAAAGTGGATTTGACAAAGATGCAATTCATCATGCGGAATCCATTCGCGACTGGAATTTAAGAGCAGGTTTCGGCGCGTTTAATGCCATGAAAAACGGCGACGGTGCTGCAGACCATCCCAAGGCAATCATGACTTGGATGGCCTATGTCGGTGGACCGCGCGAAAGTCGGCGTTTGATGGGTGACATCGTCCTTACTCAAGAGGACATTGTTGCCAAACGAGATTTTCCCGATGGGTGCGTTCCCAGTACGTGGTCGATCGATTTGCATTACCCCAAAAAGGAATTTGCAAAGAAGTATCCCGATAATCCATTCATTTCAATTGCCGAACATGATAATCGAGTCGATCGCATGTACGGTTACCCGATTCCCTATCGTTGTTTCTATTCGCGCAAGATCGAGAATCTGTTCATGGCAGGCCGCTGTATCAGTGTCACTCACGAAGCATTAGGCACTACGCGTGTCATGAAGACTTGTGGCATGATGGGGGAAGTCGTTGGTAAAGCGGCCAGTTTGTGCACACTTCACACTTGTCAGCCAAGAGATATTTATCAGACGCATTTGCCCGAATTGCTACAGTTGTTACAGCTTCCCGGAAAAGCTCGACGAGAAACGGTTCGCCAACCAATCACCATTCCCGATAATATTCCGGAGTTGCCCGGTAAGTTAGGACCTGAGATTGGCAAAAAGCTTGCCAGCTTGGGCGGAATTGTCGTGGACGAATCGGAGGCTGAACTGGTGGGGAAATGGACCCACGGCGCAGGGCTCAAGGGCTTCGTTGGTTGGGGATACAGTTACGCCTCTCCCAATAGTGGAGCGTTGGCAGAATTCCGCCTGCGAGTAATGACAGATGATGAATACTTGGTGCGAGTCGCTTACTCGCCTCACGAAAACCGTGGAGCCAACGTTCCGATCCACATTTTGATTGACGGAGAACTGGTTACAACTACTTCGGTTAACATGCAACAAGCTGCACCAGAGGATGGTTTCCAGTCCTTGCTCAAACGCCGGTTAAAGCCTGGGCAAATAGTTACCGTACGTCTGTTGAGCGAAGGTGCTGGTGGTATTGTTCACGCTGATGCCGTGCAGTTATTGCCTGTTTCAAAATTCAATGGCAAGCGATAAATCGTCAGCAGTTAACGGCTTTGCGGATCGCGTTGTAGTCTTCCAAAAATTCAGGCGGCGAGCAAACATTGCTGGAGCCATACACCTGATTCGAATTGGACTGTTGCTCTGGCTGGTAATTGGACTTCAGCGGGGGCCAGTTAAAGTCGAGTCGCCAATGGATTCGCAAACACCTGCGATCGAACTCGCACAGATGCGCAGTTTTTTCCCCGATGCAGCCACGATCGCTCAAACTGTCGGCGCACAACAACTAACTCCAGTCTTAGGGGCAGATCAGCAGGTCTTGGGGGCGTTTGTAACCACGTCTCCAGCGGCGGACAACATCGTCGGCTATGCGGGGCCGAGCAACTCATTGATCGTCGTCGATTCAAAACAAAAGATCGTCGCTGCCAGCCTGCTCGCCAGTCGCGATACTCCCGATCACGTGCGCTTGGTCCAGCAATCCTCGAAGTTCTGGAGTCAATTTGAAGGTTGGCAATTTGGCTCGGCAACATCACATCATGTTGATGGCGTCTCGGGCGCGACTCTGACCAGTTTGGCTATCGCCGAATCTATCATTTTCCGATTGCAGGGTACTCGGCAAAGCCTGCGTTTTCCAAATGAAGTTACGCTGGCGGAAATACAAGGGTTGAGAAAGCAAGTCGCACAATTGACTCGCGACAATCAGCAACCAGACCTTTACCGCATGTTGGACGAAAAAGGAGAATTGGTCGCCTACGTCCTCCGCACCGGCAACGTTGTCGATGCCATCGAGGGTTACCAGGGGCCAAGCGAATTTTTGCTCTTTCTCGACGACCAGCAACGACTGATCGATGTCAAGCTGCGGAGTTCGTTTGATAATCAGCCTTATATTCGATATGTACAGCAAGAGATCGCATTTTGGTCCAAGTTCAAAGGAAAATCGCTGCTCGAGTTAGCTGCGCTGGATTTCGAGGCGGCGGAAATCGAGGGTGTGTCTGGAGCGACGATGACCAGCATGGCCGCCGCTCGCACCTTACAAGCAACCAGTCGTTATGTACTCGACAGCGCATCAGGTCAAACTGCCACCGCAAAGCCATTGAGTACGGTTCGCTGGAGCGGTACTGAGATTACAACCGCTCTGCTTGCGTTGTGCTCGATGATTTGGAGTCGCTTACGACTGCGTGCCTTCCCCACTCTGAGAGTGCTGTGGCAAGTTGCCTGCCTGGTCATCATCGGCTTGATTAGTGGCAATTTATTGTCGCTTGCACTATTGACAGGCTGGTCTAGCGGCGGAATACCATTTCGATTGGCACCGGGGTTGTCGATTCTTCTTTTGCTTGCGTACGGCCACTCATTTTTCTTCAAAATGAACGTCTATTGCGATCACCTTTGCCCACATGGAATTCTGCAGCAATGGTTAGCACGCTGGAAGTCTCGCGGGCGCAGCCGTCGGGACCGACTGCTCAATTTGCCTGTCATTCTCGAAACTCGGCCACAGGGTTTGCGGCAATTATTCGACTCCTTCATAGCTAGAGGATTACCAGTGCTTGCTTGGTCGATGGTCTTAATGTGCCTGTTGGCAGTGCGTGGTGGAATGAACTTAAACGTAGCTTCATGGGAACCGTTTGACGCATATTCATGGCGACTTGGACTTTCGTTAAGTATGCTGGTTTGGATTCTCAGCCTGGCACTGTCTTGGTACAAGCCTATGTCATATTGCCGTTTGGGTTGCCCAACAGGAAAAACACTGGATTACGTTCGAAGTGGCCCGAACCGCTGGAAAATCGAATGGATGGATCTGTTGCTATTGATGCTGCTTGCATACGTTTGGTTGGGCGGATAGCATTACCCAACTATTTGTGTTACTGGTTCCTGCCACATTCCATCCTCTGTGGGCCAGCGGTATTGGGATGTGACCAAGCGCATGTGTGTATGTCAGATCTATCTGAAATCGAGTCGGCAATTCCCCATCGCAAACCAATGTTGTTGGTAGATTCGATCGTTGAAAAGTCGGCTGATCGGATCGTCTGTCGAAAGCATTTCTTGGAAACTGAATTCTTTTTACAGGGACATTTTCCGGGATATCCTTTGGTACCTGGTGTAATTCTCTGTGAGTCAGTTTTGCAAACCGGTGCGATTTTGCTGGCTGGTCGAGGCCCAATTGCGCAAGCGCTGCCGGTTGCCACCCGCATGGACAATGTAAAATTCAAACAGAAGGTGCGCCCCAACGATATAGTCGATATCGAAGTTACCCTAAATGAAGTCGTCGCGAACGCTTATTTCCTGACTGGCAAGGTCACCTGCCAGGGAAAACTGGCTGCGCGACTCGATTTTGCTTGTGCACTTGTTCAGCCCGAGTAGATAAATATGGATTTTCTTGGATTAGCCGGCAAACGTATTCTGGTTTTTGGTGTGGCCAATCGCAAAAGCGTGGCTTTTCAGATTGCCAAGACCTTGGAACAAGCTAACGCGCAAGTCACCTACGTGGTGCGCAGTGCCGCTCGGCGCGATACGGTTGCCAAGTTATTGCCAGGCCAGCCAATCTATGTGTGCGACGTAGAAAATCAAGCCGAAATCGACCAATTGGCGCTCGACCTTGCCGCCGCTGGTGGACAGTTTGACGGTTTAGTGCACTCGATTGCTTTCGCCGATTATGGCGACGAAATCCGTCCGTTCCATGAAACCGGGCGTCGCCAGTTTCTGCAGGCAGTCGATATCTCATGCTTTTCCCTGATCGCACTTTCTAACGCTCTCAAGGGACTCGTGACGCGAACCGGATCGATCGTGACGATCAGCATTTCGACTACGAGAATGGCTAGCGAAAATTATGGATTTATGGCACCGGTTAAAGCGGCACTCGACTCGTCGCTCGCATTTCTCGCGAAATCGTTTAGTACTTTTTCGGAGGTTCGCTTCAATGCGGTCGGTGCCAGTCTGCTGAAGACGAGCGCATCCGCAGGCATTCCAGGCTACGTCGACTCGTACTTATATGCCGAGCGAGTCATACCCAGACGACGCGCTTTGCAAACCGACGAAGTCGCCAACGTCGCCGCGTTCTTGTTAAGCCCCAGATCCTCAGGAATAAATGCGCAGTCGATTGTTGTCGATGCTGGTATGTCGACTAATTATTTCGATCGCGAAATCGTCCGTGACGCTATGCGTTCCAATCCCGCTTAGCCACCTGAGCCATAGTGTGCGATGCGCGAAATTGAATGATTAGTTTGTGATTGTTTCATTCAAATTCAAGATAACGTTGGCCACTGCGGTCCAGGCAGCCAATTCCGTCGGCTCAAGTTCTGAGGGTGGCTTTAGTTCACCAACATCAATCAGCTTCTTCGCAGCTTGCGGATCACGATTGAACGTGGCAAGTTGTTTATCCAAGACACTTTTCAATATCGAAAACTCAATCTCTGTTGGCCAGCGAGCTAGTGCCAGCCGCCAGGCGTGCGTTAGTCGTACGTCGACATCTCGGCCCCGATTTTCCAGCAGGACACGCTGCGCGAAGGCTCGCGCTGCCTCAACAAATACCGGATCATTCATGAGGACCAATGACTGTAAAGGTGTGCTAGTTTTTGCTCGTTGAGCAATGCAAAATTCGCGAGTCGGCGCGTCTAGTGTGACGAACGATGGATAAACCGTCGACCGCCGCCAGTAAACGTACAACCCGCGCCGATACAAATCCGCTCCCGTGGAAGTCACGTATTTGTAGCCGCTCATTTCATTGATCTCCCAAGTTCCTTCCGGCTGGTAAGGCTTGATGCTTCTGCCTCCAATACTCGGGTTGAGGACACCAGCGATTGCCAGCGCATTGTCACGAATCGCTTCGGCGTCCAAGCGCTGCCGCGGTCCGCGCGCCAACAATCGATTCTCTCTGTCTTTGGACAACAGGTCTGCAGGAATCGCAGAACTTTGCCGATACGTCGACGTGAGGGCCATTTGTTTCAACGTTCTCTTAACGTTCCAATCGGTCATAAAATCGGCCGCTAGCCAGTCCAATAACTCGGCATGTGTTGGCCGTTCACCTTGCGAACCAAAGTCGTTTAATGTCTTTACTAGTCCCGTACCAAATAACATCGCCCACAATCGGTTGACCATCACCCGCGCAGTCAAGGGTTGTTCCGGCGACACCAACCAACGTGCAAAATCCAATCGATTCGGTTGCTTTCCACTCGAAGCCATCCGCAACGGTGGCAAAAAGTCCGGCACTCCAGGTCCAACCTGTTGGCCATCTTGGTCATAGTTCCCGCGAACTTTTATAAAGGTCTGACGTGGAGTATCCATCTCGGCCATGACCATCGTATTCGGTAACGACTTTTCGTAGTCGTCCTTGGACTTGCGCTTTTGCTCTACAGTTTTGCGTTGGGCATCCAGTTCAGGTGCAGCGACTTGCAGATAAAAAGTGTTAAGCTGGTCCGTTTCTGCCTTGGTCCGCTCGTTGGCTGGCGTTGTGGCGATGCGCAACACTTGTTTGGCACCAAGAAAACTAACTTCGAGTGCATCCAGCACACGTGTATAAACCTTTACTTGGTCCAGGTGGCTGCGGTATTGAGTATCTCCCTTGCCCGTAATGCCGATCGTAAATGATCCCGAAGACTTGATCGAGCCTGAAAGTTGATCCTGTCGTACCTGAACTCGCACAGGCCGTCCATCCACATATAGTTTGACGCCACTCGCTTTAGCAGAGCCATCGTAGGTAAATGTGATATGCGAGAATTGGCTATCAGGTATTTTTTCTGCGGCGGTGACGTGAATACAATCTTCGGGCCAACGATGTACTAATCGAAATGATGGAAGTGAATCTTCAAATGATATACTCCAGCCACGGTTGGATCCGTCAGTGTCTTGTCTAGCTAACAAGCGATTGCTGTTCTCATCAATATTTGCAACAGCGGCTGTTTTGCCATGCTTCTCTTTGGGCCTGTCTTCCAACTGGGGGCTGACGAACAAGCCAATGCTGAATGGTTGATCTCGTTCGAATTCCGCGCGATTCTTGTATGAGAATCCGGACGCGCTACCAACAGCAAGTCCTTTGCCGGCAACTCCATCAACGTACTCGATTTTTCCCAAGGGAATCGCAGGAATGATTTCTCCAGATGAAGCAAGTCCGTCTCCAGAACCGTCCAGAGCGTACGTCTCCATCGGACCTACTGGTTCGAAGTCTTTGCCGAGCCGGGCAACCTCTGCTTCCCAATACTCACGGGTGTTTTGGTACGCCGATTCCTGCTGTTTCAGTTGAACCTCAAGCTGCGCCAACTCCGATTCGTAGAGTTTAAGTTGCGCTGCTTGTTCAGAGGTGGTGACTCGCAGGAATGGTTTAGGATTGCGATCGCGCACGCCATCTTTGCCATTTTCCGGTACGTTGTTGAAGAATGCATACATGCTGTAAAAATCACGCATAGTCAGCGGATCGTATTTGTGGTCGTGGCATTGTGCACATCCCACGGTCATTCCCAACCAAGTGACACCAGTTGTGTTGACGCGGTCCACGACGTAGAGGTTTCGGTATTCGGCATCGATCAATCCCCCTTCATCGCTGGTCATGTGATTGCGGTGAAATCCGCTGGCAATCTGTTGGTCAACTGACGCATTGGGAAGTAGGTCGCCAGCAATTTGTTCAATGGTGAAACGATCGAAGGGCATATTGCTATTAAAGGCGTTGATAACCCATTCTCGCCAAAGCCACATATCGCGCAATGAGTCGTTGTGGTAGCCGCTGGTATCGCCATAGCGCGCCAGGTCCAACCAAATGAGTGCCAAGCGTTCACCAAAGTGCTTACTATCCAGCAGGCGATCGACTACTCGTTCAAACGCTTGATCCGTGTGGTCGTTTAGAAACGCATCAATTTCGGCGAGCGTTGGCGGCAACCCAGTCAAGTCCAATGTGACTCGGCGTATTAGACGTTCGCGAGATTCGGGCGGAGTTGGCTTCAATCCCTCGCGCTCAAGTCGACTGAGAATAAATGCATCGATTGGACCGGCGTGTGACCTGTTGGGATCTTGCACTCGCGGGGTCGCTGGATACGCGACAGGCTGAAAGGACCAGTGGTCTGTCCATTGTGCTCCTTCGTTAAGCCACCGCT
>CAZVBC010000081.1:0-21618 GCA_964625155.1 uncultured Pirellulaceae bacterium
CGGATTACAGCGGTTATCAATTGATGCTGCGGCTGCAGAAAATGGTCGAACAGGTGCCCATGATCCTAATGACGGGATACGGTTATGACCCAGGTCATTCCATCGTCAAGGCTCGAGAAGCGGGCCTGCATCCCAAGGCGCTGTTGTACAAACCGTTTCGCGTCGGGCAATTGATTAACGTTGTAGAGACGATTATCGACGCTTACCAACCTCAAGTCGCATAATGCACGGATTTCGGCATGGTACCGCCACTGCTGGTGACTGGCTGTGTGGTCATCGGACATCTAGGTTGGTGGTTGTTTTGCTACAACCGAATCAATGCAACTGGCTTGCCGCGCAAGTGGGTAAAGTCGCTGGAAAAAATTTACGTGGCCCTGTGCCTCGCGATTCCCGTAGAGATTGTTTGGCTCGAAGGTGAAGTCATCCGGGAATGGGTAAGTTCGGGCACGACCTTCTGGCCGCAACAAGGACTGTGGTTTCGATTGTGGGGAGCGTGGTGCATCGCCTGTTTCTTTATTCTAGGAACGCTGTGGCTAAACTCACGACGTTCATTGATCCCTCCGCCCGCCTTATTGACGGAACGTGTGGCGACTCATCCAGTTGAACGGATCTTAGGGAGCCGGGTTACGGGCAATCGCATTGCAAGTCTGCTAAATTGTGTTCCCGGCAATGAGATTACGAAGCTCTCCGTGACCGAAAAATCCCTGCGTATTGAACGCAGCATTCCCGGAACCGACGGACTGCGAATTGGCCACATTTCAGATTTGCATTTTACTGGCCACCTCAAACAAGCATACTATCGCTATGCTTTAGACCAGTTGTCATTGTGTTCACCCGATTTGATTTGCCTTACTGGAGACACGATCGATCATGACCATTGCCTGGATTGGCTTGAAGAACTACTTGGGCCGTTGCGCGCACCGCTGGGCTGTTATTTCTTGATGGGTAACCATGAAAAAAGGCTCAGCGATTGGCGCGAAGTCCCCCTGCGGCTGAGCCGGCTCGGTTGGCACGACATGGGGACCAACGAGGCGCTGATCAACTTGAGTGACCAAGACCAACCACTGCGTATCTGGATCACCGGGAACGAGCGTCCGTGGTTTGACAGGCGAAACTCAGTTTCAACATCTCATGCCGCCCAAGTGCTCGACCCCTTCACTTTTCGGTTAGGTATGAGCCATTCGCCAGATCAATATTCCTGGGCTCGCCGATTGCGGCTAGACTTGTTGTTGGCCGGTCATACTCACGGAGGTCAAGTCCGGCTGCCGGGCATTGGTCCTTTGGTTGCACCTAGCTGGTATGGGAGCCAATATGCGTCCGGCGTGTTCCACTTGCCACCTACAGTGCTCCACGTTTCTCGTGGGCTCGCGGGAATTCACCCCATTCGCTGGCGATGTTTGCCAGAAATTTCATTGTTGACCATTAGCTCAGCGCTCGCTCCTGGACTGCAGCAGTCGGAAAATAAAATAAGCCAGTTGCAAGACCGCTTGCAACGTCGCAGCCACATAAGTTAATGCCGCCGCATTGAGCACTTTGCTGACGTAGGGGAGTTCAGCTTCAGCAATGATCCCCTCGGAAACCAACAACCTCTTAGCTCGCGCAGATGCGTCAAATTCGACCGGCAAGTTTACGAGCTGAAAGAACACGACTCCGCCAAATAGTACAATTCCCGCCAGCAAGACAATCTTGCCAGCCGCAATTGAACTGAGCACCATCGAAACGCCTAACGACGCGATGAGTACGCCAAAATTGGATCCGAAGGAAGCAACCGGAACAGCCATCGCGCGGATCCCCATAAGCGCATATTGCTGGGCGTGTTGGATAGCATGCCCTGCTTCGTGAGCCGCGATGCCCACCGCAGCCATGGAATAAGTTCCGTACACACCATCGCTCAGCCGCAAAACGCGCGCGGTCGGATCATAGTGATCTGATAATTGACCGGCCACACGCTCGATCGGCACGTCAAAGAGTCCTGCCGAATCCAATATCTGCCTTGCCGCATCATGTCCAGAAAGGCGAGCACGAACCCGGCTCATGTTCGCGTATGCAGACTGGACCATCCATTGCGCGGCCATGGCCAAGATCATGGCAGGAGCCAAAAAAATGTACAACAAGATATCGAAATGAAAGAACATCGCTCGCCAGACTCTCCAAATAAACCACAACCTGCCAAACGGGCAGCCAAGCGTTTGTTTTCGACCCAATTTTGCAAAATACGTGCCATGCAAGTTCATCAGCACGGCACCTGCATGCCGCTTTACCGATCTTGCTGACGACGAGCAAAAGCGCAGCAGAGCTTGCCAGAGTCAATGTAGCCATTTTTCCACACGCCAATGAGAATGTGAACTCCCATCTGGATGTCTTACTGCCACAATTTCCGTAGCACCCGCCTGGTGATTTAACGAGTGTACAACCAAAAAAGTGTGTAACTGCTCAATAACCAAGTTCATCGGATTTGCGAATTGGTTAGTTTAGCTTGACGAAATCAGCTACGCGAAGGGCGAACGTAGCAGGCTTCGATCACTGATGTAGTGTTCGGCAGTCGACGATGAAATGCGGTCTTCGCTTAACAGACGTTTGATCGACTCGTCCAAGCTGATCATTCCTTCGGCACGTCCGGTGACAATGTTATTGTCGATGCTCTCAAGTTTCCCGCTACGGATGGAGGCTGCGATCGGCGACGTATTAAATAAAATCTCCAGAGCTAACTCGCGTTTGGAGTTCTCTAGGTTGCTGGGGAGCAGATGTTGGCTGATGACTGCTCGCAGGCCAGTGGCTAATTGAGCCCGAACTTCTGCTTGCACGGCTTGTGGGAATAAGTCAGCAAACCGTGAAATTGCGCCTTTAGCATCGCGTGTGTGTAGAGTTGCCAATACCAAGTGCCCAGTTTCAGCGGCGCTCAACGCAATTTGTGCAGTTTCAGGATCCCGAATTTCGCCTACCAAAATAACATCAGGATCTTGTCGCAGGCCAGATTTCAGTCCCTCGGCGAACGAACTAACATCGCTCCCGACCTCACGCTGAGTGATGATGCTGTTGGGAGCGCGTGGAAAAAGATATTCGACTGGCTCCTCAATAGTGATGATGCGGTAGCCCCCTTCTTGATTGAGGATATTAATTAACATAGCCAAAGTCGTCGATTTCCCGGAACCTGTGATTCCAGTCAGCAATACTAGTCCATTACGAAAATGGGCTAACTTGTGAGCTAATCCTGCTGGGAATCCTGCCCAGTCTAAGTCTGGAATCTTCCCTGGAATCCATCGAAAGCAGGCACCAAAGTGCCCGCCGCAAACAAAAAGATTGGTGCGAAATCGGTTGGTTTGCTGACGGCCTTTAAGTTGCAATGAAAAATCCAAATTACGTTGGAGCTGGAGCGCATCAATAATCGATGCAGGCAACATGTTGGTGAGATCCAAATCCAACTCCTGGCCCGTCCGCTCTCCTTCCCCTTCGATGCGCCTAAGTTCACCATGTACGCGTAAATAGGGTGGATAGTAAGGTGCTAAATGCAAGTCTGACGCGCCCTGCTCAATTGCCGCTTGCAACCAACCTTTGATGGGTTCTGACAAGCGGTCCTCGTCGATTTGAATCGCCATAAAGTTTTAGAATCCAAGCTACGAAAGCTCTAAGGGCCTTGAATTTAATGATGTTCGACCCGC
Source organism: uncultured Pirellulaceae bacterium (assembly GCA_964625155.1). Classification (GTDB taxonomy): domain Bacteria; phylum Planctomycetota; class Planctomycetia; order Pirellulales; family Pirellulaceae; genus Aureliella. The sequence goes on from CAZVBC010000081.1 coordinate 3,660, forward strand.
ATCACCGTCAAGTTACTCGGCACAGCCACGAACGGGCAGTAAGGATCTGCACGCTGCGTTCGTCTGAATGTAACCCAGAGGGTCAACACAAGTATCTGTAAAGTGAATTACCCTACTTTCACCTAACCCAACTGGACAGCGGCACTTTCGATAATTGCTGGGTTGCTGGTTGCTGGGACAACTAAGTCGTTTCAGCGAAATCGTTTAACTGCGTGCCTATCGGGCTGGGCGTGTAGATATCGCAATTGCTAGCTAAGCCTGTTCGAACATGCCTTATAAGGGTATCGATAAAATTTCGCAGCGAACCCGATTACCAGGTCGATAGTTCTATGTAAGTTACAGTGAACTCGTACAATAGTGCATCCTCTGCGGCCTGACAGGTCCTATTTTTGAACCTTGGTCCAGCCGTGAATTGCTAGCATTTTCAGCCTCACAATCGCAATTGCCAAGCTGAGGCCTCGACAGTCGTCAAAGGAAAACCCAGCCGAATGACTCGTCAAATTCAGATTTACGATACGACCTTGCGCGATGGTGCGCAGGGAGAAGGGGTCAGTTTTTCATTACAAGATAAGCTGAACATCAGCCAACGGCTGGCGGAATTTGGTATCGACTATATCGAAGGTGGTTATCCGCTGTCGAACGAAAAAGATGTTGCCTTCTTCGATCGCGTACGAAAGCTGAATCTTGGCCAGAGCAAGATTTGTGCCTTTGGGATGACTCGACGGCGCGGTATGACGGCTGAAAGCGATCCGGGGATGAAGGCGATGCTATCGGCCGGAACGCCAGTATGTACGATCGTTGGCAAGAGCTGGGATTTTCATGCTACCGAGGTCCTCGGTGTGACGCTTGAGGAAAACTTGGCGATGATCGGTGAGAGCGTGGAATTCCTTGGCCGCACGTGTGAAATTGTGTATGACGCCGAACATTTTTTTGACGGGTACAAAGCCAATTCTGCATATGCTTTGAAGGCGATTTGTACAGCCGCCTCTGCCGGAGCGCGTTGTATCGCCTTGTGCGATACTAACGGAGGCACACTGCCCAATGAAATCCAAGATATTGTGGCTGCGGCCAAGCAAGCTCTGGCTGGTTACAAAGTCGAGCTGGGCATTCACTGTCACAACGATGGAGAGCTGGCTTGTGCTAATTCGCTCGCTGCGGTCGATGCTGGTTGCAATCAAGTTCAAGGAACGATCAATGGACTGGGGGAACGCTGTGGTAACGCAGATCTGTTGTCGGTAATGGCTAACTTAGCCCTAAAGAAACAAGGTTTCTCGGTTCTAGGAGGCAAAAGCCTTGAACATCTGACCGAATTGTCGCGATATGTTTACGAAACCGCGAATCTACAACTGCGCAGCAATCAGCCGTTTGTGGGCCAAAGTGCTTTTGCTCATAAGGGAGGCATGCACGTTCATGCCGTAGCGAAGGCAGCTCATACATACGAGCATCTCGATCCAGCCTTGGTGGGCAACGAACGCCGGATTTTGGTGAGTGAACTGTCGGGTCGATCCAACATTATCGCGCTGACCACCAAGCATAATCTTCAATCCGATCGCGCGCTGATGGACGAGATTTTGGCCGAGGTTGTTCGCCGCGAGAATCAGGGTTACCAATACGAGGCGGCGGAAGCTTCTTTTGATTTGATGGTCAAAAAATGTGCAGGTTCCTATCAAGATCACTTCCATGCGATCAAATATCGCATTTTGGCTGGAGACCGCGACGCAGGAACCCATTTGGCTTTTGCGGAGGCAATCGTCAAAGTGCGAGTGGGTGATCAAGAGCGGTTCGAAGCCGCCGAAGGACTTGGCCCGGTCAACGCGTTGGATGCAGCACTGCGAAAATGTCTGATCGAGTTCTACCCAAATCTTCAGCAAATGCACTTGGTCGACTTCAAGGTCCGAGTCGTCAATTGCGAAGCGGGAACCGCTGCTCGCATTCGCGTGAACATTGAAAGTTCTGATGGCCATGATGTTTGGGGCACAATTGGTGTCAGCGAGAACATCATCGAAGCCAGTTGGCTGGCGTTGGTTGATGCAGTCGAATACAAACTGCTGAAAGATCAATAACCAGCGAGATGCGAAACGTTTTGGTTGCAGTGCGCAGAATTCAAGTGCTCGCAAACCGAAAAGCGAAACAGTGCCCAACTGAAAAATATTACCAGTGCGCGGCAGATGCGAGGCAAGCGACTTTTAGCGAGTTGTTTGCCCAGCCGATAAAATCTTGGAAAGTACTTTGTTGTGGTCGAGGATTGTTATGAATTCACCTAGTACGGAAATCCCCAATCGATTTGACTTCCAAACTGTTTGTCAAGAGATATATGGCTCCTGGGAATCGGCCGGGTGCTTTCATGCTGAGCCCAACAGCGATCGCAAACCTTTTACGATCGTAATTCCTCCTCCCAATGTTACCGGAGCGCTGCATCTTGGCCACGCGCTCAACAATACTTTGCAAGACATTCAAATTCGCTGGCACCGCATGATGGGATATGAGGCGCTGTGGATGCCGGGTACGGATCATGCCGGAATTGCTACGCAAGCGGTGGTTGAACGGCGGCTGAAGGAGCTGGAAAATAAAACGCGACATGATCTGGGACGCGAAGCGCTGGTGGCTCGCATTTGGCAATGGAAGGATCAATACGAAGCACGCATTCTGAACCAACTAAAACGTATGGGGTGCAGTTGTGATTGGCGACGCACTCGATTTACTCTCGATGATGTGTGTGCACGAGCGGTGCGTGCGACCTTCTTCGACCTATTTCAAAAGCGCTATATTTTCCGTGGCAAACGATTGGTGAACTGGGACACCTATTTGCAAACCGCAGTCAGCGACGATGAAGTGTTTCACGAAGCGGTGAAAGGGAGTTTTTGGCATATTCGATATCCCGTTATCGATCCACGACCTGGCGAGCCAACATATGTAACCATTGCCACTACGCGGCCAGAGACCATGTTGGGTGATACTGCGGTCGCAGTACATCCCGACCCGGCGGGTGCCTTCGACTTGGCCGAAAAGAACCTGCGTGAGCGGATCTCGACTTCGCCTGCCAAAGAACGCGAACAGTTGCAGAAACAACTAGACGATTTGCTGCAGAATCGATCGGATTCGTTAAGCCTTCAGCTCCAGCTGCGGGATATGGCAAAGCGCGGAGTCCAGCTTCGTCTGCCGTTACTGGACCGAAATATTCCGCTGATTGCTGATCCATGGGCCAAGCCCGAGATGGGGACAGGCTGCGTCAAGATCACACCGGCTCACGACCCTAATGACTATGAAGTCGGTTTGCGATGTGGGCTGACTATGATTAATATTCTCAACCCCAACGGAACGCTCAATGGGACGGCTGGTAAGTACGTAGGCCTGACGATTTCCAAGGCTCGGCAACAGGTGGTCGAGGACTTGGAGAAGCTCGATTTGCTGGCGCGAGTCGAAGATCGTGAAATCGACTTGGCCCACAGCGACCGCAGTAAAACGCCCATTGAACCGTTGTTGGCCGATCAGTGGTTTGTAAAGATGGACACATTGGCGCAAAACGCGATTGACGCTGTCACGGGCGGGCAAGTGCAAATTATCCCTGAGCGCTATGCCAAAGGTTATGTTGATTGGCTGAGCGAAAAAAGAGATTGGCCAGTCGGGCGCCAACTCTGGTGGGGCCATCAGATTCCTATTTGGACTCGCAAGTTTTCGTCACTCGCTGAAGCCCAGCAAGAGGTGGCTGCGGTCGGTGCAAGAACCGAATTTGCATCAGGCGGGATCGATGCCCAAGTCGAAGCACCGGACCTGGTCCATGTTTGCATCCGTGACGATGGCTCGCTACTGGAGAAACAGTTCGAAGCCGAGGGTTACGTACGGCAAGAAGATGTATTAGATACCTGGTTCAGTTCGGCTCTGTGGCCCCATTCTACTTTGGGTTGGCCCGACCAAACGCCCGAACTCAATTACTTTTATCCAACCAGTGTCTTGATCACCAGCCGCGATATCATCACCCTGTGGGTAGCTCGCATGGTCCTGATGGGACTGAATAATCTCGGAAGAATCCCCTTTCATCAAGTCTATATCCATCCCAAGATTCTCGATGGCTTTGGCGAGACGATGTCCAAGAGCAAGGGGAACGGAGTCGATCCGATTGACGTCATCGACAAGTTTGGTCCTGATGCTTTGCGTTTTGGTTTGGCGTGGCTGGCAACTGAAACCCAGGATGTGCGCATGCCAGTCCAATACGAGTGCCCTCATTGTCAATCATTGCTAAACCAAACGAAACAGAACCGAACTTTGCCGCGGATTACTTGCACTAAGTGCAGTCAGGATTTTTCAACGCAGTGGGCTGAGCGACCTGAGGATCTGGCCTTGCTGCGTGCTGCGGTCGTCAGCGAGCGATTCGAGGTGGCTAGGAATTTTTGTAATAAGCTGTGGAACGCAGCGCGCTTTGTGATGTTGCATTTAGATGGCATGACTCCAGGCGAGTTGAACGCTGGCTCGCTGGCACTGGAAGATCGTTGGATTCTCAGCCGTTTAGCCACAACCACGCAAGCCGTGTCGCAGGCTATTGCCAATTATCAATTCGCAGATGCAGCTCGCGCGGCCTACGATTTTGCGTGGGATGAATTCTGCAGTTACTACGTGGAAATGGCTAAGCCACGATTGCAGAACCCAGACACGCGAGCCGATACCCAGCGTGTATTGGCGCACGCTTTAGATGTCTTGCTGCGATTACTGCATCCGATGATGCCATTTATCACTGAAGCCATTTGGCAACAACTTGCCCGCTTCGGAACTCAGCGCGAGTTTGGGAAAACTGCCCAGGCATCTCCTTGGTTGATGAAAGCCACTTGGCCGGAAGCTCGGCTGGAGTTTCATAGCCAACAAATTGAATCGCAGTTTGCCAAGTTTGTCTCCGTCTTGGGCGCTTTGCGTGAAATTAGATCTCGGCAGAATATTCCACCCAAGGCTGAATTGGTGTTTTACGTACGATGTGATGCTGCTGAGAAACAGTTGCTTCAGCCCATGCAGGCCTACTTTAAGTCGCTCGCTGGCGCTGTGCCCGCCGGCTGGGGTGACCAAGTTCCCATGCCTGCCATGGCAGCCACTTTGAACGCAGACAGCATGGAGGTCATTGTCGATCTTGGAGAATTTATCGACGTTCCTGCCGAGATAGCTCGCAACGAAAAGCTGCTTGAAAATCTTATCAAGCAGATTTCTGGCAAGCAGTCCAAGCTTGCCAATGACACCTTTGTGCAGCGAGCTCCAGCTGAGGTCGTCGCCAAAGAACGCGAGAGTCTAGTCGAACTTGAGCAACAGCGCCAATCGGTTGAATCGGCACTGAGTAAATTGCGGACACGAAGGACTTAGAGGGTGGCGAATTGGATCGGACAGGTAGCGGCGTTGCCGAGCCCACTCAGCGGTGTCGGCGAATAGCTTCTTGTACAGCGGTACCCATGTCTGCCGGGGACATGGCGACCACGATACCAGCAGCCTCTAACGCAGCAGTTTTTTCGGCAGCGGTTCCTTTTCCGCCGGTGATGATCGCACCTGCATGACCCATTCGTTTTCCAGGAGGTGCGGTACGGCCGGCAATAAACGCCGCAACTGGCTTAGTCACATGTTGCTTGACATACGCTGCCGCTTCTTCTTCGGCGTTGCCTCCAATTTCACCGATCATCAATATCGCTTCGGTTTGATCATCAGCCTGGTACAGCTTCAGCAAGTCGATAAAAGAAGTGCCGACAATAGGGTCTCCTCCCAAGCCGACACAGGTTGATTGACCCAGCCCCAAGCCTGTGGTTTGCCAGACTGCTTCGTAGGTCAGCGTCCCACTGCGACTCATGATGCCGATCTTACCCGGTTTGTGAATGTAACCTGGCATAATGCCAATCTTGCATTCGCCCGGAGTGATCAGGCCCGGGCAATTTGGACCAATCAATACGGATTGGCTACGACGGACGCGCTGGTAGACCTCGACCATATCCAGTACTGGGACACCTTCGGTGATGGCGGCGATGACTTTGATCCCCGCATCGATCGCTTCTTTGATTGCATCAGCGGCGAAGGGTGGCGGTACAAAGATCATCGTCGCATCCGCCCCTGTTTGGTTTACCGCTTCTTCCACGGTATCAAAAACCGGCACACCTTCAACCGTCTCGCCGGACTTACCTGGCGTTACTCCGCCGACCATTTGCGTTCCATATTCTTTGCAGCCTTTGGTGTGAAAGGCACCGGCCTTTCCAGTGATACCTTGGCAAATGACTCGCGTACTTCGGTTTACCAGAATACTCATAGCGTGGCTTCGATAACAAAACTATTGTGATGGTTCGCAGATTAGTAACTACCGGATTGATGCGCCGCTTATTTTGAGGCAACTGCCGCGACAACTTTTTTAGCAGCGTCTGTCAGGTCACTGGCTGCGATCATGGCCAGCCCGCTGTCAGCTAACATTTTGCGTCCTTCTTCGACTTCGGTACCTTCCAACCTGACGACCAAAGGTATTTTGATACCTACTTCTTTCGAAGCTTCGATCAATGCCGTGGCGATTGTGGTACAACGTGCAATTCCACCGAAGATATTAACGAGTACCGCTTTAACGTTAGGGTCGGACAGAATAATCCTCAGCGCTTCGATGACCTGTTGGGTATTTGCTCCGCCGCCGACATCAAGAAAGTTTGCTGGTGTACCGCCATGGTGTTTGATAATGTCCATAGTCGACATAGCCAAACCCGCTCCATTGACCAAACAGCCGATGGTGCCATCGAGTTTTACGTAACTCAACCCGGCATTGCCAGCGCGAACTTCAGCGGGCTCCTCTTCGTTTAAATCTCGCAATTCCTTCAAGTCCGGATGCCGGAACGTGGCGTTGTCATCAAAAGTGATTTTGGCATCTAGGGCGATCATGTCGCCCGACTTGGTAATTACCAACGGATTGATCTCGGCCAGCGAGCAATCCAAATCGACGTAAAGTTTGCATAACCCGCGCATAAAACCGTCGGCGCTCTTGGCGGATGCTCCGGTGATGCCCAGTTTTTTGCATAACTTGCGAACTTGATAACTTTCCAACCCAATGTTCGGATGAAAATGTTCGCGAAAGATTTTCTCAGGTGTCTCGGCAGCTACTTTTTCGATCTCGACTCCACCTTCGCTGCTGACCATCAATACCGGTTTTGCTTGGGCGCGGTCCAGTACGATCCCTAGGTACAGCTCGCGCGCGATATCACAACCTTGTTCGACAAATACCTGTCGAACTACACTCCCTTCCGCACCCGTTTGGATGGTAACCAAGCGATTGCCCAACAGGTTTCGAGCCACTTTGGCGGCATCATCGGCGGTCCGCACCAATTCAACGCCACGTTGACTTGGGTTCCCAGCGACTGTTCCTTTGCCGCGTCCCCCTGCGTGAATCTGTGCCTTGACCACCGCTAAGGGGCCACCCAGTTTTTTGAACGCCTCAGCAGCCTCTTCTGGACTGCGGACGGCGTATCCAGCCAATACAGGGACTTTGGCTTTGCGAAACAATTCCTTCGCTTGGAACTCGTGAATTTTCATAAACAGCAAGCCGATCGGTTTTGTAACAATCTTGTGGTGCGGTGAGCCAGTTTTCGAGTTCGGGATTATAGAGGCCGAAAGAAAGCGCGGTCAACGCCCTCGCGCAGTTTGGGGACAAATCTGTTTTCTCTGGACATGTCGACCAGGGGCGGATGAGTTCCTCCCGGTTTGCCAAGATCACCTCGATTATCGGCTGGAGCTCAGCCAGTTTGTGATAATCAAAAACAGAAGGGGTATTCAGTATTTCCAGCTTTGCCCTTGCCGAAGCGGGCGGAATTCCGTGATAAGTAATTGCCACGCTATCAGCATCGGCAGTTGATGGTCAGGCCAATTGGCGTCTACAATTTGGTCAATTCAGACTGCAGCTACCTCTACATCAAGATTTCTCATGCTGGAACGCAAGCCGATTTTTCCAAACGTAATCGAATTGAACCTTCAGGCTGGTCATGTTATTGGCTGCAACGTCTACCTGATTTATGACGCTGACGAGTGGATTTTGATCGATATTGGATACGAAGAGTCCGTTGACGAAATCATTGAGCTGATACGCGAACTTGATTTTCCATTGTCTAAGTGCCGAACCGTAGTGGCCAGTCATGCCGACGTCGATCATGGACAAGGACTGGCGGCCGTCAAACAAATTCTCAAAACGACAATTTCGGCTCACCCGCGAGCTGCGAATTTGCTGTCTGCGGGTGACAAACTGCGTACATTTGCCGAGATCGATGCCCAGAACATTCATTTGGCGATGCCGCCTGTGGAAGTCGAAAACGTCATTGATGAGGGTGCAATTATCTCTGTGGGTTCATTGAAGTTAGAAGTTTGGGCGACTCCGGGGCACGCCGATAGTCAGCTTGCGTTTCGGCTTGGCGACCTGCTATTTAGCGGCGACAACATCTTTCGAGATGGTTGTGTGGGAGCAATCGACGCCCATCATGGCAGCGATATTGCTGCCTTCATTCGGTCGCTGCAAAGGATTCGCCATTGCGATGCGCGCTGGTTGCTCCCCAGTCACGGTCCGATATTTCGTAAGGACAACGCTTTAATCGAACGAACGATTGAGCGATTGCGTGGATATTTGCACATGGCCGATTTTGGTACCTGTGCTGCCGACTGGCCACTAATGGATCAATGGGAAGACGAAGTTTGTCAAGGAATCATGCCGCAATAATGCTGCGCGCTCGACGAATGGCCGGTTTGATATCCGTAGCTGTTCGATACAATGTTGGGCTAGGATTGTGAATTTCTAAGAAACTTACGATGACTGAGCGACCTTACCATGCCACGTGGAAAAACGTTTGACAGTGTGACTTGTACGATTGGCGACACACCAATGATTCGTATCAACCGCTTGGTGCCCCAGGGCCAAGCAACGGTTTTTGCGAAATGTGAGTTTTTTCAACCGCTTAATAGCGTCAAAGATCGAATTGGCGTCGCCATGATCGAAGCAGGCGAAAAACAGGGAAAGATCAACAAGCAAACGCATATTATCGAACCAACCAGCGGCAATACGGGCATTGCGTTGGCCTTTGTTTGCGCGGCCAAGGGGTACCGTTTGACGCTGACCATGCCTGAATCAATGTCGGTCGAGCGCCGAGCATTGTTGCGCGGTTTGGGCGCCAATCTTGTACTGACCGCTGCAGCGGACGGCATGCGCGGTGCAATAGCGAAGGCCCATGAAATGGTCACCCAGGACGCTGACGCCTATATGCCACAGCAGTTCGAGAATCCGGCGAACCCTGAGATCCACGAACGTACGACCGGCCCTGAGATTTGGTTGGACTCGGCTGAAAATATTGATGCCATTGTTGCTGGAGTGGGTACCGGCGGCACGATTACTGGCGTGGCACGCTACATCAAGAAACTCAATCCCAATTTCAAGGCAATAGCGGTTGAACCTAAACACAGTCCAGTCATTAGTGGCGGCCAGCCAGGCAAGCATCGCATTCAAGGAATTGGCGCAGGGTTTGTGCCAAAGAACTTGGATACCAGTCTGGTTGATGAAGTAATTACGGTCGACGACGAAGACGCTTTCGATTGGTCGCGTCGATTGGCAAAACAAGAAGGCATCATGGTCGGGATCAGCTCGGGTGCAAACATGTGGGCGGCAGCACAAATCGCTGCTAGACCCGAATTCCGAGGCAAACGTATCGTGACCATTATGGCCAGTCTAGGTGAACGTTATCTCTCAACACCTTTATTTGCTGACGCAGTTGGTTAACTAGAGTGCTCGATGCATTCGCGGTTGGATACGCACCATGGCTTGTTTACGAAACTGAGGCTCACCACCGATGACGCCCAATTCACCGCAAGAAGTGTTGGTGATGTGCCGCGAGCATGATGTCAAAGCGGTGGATCTGCGGTTCACGGACCTATTGGGCCAATGGCAACATACGACGGTGCCGGTCTCACAATTGCGGGAAACTGCGTTCGACGATGGGTTTGGATTTGATGGCTCCAGCTTACGCGGTTGGCAAGCAATCAATGAATCCGATCTGTTGTTGGTTCCGCAACCCGAAACCGCGTTTATTGACCCTTTTCCAGCATTGCCAACGTTGGTCTTGATTTGCAGCGTGCAAGACCCAATTACACGCGAGGAATATGCTCGCGATCCACGCAATATCGCTCGGCGGGCAATGAATTATTTGGCGGGAACGGGAGTCGCCGATACGGCGTACTTTGGTCCCGAAGCCGAATTTTTTGTGTTCGACGATGTGCGTTACGAACAATCCTCACAAGCCGGTTTCTACTATCTGGACAGTTCCGAAGCTCAATGGAATCGAGGGCGTGTTGAATCGCCGAATTTGGGACATAAGGTACGTCACAAAGAAGGTTATTTTCCGTGCGCACCCGTGGACCAGTTGGTCGATCTGCGCAGTGAGATGATGCAAACCTTGATCGATTGTGGCATCGAAGTGGAATGCCAACATCACGAAGTGGCTAGCGCTGGCCAAACCGAAATTGACATCCGCTATAGCACTCTAGTATCAAGCGCCGACAATTTGATGAAGTACAAGTACATCGTCAAGAATGTTGCTCGGCGGCGAAATAAGACCGTGACCTTCATGCCCAAACCGATTTTTGGTGACAACGGTTCAGGGATGCATGTGCATTTTTCTCTTTGGAAGAACGGTGACCCATTATTCGCGGGTAAAGGCTACGGCGGCTTGAGCGATATTGGCCTCCATGCCATCGGTGGTATTCTGCGCCACGCTCCCGCATTGCTAGCGCTAACGAATCCTACGACGAACAGCTACAAACGCTTGGTACCTGGTTACGAAGCACCGGTCAATCTCGCCTTTTCTCAGCGCAATCGATCGGCAGCGGTGCGCATTCCAATGTACAGCCCCAGCCCCAAAACTAAACGTATTGAATTCCGTTGCCCCGACCCGAGCTGTAATCCCTATTTGGCGCTGGCCGCTATCTTGATGGCTGCTCTTGATGGCGTACAGAACAAACTTCATCCGGGCGAGCCGTTAGACAAAAATCTGTATGACATGCCGGCTGAAGAGTTGCAAGCTGTAACGCAGACCCCAGTTGATTTAGACCAGGCCTTGAGTGCATTAGAGAAAGATTGGAGTTTTCTGCTGCGCGGCGATGTGTTTACCGAGGATTTGTTACTTGCTTGGATCAACTATAAACGCGTTACAGAAGTCGATGCACTGCGAATGCGACCGCATCCATTCGAATTCTGCATGTACTACGATTGCTGATCGAGATAGTGATACCGGATGTTGGTCACCATCTGAGCCCGAACTTTCAATTCGCGACACTACGCTTCAGCAAACTCGCCACCAATCACTTGGATCAAATCCTAGCGCGCTGGCCCTTTCTTCGATTTCACTGCGAAACCGCTTGGCATCCTGTGGATAACCAGCCGTAGCGCGTAAGCCGGGAATTTGTTGCCGCCAATAGTTGTTGATTAGTCTCATCAATCTTTCGCGAAGGTATTTGGCAATCATCGATGCCAAGCCCACCGGTGGAAAATCGTCTCCGCCAACCGTAAAGTGAAATGTTCGCGGCGGTGAAGTCAGCGAGCGGTAACTCGATACTGTCGGACTTTCAACCAGGATCTCAAACCAATCGGGAGCCAGTAACTCCACCAGCAAGGGCAAATACCTTTTTCGACCACCGTGCCGATCGCAAAATACTTCGATCGGCCGTTCAGCTTGCGCCAGCCGATTAACAGCCAACTGGATAGTCTGGATCGACAGAAGTTGGCCCTTCGAGCCTAGTAAGCGGACTGTTCGATTGAATTCCGCTTCCGAAATGATCTTGGCCTGCATCCCTAATAACTTGATGCCCGCCTGCGACAATCGCTGCAGCCCACGAACACACATCATTGTGATTTGCTCTTGAGTCTGCTCTAACATCACGGGTTGATCAGCCAGCGAGTACCATGGAAGCCGATCCATCCCCTCAATCGATTTGTTCTGGCAAACGTTTTCGATTAGTTCGCAAAGCGATCGGCTATGGCAGCCGGTAACGGCTAACATGCTGTGTACGCCTGTCTCGAGTGTAAGGAGGCCGTTGCCGGAGCTATATAGTTTTTTTGAGTCTCCGAGGGGTATATGTGCATCTCCAGCGGACCAAGCTCGATCGGTAAATGCTGGCGATAAATCAAATTTGAGCTGCCGAGCATCATATTGTACGGGCACCTCCCAAACGGATGCTCCGATCACGAGAGGACCAATATTTGGCCCGTAGCCAGCCTCATCCAACCCAATCAAAATCCTGCTAGACATCGAATTTTTCTTGTATTAGCTGGAAATACCTGCTCAACTGGGGAATAATAGCTGGCACTGGATCGACGAATTGTACTTAATTGCTTGGAACTACGCACAATGAATCACCGACGTACGCATTTAAAATGCGGTATCTTCCTATGTTTGCTGAGCCAGTTCAGTTTTGTTTTGAGCCTTCATCCCCAAGATCTAAAAGCACAAACGCCTTCCGCAGCACCTACCAGATCAGTGCAGGTGGCTCCTGGCGAAGTACCAGCAGCGATGCCACCCGGCGCACCTGGGCGCCCGATGCCAACTCCCCCTGGTCAGCCGACTAAAGATGGACCTCCAGGCAAAGATGGAGCGACGCCTCCTGGCTCCGGGAATAAACCAGCGGCCCCTACTACCATTTCTCGGCCAACGGAGCCACCAGAAAAACCCAATCCCAGTGAATTCAACGTCAAGCCAAATCAAGATGGTATGGTCGAATTTCAGTTTCGTAATCAACCTTGGCCAGAACTCCTACGCTGGTTAGCGACGGTTTCGAATTGTACGTTGGATTGGCAAGAATTGCCTGCGGACTATGTGAACATTGCGACGCAAAAACCCTATACGCTGGCTGAAACTCAGGACCTCGTTAATCGGCATCTCCTGAGTCGCGGTTTTACCATGCTCGACAATGATGGGGCTTTATCAGTTGTTAAAGTGGCCAGTCTAAATCCTGCGATGGTTCCGCGAGTGAACCCCGAGCAACTTAATGACCATCCACCCCACAGGTTTTTACGAACCTCATTCAAATTGTCGTTTCTGGTCGCTCAAGATGTGCTCGAAGAATTCAAATCGATGCTCAGTACCAATGGCAAGATGACTCCCCTGCCTGCGACCAATCGGCTGGAAGTGATGGATGCGGCAGGCAACTTGTTGGATATCTACCGATTGCTGAATCAAGAAGAATCTGCCGAAGCTTTGGACGGCTTAGCTCGCGAGTTTCCACTCAAGCACGCTCGTGCGTCCTTGGTTAAATTGCAGTTGGATGAGTTCTTGGGGATTAGCAAACCAGCCGCCCCAAGCAATGTGTCACCCGACCAAATGGCGCGTATGCAGCAAATGCAGATGCAGCAAATGCAAATGCAGCAACAGCAACAGGGTGGTGCACCCAAGCCTGCCGCACCTAAGACTGCTGAGGTCCATATCATCGCCAATGACCGCAATAATAGTGTGATTGTGCATGCTCCGCCCAACAAAATGGCAGTCATCGCAGCGTTTATCTCGCGAGTTGACGTGCGTAACGGAAATTCTGATTTTCAGCGGCTACAGGGCAAGATGCGGACTTTTCGGTTGGCATCACTCGACCCCAAGCAACTGGTTGATTCGTTAACCCAAATGGATGTGTTGGAGCCAGCCACACGGCTGCAAGTCGATGAAAAGAACAATGCCATCATCGCTTTTGCTTCCATCGCAGATCAATTTGTAATCCAGTCGATTGTCGAACGGCTAGACGGCAGCGGACGCAGTTTTGAAGTCATTCAATTGCGCCGCTTGGATGCCGAGTCCGTGGCGGGGAGCATTCAGTTTCTCATGGGTGCTCAAGAGGAAAAGAAAGACGAATCATCTCGTTATAGCTATTACAGTTACTGGGACAGCTTCAATTCGTCCAACAAAAAGAAAACTGACGACAAGATGCGCGTCGCTGCCAACGTGCAAGATAATCAAGTTCTGCTGTGGGCTAATCCAGTTGAAATGGACGAAGTGCAAAAATTGCTTGTCAAGCTGGGCGAAATTCCACCGGAAGGAGGACGAGCGAGCACGATCCGAATTATTGATGCGTCTAAACAACCAGAAACACTCGAATACCTTAAACAACTGAAAGAACATTGGGAGCGGCTGTCCCCGAACCCGCTGAGTATTCCCAATGCGGATGAATTTGATCTAGAAGATGCTGTTACTCCAGCCCCTGCCGAAACCACCGGTAACACAGAGAAAGGTAAAGTAACCTCTGTGCCCACTTCTGAATCAAACCTGTCTAACGCGACGTCTCTATCGCAGCACAGCGGTCAACAATTGCCGGTCAGGGACCATCGCTTCACCAGTGCGCCGGCACAATTCAAAGAGGGCCCAGCGTCTGCAGGGCATGCCGATGCAAAGAGTACTGCAAAGAGTACTGCGGCTGAAGACAGTGTGGCTGACAATCCTTCATCACAACAACTTCCCTCAACTTCTCCCCCTTCGCAAAAGAGTCGACTTGCAAAAGACGCGTCAGCGGAAGCGTCTGCGATCAGAATCATGTTCGACGAAAACGGTAATCTGGTATTGCAATCCGACGATACCGCAGCATTAGATCGGTTGGAAGAATTGATGCAAACGCGGCGACCACCGCGACGCCAATACGATGTCTTTCGCGTGAAACATTTGACGGCGACTTGGATATCGTTTGACTTGGAAAAGTATTTCAAGGACCGTGCCGAAAAGAAGGACAACTCCAATGATCGATTTTATTCGTGGTACTTCGGCTTTCCATCATCCAGTAATAATAAGTCGGAAGCCAGGCAACTTGGAAAGCGCCCGCCCATAACATTTATTGCCAACAATGACTCCAATACTATCATTGTGCAAAATGCGGATGATGCAGATCGACAAACGATCAAAGATTTGATCGAGTTATGGGATGTTCCGGAACCCGCAAACACCAAAAACATCCGAGTTACTGCCCTGGTTCGCATTCAACACTCGCGAGCGGAATCTATCGTTGAAGCCATCAAGGATGTGTACCGTGACTTGCTAAGTACAAACGATAAAGCTTTCCAACAACAGAACGCTCGTCCGAACTCGGATGGCTCGCGCGGAGATAGCGGTTATCGCCGCGGCTATTCAGACGCTGAGGTCGTTTCTCCGTCCGGTGGACTGAACTTCACTTTCAAAGGCAAACTATCGCTGGGAGTCGAATCAACCACCAATTCAGTTTTAATCTCTGCGGACGGCGAAGCCTTGCTGGATCTGGTTCGCAGACTCATCGAAGAATTGGATATGGCGGCCAAAACCGAGGGGCACACAGTCATTCAGAATCTAGGCACCAACGTGAATGCCTCTTCTCTGCAAAAGGCTCTCCGTTCGATGATCGAAGCCAAGAACCAGCAGAATCAGGCACAACAACGTCAGAACCAGCCACGACAGCCAGGTATGAATCCACAAAACGGTCAAAATGGTCTACCCGGTTCTCCAGTTGTCAACGAAGCAAACCAGTAGTCTGACTAGCTCGACAATCGCCCGCTTGTACGAGTTGCCTCAACTAAACTGCGATTCGCCGAATATATAAAACCCATTCGGCGAACAGAATCAACAAGGCTGCGAACAGAATCCAGCGCCAGTATTCGTGGCGAGTGATTTTCTGTGAGGTGGCGGCTGCGATATCCCCTTCACCAATGCGCACCTGGTTTGCAGTTCGAATATCGCTTTCTTGCTGACTGAATAGGTTGACCGCAAACATTTGCAATACACGATCGCTGTCTGCTGGCATTACCGTATAAAAGCCCGGTAGTTCGGTTTGAGTAAACTCCAACCTGGGTTGACCAGCGCGGTCGATCGATGACTCTTGACCGTTCGGCAAACTCACTCGCACTTTCTCAAAACGGCTGGCTATATTTAGCGCGGCGTGTTGGCCGGGCTGAATGGATTTGGCTCCTGCAGTCGAAACTGCGCCTCCCAAATACTCCAAACAGTTCAAGAGAAAGACAGGAAAGCTGCGTTTGATTGGCCAGTCGGTGTTAGGTGCCTTTTCGGCTCCACGTGTTAATGCTAAACCCAACACAGCATCTTGATAGGCATCGCGCGGTGCGACAGCCATCAATACTCCCAAGTCAGTGCGTAGCAATTCGGTCGCTCCGGGTGGAATTTTTAAGGCATGCCCTTCGAAAATCAGTACACTTCCCATATCAACGTATTGCATAATTGGATGTGCGCGATTGGAGTCGATGACAAACAGAGGTCCGCTGGTGGCCTCGATTGTCCAAGCATTTCCCGGTGGTGCCGTTCCCAGAAACAACGTATTGGCTTGCGGCAATTTCGGTGGAGCACATTGATCAAAAACAAATAGATCTACTTTACCAGTCTGGCTGAGTAAGTCGAACTCCGGTGTACCAAGTTGTGCAGGATCGACAAACTGAATACTTGCTAAGGCTTGCACGGGAGCTGTGCCTAACGCTGCTCGGAGCGCGGTGTTACCAGCAGTAACTACGACAACTTCAAGTTGCCGAGGTGGATCCAGTCCAGCATAGGCGACATTATCCAGCGAGAGATCGTCTTGATGTTCGATCTCCAAGCGAAGCCGACCTTCGGTTGCGTTTCGCACATCGAAATTAATCGCATTTTCACCGTTCGGTTCAATCTGTAATTCAACAGCGTCTACCAATCCATCATCCAGCGATAGGCTGGCGGTTAGCGATTGTGTTGTTTCTGAAAAGTTGCGAATTCTGGCGAACGCCTGGACCTGACCCTCCTTCTCGATATTTCGTTCGACGGAAAACGCCTGTATGCCTACGTTGTTTGTAGTTTTTTCTCCAATGGGCAGGAATTCAGCCGTCAGATTTCCAAGGCTCATTTGTGGCGCGGCAAAGCCCCCGTCGCTGAGAATAAACAATTTCGCAGGCAACGCTTCGGCCACTTGGACATCTTGAATATCTTCGATTTGGCTGGTACGGCCGGGATTGGCCAAGCCCGAAGCGGCTCGCAGTGCTTCATGTAGATCGGTTGTGCGATTGGTTGGCTGAATCGATTCGACCGCTTCGCGCAATCGGCGACGGTCTCCCGAAAATTCTCTGCGCACGTCGGCGCGATCTGAAAAGGCAATCACCATGGCCACATCGTCGCTGGCCATCGAATCGATGAGCTCGATTGCGCGACGCTTGGCAACCTCAAGTCGTGCCGAGCCGACATCAGTAGCTTGCATGCTGCCGGAGTTATCGATAAGGATAATGGAACGGCTCCCTAGCGATTGCAAGCCTCGCGTACCTGGGCGCAGGCAAGCGAGTATCAACATACCGACGGCCAGCAATTGCAACAGCAACAGCAGGTTCTTGCGCAGCCTTTGCCAAATACTATTGACGTGCAGGTCCTCAATAGTGCGCCGCCATAGGTACGTGCTGGGTACTTGGACGCTTTGACGCCGCAACTTCAAGAAATATAACATCACGATCAACGGCGGAACGCTGGCCATGATTAACCATTGCCACCACGACAACATCGATATCCAGCTCATCGGACCAACCCTCGTTGACGCAAGTACTGGTTGACCATCAAATCGGTACTTTGGTTGCTGGGGGCCAGCAAGTAAGTAATGCTGCGCTGTGCACAGAACTTTCGAGCTTGGTCAACAAATGCCGCAAGCGTATCCTTATATTTCTTGAGCAACGCCTGACTGACCGAAACTTCTGCTTCGTCGTCATCTTCGCAATCGATCAGTTTCAAGTCGCCTTTCAGCTCCGGGGACATCTCTTCTGGGCTGAGCAGATGCAACACGAAGATATCCATTTGTTGCCCTACCAACATGCGCAGTGCAGACGCATAGCCACCTTTATCCATCAAATCACTTATCAGTACACAGATTCCTTTTCCGGACGTTCGTAAACAGAATTGTTTGATACTCTCGGTGAGCGAGAAAACTTCATCGGATTTTTGTGATTCGACAAATTCGACCATCCGCCGCAATTGCGAGCGCC
>CAZVBC010000082.1:0-21569 GCA_964625155.1 uncultured Pirellulaceae bacterium
GCAGTGGCCAGTGGGTTACCTTTACCCTTCCGACAAGATGACATCAAGCTGGTTGGCGCGGCCATGGAGTGTCGAGTCAATGCGGAAGATCCAACCAAGAATTTTCAACCCTGTCCCGGTCTAATCAAAGGAATGTTTGTTCCCGGCGGTTTGGGAGTTCGTTTCGATTCGCACGCACATGCGGGTTATGCTGTTCCGCCCTATTACGATTCGATGATTGGCAAGTTAATCGTTTACAAACCTACACGGGAAGCCGCCATAGCGTGTATGTTGCGAGCGTTGGACGAAATTCGTGTTGAGGGAATTGCCACCACTGTAAAATTTCAACAGCAAGTACTGCGTCACCCCACCTTCGTCGCTGGCAAAGTTGACACTAAATGGGTTGAACGCGAACTGCTTTCCAAAACCCCGTAAGGACAATTCATATAGTGGCTGAAAACTTTAAGCGCGTTGCCATGCTGTTCGCCGGTGGTCCCGCTCCGGGCGCAAATGCGGTGATTTCCACGGCAGCATTAGCCTTTTTGAATGCCGGCATCGAAGTCATCGGGATCAAACACGGTTATTCGAACTTGATCGACTATGACGGCAGCAAGCCGTTGGAAGAGGGTAAAGCGTATATGAAGATTACGCTCGACCACTTGCACCATAGTCGGTCTTCTCAAGGGATCATGATCGGCACGGCGCGCACCAATCCCGGCAAGAGCGTCGCGGCCCCTGAGCATCTGGCTGACGCCGAACGGTCGGCACCGCTCAATCGCGTTTACAACGCTCTTTGCTCGTTGGGAGTTGATGCGTTGATCTCCATTGGCGGAGACGATACGCTCAAAACAGCGAACAAGATGAAGATGTTTCAAGATCGCTTGCCGGCACATGCCAAACGCATGCCTGTGGTCCATTTGCCCAAGACGATCGATAACGACTACATGGGCATTGATTTTACGTTTGGATATTTTACAGCAGTTGAATTCCTCGCCGGTGAAATGCGCAATCTCAATCACGACGCGTCCGCCGGGCAAGCCTATTTCTTGTGCGAATCGATGGGACGCAGCGCAGGTTGGCTAGGTTACGGAGCTGCCATTGCCGGCGAAGCTTGTATGGTTTTGAGTGTCGAGGATATCGTCGGTCCGCTGCGCGGTGAAGAGACCGTGACCGATAGTTCGGGCCACACATCGACACGTGCCATTATGAATGTCGAAAAAATCATCGACCGCATGGTGCGCGTCATGGTTGCTCGTGAAGCTCAAGGTCGCAATTACGGCGTGATCGTTATTGCTGAAGGCATGGCGGAGTATTTGCCTTACAAATATCTGGAAGGAGTGCCGCGCGATGATCACGGGCACGTTTCGATCGCCAATTTGAACTTGAGCAAAATGATGGCGAAACTTCTCGCAGACGCGTACAAGAAACTGACTGGTCGCTCGCGGAAGGTCACTGGATTGCAGCTTGGCTATGAAAGCCGCTGTGCATTACCACATGCCTTTGACATCATGCTCGGATCACAGATTGGTGTCGGCGCTTATCGAGCGCTCGTCGAAAACAAACTTAACGGTGTTATGGTTTCCGTTGGTGGTCAAATGGAACTTTCGTTTGTTCCCTTCGAACAACTGGTCGACCCGCAGACACTCGTCACGAAGGTTCGGTATATCGAATTGGGCAGCGATTTCCATCGTTTGGCCCGATTTGTCGAAACGATTGCCAATGACTAACCGCCATCTAGACAACGTGCCGCACGCTATCTCAAGTTGGCGTGTTTGACGTCAGACCTCGCCTGGGGCTGTCGCTCGAATGAGTCTCTATGTTATGTGTTTTGAAGTGAATTGCGACACAATTTTTGGCGAGATACTAACCGATGACCTCATACTCGATTCGTCCGGTAAAGATAAAACGCAAGTTCACCAAGACCAGTCCAGGCAGTGTCCTGTATCAATGCGGCAATACTGTGGTTCTATGTACCGCCAGCATCGAAGCGAAAGTCCCACCTTGGTTGGCAGGTTCCGGTAAGGGGTGGGTGACGGCAGAATACAACATGTTACCCCACAGCACGGCTCAGCGCAAACCACGCGAACGTAGCGGCAAAGTTGACGGCCGGACGACCGAAATCCAACGATTGATTGGACGCAGCTTGCGCAGTGTCGTTGACATGGAAAAACTCGGTGAGCGGATGGTGACTGTCGATTGCGATGTTTTGCAAGCTGATGGTGGTACGCGTACGGCAAGTATCACTGGTGGATTCATCGCCTTAGTTGATGCACTGTACGCAGATTTCGGACGCTGTACGCCGGCTCAGCATCCTATACGTGATAGTGTGGCGGCGATCAGCGCCGGGATCGTTGAGGGCAAGCCTGTTCTGGACCTTGATTACCAGCTCGACGTCGCGGCAGACGTGGACATGAATATTGTCATGACTGGGAAAGGACGATTCTGCGAAGTGCAAGGGACCGGCGAAGAAGCGACTTTCGATGACGATGACTTGGCGGCACTGATAAAGTTGGCCAAAGGGGGCATTAAGCAGTTGACTGAATTACAACGTGAGACGCTTGGCAAACACTGGCCTCTGGGAGCTTAAGGAGCAGGCGGATGAGCACGTTCAGCACCGTTGAGAAAAACGCTAGTCCCTTGGTCGGTATTATCATGGGCAGCAAGTCAGATTGGGAGACGATGCGCGCTGCTGCCGAAATCCTACAAGAGCTAGATGTGCCTCATCAGTGCCACGTCGTTTCGGCTCATCGAACTCCTCAGTGGATGTTCGAATACGCTGGTCAAGCCGAACAGAGTGGTTTGCAGGTCATCATTGCGGGAGCTGGGGGAGCCGCGCATCTTCCGGGGATGGTCGCGTCCATGACATTGCTGCCGGTGCTGGGAGTGCCAGTTCAGAGCAAGTCGTTGAACGGACTTGATTCGCTGCTGTCCATTGTGCAAATGCCCGGTGGTGTTCCGGTGGGAACATTAGCGATCGGAGTGGCAGGCGCAAAGAACGCTGGTTTGTTGGCAGCACGCATGCTGGCGACTACGAACTTTGCGCTGCGCGAGCGACTGCGAGCTTGGTCCGCTTGCCAAACCAAAAGTGTTTTGGATGATTGCGAGATTCGTTAAGCGGTCGTGTGCCGACATGTTATTCAAATTGAGCAGGTGGTAAGCCAACTATGAATCAGGGGAAGATGTTTCTACCCGACAGTTGGCTTGGCGTATTCGGCGGTGGTCAGCTCGGCAGGATGTTCACTCATGCGGCACAGCGCATGGGCTACCACGTCGCCATTCTCGACCACGTCTTCAATTGTCCCGCCGCACAAGCAGCCGATCGCATGTTTGTGGTTCAGGCTGATAACGCTTTGCAATCGGTCACACAGTTTGCGCAAGCCTGCCCGATTCTTACCTTGGAGTTTGAAAACGTTTGCTCAGCCTGGCTACGACACGCCGAACAATTCTCACAGGTGAGACCCAATGCCGAATTTCTAGAGATTTGCCAAGATCGATTGCTTGAGAAAAGTTCATTAAGCCAGGCTGGTTTCCCAACAACTCCTTTTCTCCCTGTTCGTGGCGTCGCCGAAATTCTGCAAGCCGGTGAGACGCTCGGCTGGCCAATTGTCGTCAAGACGGCGCGTTCGGGCTATGACGGCAAAGGGCAAGTGGTGGTACATCAGCCGGCAGAGGCGATCGATGCTTGGAAGCGATTACAAACAGATCGAGCCATTGCGGAACAAATGATCGATTTTCAGGCGGAAGTTTCCATAATCTGTGCACGCAATGCGTCTGGCGAAATCGTGACTTATCCACTTTTGGAAAACGCGCATGCTCATCACATCCTCGACGTCACTCGTTGCCCGGTGCGCATCGAGTTGGCTCGACATGAATCAAGGGCACAAGAAATTGCTCAAGGAATTGCCAATCGCTTTCAAGTGGAGGGATTGTTTTGTGTGGAGTGTTTTGTCGCGGCCAATGGTGAGTTGCTGATCAATGAAATGGCTCCGCGTCCCCACAATTCCGGCCATTTGACGATCGAAGCTTTCAACTGCAGCCAATTTGAGCAACAAGTCCGCGCAGTGTGCAATCTGCCGTTGCGGCAACCTAGACAACTGGCGCCTGCGGCTATGGCCAATTTGCTTGGCGATCTATGGATAACAGGCGCTCCTGCATGGGGCCGTCCCATGGCGGCGGATGGTGCGTTTCTGCACTTGTATGGCAAATCATCCGCTCGCCCTGGTAGAAAAATGGGGCATTTGACTTGCTTAGCTGACAATGCAGATTGTGCCGAGCTGATGGCACGACAGTTGCGAGATTCCGTCATTCAGCGGAAGTGAATTCATGAAGTCGATTCCGTCCAATGTTTTCGCCTATGGCACACTTAAGGTTGGCCAGTGTCGCGAACGATTTTGGGCTCGTCGTCCGCAACAGATTGTTCGCGCTTGGATTGAGGGAACGCTGTACGATACTGGTCCCTATCCAGCTCTGGATTTGGGGCACGATCGTATAGCCGGAGAATTGTGGATGTTCGCGGAAGATGAAATGGACGAGATTCTGCAGGTGTTAGACGCTGAAGAAGGGTTTCAAGGTTTGGGTGCACCCCACAATCTCTATGAACGGCGAACGGTCGAATGCACAACACAGGATGGTCGCATGCTCACTGCTCACGTTTACTATTATGCTCGCACCAGTGAATTCGTCCGCTTCCAGCGCCTGCAGGCAAGTATCGAATGGAATCAATGTCGTTTTGTAATCTGGCCAGTTGGTGCAGATTGGTAGCGAGTCAAAAGAGCGTCTAGAGTTTGTTTGACTAACTTGCGACAGCTCGCCGGGGCGATGATCTCGGCTTCAGCCCCCAGGGCCAGGACTTTGGGGATGATCTCCATATCATGGTATGCGGGGACCGCCAGGAGTATACTGCCGTCATCTTGCGACGTCACTGATTGCTGGGCATGCCACGGATCTTCTTGAACCCAGCGTGCCGCTTGCTCGGATATCCGAATCAAGTACTGTGTGGGCTCTTGACCGCTGAAGATCCCAATCGTCTGACCTAAATGTGCTTGAAGATCGATGGCTTCATTGCGTTTAAACCACTTGTCTAACGGTTTCGCACTGATGAAACGGTCGAGTTTCCAGTGTCGCAAACGATCGGTTTGTTCACCATCGCGCTGTTGTTCAGTGGCGATAACGTAGATGCTCGACTGATAAATTACCAGCCCGTAGGGTTCAATAATTCTGCTAGACGGGGGTTTTCCGAGTGATTGGTATTCAATTTCTAAGTGCCGATGTTCTTGAATCGCTCGATTGGCGGCTTTGAGAATCCCTTGTTGCTTTTCGTACGATTTGGCTGGCGTTCCCAGCACGTACAGCGTGCTGCGATAGCGTTGGTAATGTTCCCAGACTCCCGCCGGTAGTTGTTCACGAATCTTGTTCCAGAAAGACTCGATACCGATCCAAAACTGGGTGCCAACCAGCGGCAGTAGCAATTCTCGGCCCATCGACAAAGCAATCAATTCGCTGGCAGTGATAGCCACTTTTTGCAGTCCTTTGTCGGTACGCGTCAGTTTCCAAACGCGTCCGCGCTGGTTCTCTTCATCTTGGATCGGCATGCCAGCAGCCATCAACGCTTCTAAGTCGCGTCGAATGCTGCGAGTATGTAAAGATGTTAGCCCCAATTCATCAACGATCGTATCGCGTAATTCTTCGAGCGTAGCTCCGAAGCGTAATCGCTCAAGTACTTGCAAGATCTTATGTTGGCGAATCAGTTGTTCATTGCGAGCCAATTTGAATTGCCTTCCGTGGGATCATTGCCAGGCTTAGAAACGGTCTATCTCGTCGCAGTCGCCGTGCTGATAGCTGCCGTCGAGCCAATCTCTTCGCCGAGCAGTTTATCGACGAGTTCCTCAATTGTCTTGTCGTGAGTTGCACCTTGCCAGTTCAGTTCGCCTTGCCACCAAAACCGCACGTACCCTTGTTTGTCGATCACGTATACCGTTGGCCACATGGTGTTCGACCAAGCATCCCAATTTGATTTCTGCAAATCGATCAACACCGGAAATTTGAAACCGTCTTGAGTTGCAGCATGTGAGACGGCCGCTGGATCACTTTCAGCAGAAGTTTCAGGGGTCTGGATACCAATCAATTGTACGCCCTTACTGGCGAGCGATTCCTGCCAGCGATTATAGATATGAAAATTGGCTTTACAATTGTGGCATTGAAATGCATAGAAATGGACGAGCACCACCTTGCCTCGCAATTGGCTGAGCTTGGGTCGGTCGTCTCCAAACCAGTTCGGACTGTCAATCAATTCTGGCGCGAGTGGATAGATGCGCTGCAATTTGGCTGTATCAAAGATCTTGCCAATTGCTTGCATCACTTTCATCTGCTGATCAGGACGCAGTAATTTAGGAGACTGCTGAAATTCTGCGGTACGAGCTGATTCAAGTTGTTTGCTCAGTTCTGCATCGGCTTGGCCCATCTTTGCGCGGATTTTAGCCATCACCGAGTCCGTCGTTTCGAACAGCGCGTTGAGCTTTTGCGTTTGCTCGCGCGACAGTTCGAGGTATGCAGTCACCTCTGGGCGTATCAACATGCGGTATCCCTGAGCCTGTAGTTCCAATTGACGGAGTCGCATTACGCTGGCAGTACCAAAGCGTTTCTCCAGTTCGCTGATCAGCAGATTTTCCTGCTGTGCAGTAATAACTCGCTGTTTTTCTTCTGGCAAAATCCTGGCTCGCCACCATGGTCCGTCGATTTTCTGTAGAACTGGCATGAAAGAGGCGAACTTTTTGGGCTCTAACTTCAGCTCCATTTGTACCTCGGGAGCATGAATTAGACTGAGGAGCGTCTGGGGGATACGTTTGGCCTCAGCGGACAGCGGTTGGTATTCGAGCTCGGGGTTAGCAGCAACCAACAACGAGAATTCTAGCCAAAACATTGCTCCCGCGAGGAAGACAGTTTTTCTTGAGAGCATCGGTCAACCTTTCTATGTTGAACCAGTTTCTGCCGGTACAAAGCTAGCGTTTAACGCTTTGCCATTGTAGCCACTTTGTGGCGACTTAGTCTGCCGCACTATCCCATTATTGGATGCATGAAGTGAATTGTGGTTACTGTTATAAGCCCAACATTGCTGTAGTCAGTTTTAGCAAAATTGCTAACATTGGTGACTGGGTGAATTAAATTGGGCGGGTGATGACGAGGAAAGTGCGAATTCTGACAGCGTGGAATTGCTAATGACTACGTACAGTCTGGACTATATCGACGATCTTTACGTTCAATTTGTTAAAGACCCGACCAGTGTTTCCCCTGGCTGGCGGAAGTATTTCGAAGAATTCTCTCTGACGGCCGCACCACAGCCTGATTATGTGAGAGATTCTGAGCGAACTGCGAATACGGACTTAAATTCCGAACAACTGCGAGCCGCTCGCGAGGAATCGATGTGGCTGGCTAAGATGCAGGATCATGTTGACCAGCTTGTGCGCGAATATCGTGTGCGCGGTCATTTGATGGCCCAACTCGACCCGCTGGGCATCGACAGGCATGGCCCGCCGGAACTGGACCCTCAATCGTATGGATTAAGTGACGAGGATTTGCGCCGTCCTTTTACCTGTGACCATTTGGATTATGTGAACAGCCGTACTTTGGGTGACATTGTCACCAAACTGCGCAACACTTACTGCCGAAGTATCGGTGCTCAGTTTATGCATATCGACAATCGCACCATTCGCGATTGGTTGCAGCGCCGCATGGAGAATTGTGAAAACCGGCTGAATCTCGCTCCGGAAGTACAAGCTCGGATTTATACACGGTTGGCGGACGCCGCCATTTTCGAGGAGTTCGTGCGCCGCAAGTTCACGGGCGCCAAAACTTTTTCGCTGGAAGGAGCCGAGAGCCTGATCCCACTGCTGGACTTGGCTCTCGAAAAAGCTGGCCAGCATCAGGTCAAGGCTGTAGTGATGGCTATGGCTCACCGGGGACGCTTGAACGTGCTGGCCAACATCATGGGCAAACGCGCACAAAATATCTTCTGGGAATTCGACGATCCGAATCCAGAGTTGCATCGTGGAACTGGGGATGTGCGTTATCACTTGGGATACAGCAGCGATTGGACAACATCGACTGGCCATCAAGTGCACATCTCGCTTTGTTTCAACCCCAGCCATCTCGAATACGTGAATACCGTTGCCCAAGGTCGTTGTCGAGCCAAACAAGATCGTGCAGGTGATTCCAGGCATACCGAGACAATGACTATTTTGATGCACGGCGATGCTGCTTTTGCTGGCGAAGGAATAGTTCAAGAGACGCTCAACCTCAGCCAGCTTCCGGGGTACACGACCGGTGGCACGTTGCACGTGATCATCAACAATCAAGTTGGTTTTACAACCGAGCCTCATGAAGCTCGCTCGACAACTTATGCAACCGATGTTGCCAAGATGTTGCAAATCCCGATTTTTCACGTCAATGGCGAAGATCCCGAAGCCGTCGCTCAAGTAGTGAATCTAGCGATGGATTTTCGGCGCGAGTTTCGACGCGATGTAGTCATTGACATGTATGCCTATCGTCGTTGGGGCCATAACGAAGGGGACGAACCCCGCTTTACCCAGCCCACGATGTATCGAGCGATCGACCAACGCAAAAGCGTGCGAGAGAGTTATCTGGAACGATTGCTCGAAATGCAAGGTATGACCCGCGACGAAGCGGATGCCATTGCGGAAGTTCGCCAGAACAAATTAGAACGAGAATTCGAGTTGGCGAGAAAAGAGAGGTACGTTTCCGACCTCCAGACCTTGGGCGGCATCTGGAAGGGATTCTATGGTGGCGCCGAGCAAGCATCCGATCGTCCACACACCAATATTGCCGCCGAGCAAGCAGCGCGGATTTTGACTCACCTATCAAAAATTCCGGCTGGATTTAATCTGCACCGCAAACTACAGCGATTTGTCGAGTTGCGAGGTGAAATGGCGACTGGAGCCCGGCCACTGGATTGGGCAACCGCCGAGGCATTGGCATTTGGAAGCTTACTGCTCGATGGGCATCCCATTCGCTTGAGCGGTCAGGATTGCGAGAGAGGGACGTTCAGTCAAAGACATGCCGTGTACCACGATACGGTTTCGAACGAGACTTTGACTCCGCTTAAAAATCTGGACGCTCATCAAGCGCGGCTCGAGATCATCAATAGTCCACTGTGCGAAGCGGGTGTGCTGGGTTTCGAATACGGGTATTCGCTTGACTGCCCTGAGGGACTGGTCGCTTGGGAGGCGCAGTTCGGAGATTTCTGGAATGTCGCTCAAGTAATCGTCGATCAGTTTATTACCAGTGCCGAAGATAAATGGGGACGCCTCAGTCGGTTGGTCATGCTGCTTCCCCATGGTTTCGAAGGCCAAGGGCCTGAACATTGCAGCGCGCGACTCGAAAGGTTCTTGCTGCTGACTGCTGAACACAATATGCAAGTCTGCCAGCCGACAACCCCAGCCCAATATTTCCATTTGCTGCGACAACAGGTCAAACGTCGCTGGAGTAAACCTTTGGTGGTCCTCACTCCCAAGAGTCTGCTCAGGCACCCGGCGGTCGTGTCACCCTTGGCCGACTTGCTAGCCGGAGAATTCAGTCGCATTCTAAAGGACGAGCGTCAGCAACCAACGCGCACCGAGCGGATAGTGCTGTGTAGCGGCAAAGTCTACTACGACCTTGTTGAGAAACGCGCTGAACTGGGGGCTCACCACGTAGCCATTTTGCGCATTGAGCAGTTTTATCCTCTCTCTGCGGATGAGCTTCGACAGGCTCTCGCGGAGTATCCGTCGGGAATCGACGTACTGTGGGTACAAGAGGAACCGTCGAACATGGGTGCATGGCAGTTCATGAAAGTTCACTTCGGCGATATGCTTGGCGAACGATTCAGATTCCACCGAGCTAGTCGTACCGAATCGGCCAGTCCTTCGACCGGTTCGTCCAGTGCCCACAAATTGGAACAAAAAGAGTTGCTGGAGTCGGCCTTTGCGCCGTTAGCTCAGTAATTCAAAGACCGATGTTAACCAAAGCGTGTGCAAACGTAGTCTGCCACAGACAACAGGCACTTTGTGCCGGGTTTAGGTAGTCGTCGTGTGCACGCGAACAGTGTGAATTTGATAGCAAAACTGAACCGTACTTCACAAGTTAGTCTAAGATTCGAGCATACGCCATGATTGACGTTAAAGTGCCAGCAGTTGGCGAGTCCATCAAAGAAGTTCAGATCGCGCAGTGGTTGAAATCAGAAGGGGCTTGGGTTGCCAAAGACGAAAACTTGGTAGAACTGGAAACGGAAAAAGCATCGGTTCAAGTTCCATCGCCGGTTTCGGGAGTGATTCGAAAGCTCTGTAAACTCAAGGAAGATTTTGCGAATGTGGGTGATGTATTGGCACAGATCGAGCCTATGGATGCTCCTGCAAACGCCTCTGCCGCAGCCTCGCCAGCACCGGTGATCAGCGTGGGTGTCAATTTGGGCGCCCAAGCTCAACCACGCGTGATGCCCGCCGCGCAGCGGATGCTTGAAGAATCGGGTCTGCGCACTGAACAGATATCCCCTACCGGACCTGGTGGCCGAATTCTCAAGGAAGACGTGGCCAGAACATTCGCTCAATCGAAAGATCAGATTTCAGTACCCGAAAAATCAACCGCTACGATTCCCGCAGTGCCCACGCCAGCCACCGGTTCACTGCAGTCATCTGCAATGGACATGGCTGTTACTGCTCACGCCAGGCCTGAGAGAATGGAAGAGGTCAAACCTCTGAGTATGATCCGCCGTACCATTGCTGCCCGGTTGGTACAAGCTCAACAAACTGCGGCGCTCCTAACGACGTTTAATGAAGTCGACATGCAACCAGTCATGGAGTTGAGACAAAAGTATCGCGATGCATTTGAACAGCGTCATCATGTCAAACTGGGTTTCATGTCCTTTTTTGCCAAAGCCAGCGTCGAAGCCTTAAGACGCTTTCCGGCTGTCAATGCCGAGATACGCGGCAACAACATTATCTACCGTCATTATGCTGATATCGGTATCGCCATCGGTAGCGGCAAAGGTTTGGTCGTTCCGGTACTGCGAAATGTCGAAAAAATGTCGTTTGCTGATGTCGAACGGAGCATCAGTGACTTTGCTCGCAAAGCCATGGAGAATCGTTTGATGCCCGAGGACTTGGAAGGTGGGACGTTTACGATCAGCAATGGGGGAATCTATGGCTCGCTGCTCAGCACACCCATCGTCAATCCTCCTCAAAGCGCCATCCTAGGCTTACATGCGATCCAAGAACGCCCTGTTGCCAGAGATGGACAAGTCGTCATTCGATCGATGATGTATTTGGCGCTTACATACGACCATCGCATTATTGATGGCCGCGAGGCTGTGACCTTTCTCAAGACAATTAAAGAAATCGTAGAGGATCCAACTCGGTTGTTCCTCGAAGTTTGATTCCGCATACAAGAAATGAACGCCATGAATACTATTTCCCCAGCAGCACTTACACATCAACTGCGTTGGCGCTATGCGGTCAAGCAATTCGATCCGGCGAGAACCATCGACGCTGACACCTGGCGAGCTCTTGAAAGTTCGTTAGTTCTGGCACCCAGCAGTTATGGCCTGCAACCGTGGCATTTTTATGTTATTAGCGACCCGACCACTAAGGCCAAACTTCCAGCTATTTCGTGGAACCAGTCTCAACCCCGCGATTGTTCACACATGGTCGTACTGGCAGCCCGTTGTTCGTTAGACGAACACTATATCGATCATTACTTGAACTCGATTGTTCAACATCGAGGTGTGTCCAAAGAATCGCTTGCTGGTTTTCGAAAACTACTGCTACAGTCCATTACCGAGTCCGAGGGCAAGCACTTGGATTGGAATGCCAAGCAAGTTTACATCGCGCTTGGCCAATTAATGGCCTCAGCAGCCGTGTTGGGAGTGGACGCTTGTCCAATGGAAGGCATTGATGCGGTTGCCTACGATCGCCTGCTTGGAATCTCGGACACTGACTATTCAACAGTGGTTGGTTGCGCACTCGGTTATCGGCATTCGAGCGACAAATATGCCGAACTTCCCAAAGTGCGATTTGGGCACCATGAAGTGGTCAAGCATGTCGCTGGCAAGTAACTTGCAGAGTCTCAAGACGTCCTTGGTAGACAAGCGGGTACGACTATGCCAATGAAACCGTGTGCATCAGTTCGTGGGTAGGGCCTTGCCGATCGAGATAGCTGGCGACTAGATGGCATTCATCAACTTCCATTTCGGCGATTACCTCCGACTGCATATTCGCTAGGATAGACGTCAGCCCCTCGACATCAACATCGTTGCTGGGGCGTCCGATCGTGATGTGAGGACGGAACAATCGCCCCTCGCGCCGCACGCCAAACTGTTGGAGCGATTGATCAAGTCGCTCATGGATCAATCGCAACGGCTCCACTTGGTGTCCAACTCCCAACCAAACGATGCGCGGTCTGCCGCGAGCCGGGAATGTTCCCACACCTCCCAACGGAATCGTGAACGGTGCAATTCCGCAACATGCATCTTCTAAACAGCGACAGATGCTGGGTATATCGCGATTGTCGATATCTCCCAAGAACTTGACAGTCAAGTGAGCCTGCGCTGGGTTCACCCATTTGACTTTGCGAATTCGAGACTGCAAAGTACGAATGATCTGCGAGACCGCCTCGATTGCTGGGGATTGCACTTGAATGGCAATGAATGATCGAATGCGTTCCATTCTCGGACCTTACTCGCCGGCGCTGATGACTTCGTCCCAGAGACTTCGCGTACCATGATGTAATCTCGCACCAACTTGTGTGATTACTTTCATGCACAAATAATTTGCGCCGCGCGCCGCTATCTGCGGTGCGTAACCATGGGTGATACCATATAGAAATGCGCCAGCAAACATGTCGCCAGCACCAGTCAGGTCCTTCGGATGGCACATGTAGGCTGGCACATGGACATCGACGCCGGAAAATGAAACATAGGCACCATGTGGACCGTCAGTAACCACACTATTGGGTACAATCTGCCGAATGCGCTCAAATGCTTCACTAGATGAGGTTACTCCGGCAACTGCGGCAGCTTCCGGGGCGTTACAGAACAATAAATCGCTGTCCGCCAGAGCCTCGCGAAACGGTTCGCCAAATACGTTGGGTATAAAGGCGTCGGAGCAAGTCAGCGCCACTTTGGTACCATTCGCTTTCGCTATGCGGATTGCTTCACGAATCGCAGGCTGTCCGGTTTCTGGGTTCGCAAATACGTAACCTTCTATAAACAGCCACTCAGAACGAGCAATCCGACTGGCATCGATGTGCCGTGGCGAAAGCTGGCTGGAAACGGCCAAACAAGTACGCATCGTTCGTTCGGCATCGGGCGTAATGATGGCTATACATGTCCCAGTCGTCTCGCCCACCAGAACCGGATTGCCAATATCGATCCCTAATTGCTCAAATTCTTCCGCGTAATGCAGCCCATAACGATCGTCTCCCACACAACCGATAAAAGCCGCTTGTCCTCCCAACTGTGACAAACCGATAATCGAATTTGCCACGGAACCGCCGCTGACCAAGCGAAGATCATGATTCTTGTCATGAAATCGCGCAAGTAGATCTTGTTGAAGCTGACTGTCGACCAGTTGCATCGTACCGCGTTCAAAGCCAAGAGTCGCAAACTCCTCGTGGCTGATTTCTAAAAAGATATCAACGATGGCATTACCCAAGCCACAAACATGAAATTCTCGCATTCTTTTCTCCGCCGGTTATTTCGAATTGACGGTCGGATTATGTTACAAGCCATCTAGCTTGGCTAGCCCGCATTGCACAAGTTCACGTGTTCCTATCCAACGTAAACACGCGGATTTCGAAAAGATGCCTTCCGGTTCTTGACGCCCCACGTGATGCGGCCAGTCTTCAATTCTTGAAAAAGGCTGACGTTTCAACTCAGGACAAGCACGCAGGGGACGCCTGCCAAACCCAACCAGCTCAATTCAGACTCTGGCCCGTTATTGATCGAAAAAACAATTGGTGCGACGACCAGTTATCCGCGCATGATACTGACTTCACAGTCAGGTAGAAGTTTCTTCAACGCGCCGATGGATTCACTGTTACCTTTGAATTGGTTACCCATTATCAGCACGTTTTTGAGTTTTTTCAGATTAGCCAGTGGCGTTAGATCCTTGCCCTGAACCGACGAGCCTCCGAGCATCAATCTTTCCAGCTCTGGCATACCTCCAAAATTGGCTAAGCCAGCGTCCGTAATCCCTGTACAAGAATCCAGCGACAGATTCTTTAACTTAGGTAGCTTTAGTTTTCCGAGCCCAACATCAGTCAGGGATGCAGATGCAATTTCCAGCTCTTCCAAATTGGTCAGTGTATTCAGAGCATCAATCGATGCATCATCGATGTCCTTCGAAAACAGTACCAGTTTGCGCAACTGCGCGAGCCCACGTAGCGACTCGATCCCTCCAGGCCCAACCGGCGTACGGAATGCAACCAAGCTTTGTAGCTTGCTGAGCTTTCCCAGCGCCGGTAGTGAAGCCAGCGTGAGATCTTGGCACTGTAATTCCAAGTCTTGCAATTCCTGTAAGTTCGCGATTGCCGCCAACGCCTCTCCTTTGACAACTCGGCTTTGCAACGACATGCGGACAATGGGAAGATTGGATAGATGTGCCAAGCCAGCTCCGGTAACATTCGTATGTGCGAGAGTCAGATCGGCCAGCGACTTAGCGCCTGAAAAATGTTTCAAGCCATCGTCAGAAACGGGAACCCGAATCATGCTCAGCTTGGTTAAGCCACCAATAATACTCTGCAGTCCAGCGATTCCTGCGTCGGTAACTTGACTACATTCTTGCAGACTGAGCTCTCGCAGCGACGACTTGTCAGCTAAAGACTTCAAGTCATCGTCACGTACATTCTTTCCAACGAGAGTGACATTGGATTCTTGTCCAGCAGCATCTTTGGAAATGCGAATGTCGGCTGTCGGGCGTTTGGTGCAACCAAACAATGCCAGGGCAATCAGCAACATGGACAGTGATGCACGGTTCGCCACAGCAACCTCACAGTTATTCAAAGAATCAAAGCTTGGACGAGAATGATGAGGGCTATTTTCCGAGGTTGAAATCAGCGGTATTTGCGCCAGATTTTACCTCATACGTAAAATTATGGTCCGGCAAGACGGCTTTTTGGCGTTCTGCAGGTGTCATGATATCGCTTTCAATTTGGACGTTTTTAGCTATGCGCACAGTATGCTTGCCAATTAAAGCACCCGGTGTCTCGTCGCTGATCATCGACAATGAATACTTACCTGCCGTGTCGGTTCGGCCTGATGATGTAGGCACATCGGCACCAACTGCTTCGGGCGTGAACGTGACCGTTGCATCAGCCAATGGCTGACCATTCAGTGTGATCGTCCCAGAAACCGGAGCGGTACTGAACTTGCCTCCGCAGCCAACTAGTGAAACGAACACCAATAGACACAGTCCAGACGTGGCACTTTTGTTAACAACAGCTTGACGCATAGCGAGAACGAACCTCGATTTTTAAATGACAGAAAAATGGAAAAGCGCCAGCAAGCGATCATGCTCACCGGCGCTAGATTTGTGAATTTCAGACGGTTTTTGGACCTCAGTCGGAGTTAGTCAGGAATCTGAGCCACTTCACCACTGGATCGAGTTGCTAAAGCGGGCAAAACGCCAACCACCGTCGGAGTGATATTGTCACTGGCTGGTTCGATACCCATATCGACCGTCGTACCAACCGAACGCACTGAACCATCAGCTAGCGCGAACTGCAAAGCGCCGGTATGCAAACTTCCCCAGCCGCGTTTGCAAGGGTTACTGGTTCCAGCACCTCCGATGGCAACGCATCGATTGTAATCGCCATTTAGCACGCGAGGTTGCCCAATGGTAATAGTTGACTGATTGAAGGAAGTATAGGTGTACGCCCAGAAAGTTCGGCGTCGGTTATTGGTTCGCGTGTGAAATTCACCAACCACAACGGTATTCGAAGTTCCGTCAGTAATTTCACCGATCTTGGTTGCAGTTGCACCGTGAGACGCGCCACCGGTCGCTGTCAAGCCTAAGTGGCTTCCGCCAACTGTGAACAACACACCACGATTCTGCGTATGCCATGCATGTGTTTGGTTGGAATCCATCCAAGCAATGCCGCGATATCCAGCTCCGCTGACCGCCCGATAAGAACCGGGGGCATACCGTTTGTTGGAGCCGTTTCCGCTTTCAGGTAGGTCCAGTTGTTGGGTATTAATGTCAGATGGGCAAATGTAAGTAGGGACAAACGACATCGTCACAAAGTCGTTGGGCTGCTGGACGGTGTGAGGCTGGACGCTACGTCCCGGGGCAGCATCGTTCCAGAGGGCAAAATCGTAACGATTGTACAGATTGTTCTGTTCGAGGAACGGCAAAATGAACAGTGCCCAGTTGCCGGCGCTGTTCGTGCCACAGCACCCACCAGGAGTGACGCCTCCAGGAGGAAAGACCTTATAAGTCGATTCGTAATTATGCAGCGCTAGTCCGATTTGTTTTAGATTATTACTGCACTGCATCCTTCTGGCCGCTTCGCGAGCCGACTGGACGGCAGGAAGCAACAAGCCAACCAACACGCCAATGATGGCAATCACCACCAGCAGCTCAACCAAAGTAAAACCGACACGAGAAGTTTTCATACCCAACCCTCCAAGAAATCGATTAGCAAATTGAACAGATAACATTGTGAGCGAACAGAAACTAACATCGCAGATAGTATATCGGAAAGTTAATGATTTCAATCTTGGGTTGGCAATTTTTTTACTAAACATCACTTATGGGCGGATGGATAACAATTAGCTACATAGCGTGCGCGTCACCGAATTAACTGCGCTCGGCAGGCGGGATCAACCGATTTCCGTCCGATTTCATACGTATTGAGGCGTCTGGTGTGCGCCGGCATAATGCAGTTAATTTGGTGAGAGTGTATTGACCACAAACTTCTGAGAGGTCGCAATGACTGAGACACGGCGCGGATTTATTCAAAGTGCATCAACTGCCGGCGCGTGGGCCGCCTCGACAGCATTGACCACCAACCTTGGTGCTCAAGAGCGACCGGCTAAGATTATCGCAATAAGTAGTGGAAACGGTATTCCGGCGGTGGCAAAAGCAGCGGAGTTGATTCGCGAAGGCAAAGACGCGGTTGAGGCTGTGATCGCTGGCGTCAACATCGTAGAAGACGATCCAAACGACACGAGTGTCGGATACGGTGGTTTGCCAAACGAAGATGGGATTGTCGAATTGGATGCAGCGGTCATGCATGGCCCAACACATCGCGCTGGGTCGGTCGCTTCGTTGAGGAATATCAAAAACCCATCGAAAGTTGCCAGATTGGTGATGGAACGGAGTGATCACGTGTTGTTGGTTGGCAAAGGGGCTTTGCGATTCGCGAAAGCTCATGGTTTTGTCGAAGAGAATTTATTGACTGAACGAGCCCGCGAAGAATGGCTGAAATGGAAAGAGCGGCTGTCCACGAAAGACGATTGGTTGCCACCCCATACACCCGATGCAGCAGATGTTGGGCATTTTGCTCCCTACTATAGGCATACTGGGACCATCCATTGCAGCGCTATCGACAGTCGAGGCAACGTGTCTTGCGTTACGACAACAAGTGGATTGGCATTCAAAATCCCGGGGCGCGTCGGCGACTCGCCCATTATCGGTGCAGGCTTGTATTGTGATAACGACATTGGTTCAGCCGGATCGACTGGCCGCGGCGAAGCCAATCTGGTCAATTGCAGTAGTGTTTACATTGTTGAATTAATGGGGCAAGGCAAGTCGCCAGAGGAAGCGTGCTTGGCAGCCTGTGAGCGAATCGTTAAGCACACGAAGATGCGGCGATTAAAGAAACCGGATGGCAAGCCCGATTTTAACGTCAGTTTTTATGCTATTCGAAAGGACGGCCAGTACG
Organism: uncultured Pirellulaceae bacterium; assembly: GCA_964625155.1. GTDB lineage: Bacteria > Planctomycetota > Planctomycetia > Pirellulales > Pirellulaceae > Aureliella. The sequence continues at coordinate 17,908 of CAZVBC010000082.1, forward strand.
GGTCGGCTTCGATTTTCGGCGGCCCAAAGTTCGCTATACATGACGGCCAGCAAGCGATCCTGTTGCCAGCAAAATCGCTATACAATTAGCTGGACTGCGCCACTCGCCGTAGATTAATGAATGACCCTTCGCAGTAAACGCCTTAACTCATTCCCAGGCTCTGCCGGCTCTGCCAAGGAACGCACTGTCTTGGCGGCTCCGCCGCACAACCGCTCGCGAGCCGCCGCCAGTTCGCCCTCGGTCTTTTTCTTTGCTGAGCGCACGTACGTTGGCAAACCTCTGTTGAAATTGGGGAAAAGTGGCCTGAAATATTCTTTTTTTGATTGCAATGCGCCGGGTAGGAAACTGCATGCTAGGTTTGATATTGCAGTCGATCTTGCTGCTGGATCCATTTTACGGGCATTGTGAGGACATCTATGCGTTCGAGAGTCATTGGTGTTGGCGCTGTGATCATGGCGGTCATGGGAATCTCAGTTGGTCGAGCGGGAGCCGATGACTTTCTGCTGGCTGACGGCAAAGCCTGGCCCGGACGGTTGCTACAGACGCGTGGGTCGGCCCCGGACCTAACACCTGTTTTTGAAAGGAACCTGCAACAGGACCAGGGAACCATCCCAAAGATTCGCAGTATTACCAAGTTACAGGATGGACGTGTTGTATTCTGCAGTGGACTAGACCGCCGCATTTTGGAATTGGTACCCAATGGCGAACGGGTGCTTCATCACGGTGGTTACATTGCTCGACAAGTGCGAACCGATAGCAATGGCGATTTGTATTGGAGTGGCTTGGAAACTCCAATCGATGGCAACCCTTTGCCCGATGGCTTCATCTACAAATTCGATGTGATCACAGGTCAATTCCAGACTCTGATGACATTCTCTCAAAACGATTTGCAGAAGGACTGGTGGGGCGCGTTTGACGTGCGCCAGGGACGGATTTATGTGGCGACCTTAAAGCAACCTTCGAGCATCTACGAAATCATCGATTCCATTCCACGTAAGATCGCGACATTACCGATCAGCGTCACGGCATTCCGATTCGATCAAGACAAAAGTCTCCTCGTCGCGGATGGACATGGAAAACTGGTTCGCTTTCCCGATCTTTCTACACCCGAAGTCCGCCAAACGGAACTGGAGAGCCCAATTCCGTTCGCCGATTTTGTCCGCGCGAGATAGCAAATCAAAATCGCGACAGTGTATCAGGTTGCGACAAGTCTCTAGCGAGGCCAGTTGTCTTTCTTGCCCAAACGATGGAGTAGCTGATTCTGCATGCTTAGGGCAATCTGTTGCCTAGCTTTGCATTCGCTACGTGTCCATGAACTGCGAACTTCTTGAAGACGAGACATGAGCTCAACGCGAGCCACTTTGTTAGCACTCTTGTTCTGAGTTGCTTTGGTAACTGCTGACATGATTAGTATCCTCCTGTGGATGTTGTCACAGGTACTGAAGCAATCGCCGTGCCAAATCTCTGGCGACGAGGAATCTTAACCATTCTCACACAGAAAACTCTGACGATACTCTGGAGTTTTCATCGCTAGCAGTAGAGATGGGATCAGATTCGAGATGTATCGAATGGCCCGATAAGCTGCCAAAATTTTCTCACAGCTCGTCAATTTTTACTATCGATATTTTCTATTGTGCGTGCGTGCGACTGAAAAACGGAGATTGCAGTAAATTCGCTGCATGGATCGCAGTAACCAGAATCCGCGCTGCCGGGCCGGATTCAATTGGCCTGTAATCGGTAGAATAGGTAGGTGGTGCGTATCAACGTGGCGAGCGATCCACGTGGTGGTAAGCAAAGAAATTGAGATGGAGCGGTTGAACGATGCGATCTGCGGTATTGTCGATACTGTTTTGGGGTTGGCAGATTCTTGGAAACCTGCAAGTTTGGGCGCAATCGCCTGCGGCTTCACTTCCAGTCAATATTCCAGTTCCATCGGCACTGGATTCAGTCAGGCCGGCCATTGCGGTCCGTGGCGAACCTTTTGGCGTCATCGTTATCGAAGTCCCAATTCCCCCCGACTTGCAAGCGCAGAACCCGAGAATCTTGGTGGAGGATTCATCAGGGCGGATTTTCTACCCAGCGATTTCGGTTCGTGAAGTCGAACTGTCAGCGCCGCGCGAGCCGGTTCGGCCACTTGGTCGCGGAGCGATTGTTGACCGGTTGAGGAACGTGATTCGTGGCGCTACGGAACGGCCGAAAGTACCAGTGGCCGTTACGGTCGCAGCGCTATTCCGTGGCGATCAGGCTGTCGACATACATCTGGTAGGGGACATCGATCAACACATTAAAGTCCCCGTGGTTTCGTATGCGAATCGGGCACACCAGCAAGCCATGGAACAATGGTGGAAGATCTATACGCATGCGGCTAGACAGTCCATTGCGGACGGCGATCATCCTTTGTTGGTGCAAAAGTACTTGTGCAACATGCTTGCGCGTCGCTTGCATTTACCGCCAGTCGATATTTCTCGCACACCGCAGGAGAACAAGGAAGCACTGGCAGAGCCCTTGGGTACATTAGCGCTTTTATCTGCGATCGAACCACTGCGTGACGAGATATTAGACCAAGTTTTGGTGCAGCAGCATGTTGAAACCAAGGCGCATTTGCCGTTACCACCCGAACCAACTTGGGCCCCTGCCAGAATCCCTCCGTTTGCTCAGGACATCCCCATCGAATCGATCGCCATGCGAGTTCCGCCAGAGTGTTTCTATTTGCGATTTGGCTCATTTGCTAATTACATTTGGTTTCGTGACATTTCTTCAACGCACGGTGGTGACATGGCACAGATGCTGTTGATGCGAGGATTTAACTACGAAACTTCGGCTCGTATGGAACGCATGTTGAATACAAAAATGACCGTATTGGCCAAACTATTTGGTGATCAGGTCATTAGCGACATGGCGGTGATTGGCCGAGATTTATACATGAAAGAAGGTGCCAGCCTGGGAGTACTGCTGTCTTCGAAGAACGCTGGTCTATTGGTCTCGTCGTTAGAAGCGGAGCGTCAAAAATCAAGTCGACAGATTGCGGGAGCGAGTTTGCAAAACTTGGAGATCGCAGGCAGGAAGGTCACATTGCTCAGTACACCCGACAATCGCGTGCGAGCTTTTCTTGCAACCGATCAGAATTACGTATTGCTGACGACCAGCCGCGCGATCGTTGAACGATTCTTCGAAGTCCATGAGAATTCGCAATCCTTGGGGAACACAGAAGCCTTTCGTGCGGCTCGAGCATGGATGCCGGAAGCAAATGGATACAGTGTCTTTGTATACCTTTCCCCAGAATTTTTCCATGGTTTGGTCGCTCCACAATATCAAATCGAATTGAGGCGTCGATTGGAGGCAATCGCGCATCTTGAGTTGGCTGAAGCTGCGATGCAAGCTGCTCGCGGCGAACAGATGGCCAAACGTGATATCGAGTCGCTGGTGCAAACCGGGTTGCTGCCACCGAGTTTTGATGAACGCGCTGACGGTTCGCGTTGTTTGATTTCAGGGGACGTATTTATCGATTCAGCGCGTGGTGCACGAGGAAGTTTCTTGCCGATTGCGGATGCGGTGGTGACTGGAGTAACGGAAAGCGAAAGGGAACGCTACGCAAGAGTAGCCGAGTTCTACCAACGCAACTGGCAACAGATGGATCCGATGATATTCGGTTTGCGAAGGTA
>CAZVBC010000083.1:0-14344 GCA_964625155.1 uncultured Pirellulaceae bacterium
CTGCTGGGCAGAGCAATCCTCTGACAGCGACATCCATCATCGGCAGCAGGTATTGGTTGCGGATAGGTCCGCGCAGCAATGATGCCACTTTTTATTAGCGATAGGCTTAATTGTTGTTCTTTCCAGGGCCAGCTATGCAAGTAGATTCTTGATTGAATCCCGAGCTGCTTGAAGCGCTTGTGGTAGTTTTTCTGGATGTTTGCCGCCAGCTTGGGCCAAGTCGGGCTTACCTCCACCACCGCCACCAACGACCGGTGCAACTTGGCTGATCCACTCTCCTGCGCTGATTCCTTTTTCGACCAAAGCTTTACTCACACCAGCAACGATCAGAACTTTGTCATCGCCTGCTTGGCAGGCCAGCAACACTGCGACCGGCGTGGAGCTGGATTTGCGAATTTGGTCGATCCATTGACGCATCAGATTGGCAGTGGCTCCTGGAGTTTCGAGGACGATCGCCAATGAGTCGCCAATCGGTTCAGCCTGCTTGAGCAACGAGTCAGCGGAGACTTGACCACTTTGAGCTAGTTGTTTTACTTGCAACTCCAGCTTCGACTGCTCCTCGACTAACCCACGAATACGTCCCACGACTTCCGTGGGTGCGACATTGAGCACCCGAGCGGCTTCACGCAGCTCTAGGCGACGAGCACAATAATCATCGCTGGAATTGGATCTGGTTGGTTGTTTGATCACAGCCAGATCAGCAGCCGAGGAGCCACCCAGTTGCTTCTTAAGCCCGCGCACAGCATGAATTAACTGTTTCAGATGAGTGGCGACCGCTAGGGGTTCGCATTTCAATTCTTTGGCAGCATGAGCGAGGATTTCGGTCAATTGTTGGCGATGTTGTTGAGCACGGTCGCCGGTCAGCGCGACGATACGGCGAGTTCCGGCTGACACGCTTTCCTCGGACGTAATTTCGAAGTGCAACACCTGCCGTGTGTTGGTCAAATGGGTACCGCCGCACAGTTCTTTAGAGAATTCGCCCATGCTGACCATGCGTACGGGGTCGGGATATTTTTCGCCAAACAACATCATCGCCCCGGCTTTGCGTGCTTCAGCAAGTGGGACCAATTTCCAAGAAACTTCTTGCGCGTCGCGAATTCGAGTTGATACCATGTTCTCGATGGAATCGACTTGTTCGTCCGACAGTGCATGTTGGTTGGTAAAGTCAAACCGCAACAAATCGGAGTCGACTTTACTACCTTGTTGCTGAGCATGTTGGCCAACAATCTTCTGTAGAGCATGATGCAAAATATGTGTGGCCGAGTGTGCGCGGCGGATCGCATCGCGGCGAGTGGTATCAACGATCGCGCGCACCTGCATGCCTTCCTTCAGTTCGCCAGTACGCAGGTGGCCATAGTGCACGATCAATTCACCAGCCCGTTGTGTGTCGATGACTTCAAAACGAGTATTGTCGGCAATAATTTCCCCGGCATCGCCAACCTGCCCACCTCCCTCGCCATAGAACGGGGATTTGTCCAGCACGATGCGCACAAGATGGCTGGAATCGCCGCCAGGCAGCAAGTGCCCAACCAAGCGTTCGTTGTTTGCTGTACCGACCACAATCCCTTTTACCTGCGTTGCGCACTCATTGGCTTCATAGCCCACGAAATCGGTGCGCAGTAGAGCTTCCTTGAGAGTTTCGATGGGACCAGTCTGAAACAGTTCGCCTCGTTCGCCACCACTGATCTTCTCATGTTCGTGCATGGCCTCGCGATAGCCATCCCAATCGAACGAGAAGTTCCTTTCCGAAGCCAAAACTTGAAACAGTTCAGGAGGCACGCCGTAGGTTTGGTACAAACTGGCAGCTTCTTGGCCATCAACCATGACGCGATCGGCAGACTGCATCGATTGAAATACGCGATCAATACGCTCAAGACCCGCGCCAATCGTGGCAAAGAAATCAGCTTCTTCACGCCGGATGACTTCAGCAACACGCGCAGCCGTCTCATTTAATTCTGGGTATACGCGCGACATAGCATTAACAACGGCCGGGACCAATTGGAACATAAATGGCTCGCGCATGCCGAGTTGGTGACCATCCAGCACAGCTCGTCGCAGCAGCCTTTTGATGACATAACGAGCCTTCTTGGGACCTGGAATAACATTTTCGTGCACCGCAAACGTGCAAGCTCGCACGTGGTCCGTAATCCGTCTCAAACGCCGTCCCGAATCGCTATCGTATTGGTAAGCTGTTGAACAAACTTCGGCGGCTGCTTGGACAATTGGGAACAAGATGTCGATATGAAAGTTGCTGGGGACACCTTGTAATACACTTGCGGTTCGTTCCAATCCCATGCCTGTGTCGATGTTCTTGCTGGGGAGAGGGCGTAAGTTATCCGGTGGGTCACCCACGCGATTGAATTGAGTGAATACCAAGTTCCAGATTTCGACAGACTTTCCCGAATCAAGTTGGTAATAGATTTCGCTGCACGGACCGCAGACTCCGTCGGGCCCTTGGCTGGGCGCACTTGCGGGCCAGAAGTTCTCATCCTCTTCCATACGAGCGATGCGCGACATTGGCAACCCGATCTTTTCATGCCAAATTCCGGCTGCTTCGTCGTCATCTTTGTAAACCGTGACGCTCAAGCGATCTGGGTGAATAGCCAACCACTTTGGACTGGTCAGAAACTCCCACGCCCAATGAATGGCCTCGCGTTTGAAATAGTCGCCGAAGCTGAAGTTTCCCAGCATCTCAAAAAATGTATGGTGATAAGCGGTCCGTCCCACATTATCGATGTCCCCGGTCCGCAAACACTTTTGGCAAGTCGTCGCGCGAGTGAATTCTAATTTGACTTTCCCAAGGAAATGGTCTTTGAACTGGTTCATTCCCGCAGGAGTAAACAAGACCGATGGATCCCATGTCGGTACCAGTACGTCACTGGCCTGGCGACTGTGTCCTTGAGAAACAAAATAACTGAGATACTTTTCGCGTAGTTCGTCCGCTTTCACGTTCAGTCATCCCGTAAGTGAGAATTCAAAAAAAGTGGTTGTCCCAGCGCTGAAGTTTACCCGCAGCTTAGCCACACAAGAGCGCGGCGTTTGGTCAACTTCTATCTCCCGAGTGGATTCGCGCGAGCACCTACCGGCCTCAACAAATGAGTCCTAGTGGACCGACCGGTCGACACGGGCGAATTCGGTTCGATGCGCATTCGCATTGAACCATAACACGCATTAAAAGCCTCGATAAAGTCTGCACAGTCTTCTTCCGGCAAACAGATTGCCCCCACGATTTGATTTCCTTGACGAATGACCCCTGTCATTGGTTCGCGGAAAAAACTGGAGGACATAAATCCGAATTCCTTCGAGTTGAAAACTCGATCTGATGCAACGCACGTCATTGAACGAGCGACTCAGTTTACGAGCGGCATCCTGGTTGGACAGCGCCGTCCAAATGTGGTTTTTCAGCCGGAGCTTTGTAATCGTTTAACCCGCAGCCAAAGTCGAGGACTGGAGTGAGTTTGGCATTATTACGGTTTGGATTAACACAATTGCGAAAACTCAACCCAGTCCTCACCTTTGACCGCAGGTTAAACGATGTCACTGCAACGACCTAGTTCTAACAACATAATCAAACGTGGCGCTGTCCAGCTAGGATCCCATCCAATAATCAAACGGCGGCGTATTGTGAACTCCAAGTCAATAGCGATTCGTTACCCACACGGTTGCAAAAGTCGCCGAATGATTCGCCCGTGTCGCGGTGCTGTTTATACGCCACGAACAGAGGGACTAAAGTCGGCACCAAGTCGTCGTGGTGTACCAAATCTTTGTGAATAAAAGCCAACCGATTGCCTAACAAACGGCCTCCGACATACACCGTGTATTTATCTTTGGCTTTGCCAACAAACGCGATATCGGCATTGTAGGGGCGAGCGCATCCGTTCGGGCAACCCGTCATGCGTACTGTAAATTTTTCTTGGTCAAGCCCCAATTTTGACAGCTCAACCTCCATTTTGTCGATCACACCTGGCAGTGCTCGCTCACTTTCCGTGATAGCTAGTCCGCAAGTTGGTAAGGCGACGCAGGCCATTGACCAACGCCGGACAGTCGAAATTTCTTCCGATAGTGGTACGCGATGTTGGCGAATGATGGATTCCAATGTGGTTCGATCTCCAGCCGCAATATCGGTGAACAAAATGCTCTGATGAGCGGTTAGTCGGATACCGGGATTGAGCTTTGCACAGATTTCGCGGATCGCTGATTTCCAACGCCGGTCTTCACTGTCGTACAAGCGACCGTTTTCAACATTCCAGCCGTAGAACCACTTGCCATCCCCTTGCTCATCCCAGCCGAGGTGATCATTGAAGCCATGCACGTCATCCTCCGTGCAGTCGCGCAAGCTGGCTCCATAGTACTTTTCAACCTCGGCACGAAACCACTCGATTCCCTTATTCGCGATTACGTATTTCAGTCTGGCGATCTTACGATCCTCGCGATTGCCATTATCTCGCTGAACCTTTACAACGGCTTCGGCAACTCCTACCGCCTGTTCTGGAGTGACAAATGCCATACGTTTAGCCAGTGCAGGAAACGTCTTTTTCGCGCTCGGGGTGGTTCCAAAGCCTCCGCCGACAAGCACGTTGTAACCGATTACCTGGTTATCTCTCACAACTGCCAAGAACCCCAGGTCGTTGGTGTAGATATCGACGCAGTTATCTTCGGGCAATCCGATCGCAGTCTTAAACTTGCGAGGCAAATACGTTTTGCCGTATATCGGCTCAACATCGTCGCCTTCAGGCTGACCGCCGACCAATGTCTCTTCACCACTATCTGGATCTTTAACCCAGATTTCATAATAGGCTCGTGTCTTCGGCGCAAGATGAGCCACCAACGCATCCGTTAGTTTTTGCAATTCCATGCGGACAGCAGTTTTGTATGGTGCTGGACAGCACATCACATTTCGATTCACATCACCACAAGCTGCCAGAGTACTGAGTTGAATCTTGTTGATGCGATGGATCGTTTCCCGCAAGTCGCTTTTGGCAATGCCATGCAACTGCAACGCTTGTCGGGTTGTACATTTTAGGGTCGCGTTACCCAGTTGATCACACAGGTCGAGATGCTCAACCAATTGTGCGGCTGTCAACCGACCGCCAGGAACTCGAGTGCGAGTCATCATGGCAAACGCTTTGGCTGACTTGCCGTCACTCGATTTCCGCGAATCACGATTATCCTGTTGGTAGGTACCGTGGAATTTTAGCAGTGTCGAGTTGGCTTTATTAAAATCGTCGGAGTCTGATTTAAGTTCGTCCGCAATGGAGCCACCCAAATAGTGACTTTCGAGTTTTATCTGCTCGACAGCACTCAACGTTTGTTCATCAGCCATGAAATCTAGACTTTCACGATTCAGAAGAATTGGTCACAAAGTTTGTAGATCGCTCGAAATCTCGAAAAATGGAGCCAGGATTCAATCTGGGTTGATTTCGAAGACTTGCTCGATATTGCACATTATGGTAAGTATTCCTCTCGATTGCGGAAGCTCACTTTGCGTTTGGCCAGTTCATACGCTTTGTCTCCGATTGGCAAACAATGTTGTGATTGAACTTCGACCAGCATCAAAATCACTCGCTATGCCCACCAGAGAATTCCGCTGAACAAGTTGATCGTAAGCGAATTAGTTTCTTCAACGCAACTGACATTTCAAACATTGTCGAGTGACCGATGCTTCCCAAATCAATTTTTGTTGCAGGGCATCGAGGCATGGTGGGAAGTGCTGTTTGCCGCCGTTTGCAACGCGAAACGGGCACTCGGGTCATAACCAGGAGTCGCGCCGAGTTGGACCTGGGGAATTTGCTTGCCGTAAAAGCTTTCTTCGAGGAAAACAAGCCGGAATGTGTCGTTTTGGCTGCTGCTTTGGTGGGGGGTATTCACGCTAATAATGCTTTCCCTGTCGAATTTATGACGGAAAATTTGCGAGTGGAGATGGCCGTCATCGAAGCTGCTTACTGCGCTGGCGTGTCTAGATTATTGTTTTTGGGAAGTACCTGTATCTATCCACGACTAGCTCCTCAACCTATTACCGAAGATCAATTACTTACCAGCCCACTCGAAAAAACGAACGAAGCCTATGCGCTAGCCAAAATCGTGGGGCTCAAATTATGTGAATACTATCGCAAGCAATTCGGTGTGTTGTACCACTCGGCCATGCCTACCAACCTGTATGGCCCTAACGACAACTACCATCCGGACAATTGTCACGTTTTACCAGCATTACTCAGGAGATTTCACGAAGCGAAGGAAGCTGGCTTGGATGAAGTTGTAATCTGGGGAACCGGGAGCCCCAGGCGTGAATTCCTTTACGTCGATGATCTGGCAGATGCATTGGTCCATTTGCTTCAGCTTCCCAGCCCTCCGGATTGGGTGAATGTTGGTTCAGGGGAAGACTTGACCATATTGGAGCTAGCACAAAAAGTCGCTCAAGTCGTTGGTTATCAAGGACGCATTCGTACCGATCCTAGCAAGCCGGACGGCACTCCTCGCAAACAAACAGATATCGCGTTGCTACGTTCTACCGGTTGGTCACCCAAAACCAGCTTGGATACAGGACTTAAGAAAGCTTACCAGGCTTTTGTTAGTGAAATGTCATCTGGGACTCTGCGAACGGCACAAAACAAGTAAAATGCAGAGCATTATGTGTTGTAGAGCATTCAACGAAAACACGGAAATATTGTTTCACGGGAGAAGAAGGAGCTGAGATGCGATCTGCGTTAATTACTGGAATTACTGGCCAAGACGGATCGTACTTGGCCGAATTGCTGCTTGGAAAAGGATATCTGGTACACGGACTGGTGAGGCGTTCGAGCAGTTTTTCGACCGGTCGCATCGACCATTTGTATCGAGACATTCACGAAAAGCCACAATTGCTGTTGCACTACGGTGATTTAACGGACGGCCAAGCGCTAACCAACTTGGTTCAGGAGATCGAACCTGACGAAATTTATAATCTGGGCGCTCAAAGCCATGTGCGCGTTTCATTTGATCAGCCTGTTTACACGCTGATGAGCGACGGGGTGGGAGCTCTCAACGTCTTGGAAGCGGCTCGGTTGCTCAACAAACGCAAACAAGTGCGAGTCTATCAAGCGAGCAGTTCGGAGATGTTTGGCAAAGTCTTGGAAACACCACAATCCGAAAAGACGCCATTTAACCCGCAGAGTCCCTATGCTTGCGCCAAGGTGTATGCCTTTTTCCAAACAGTAAATTATCGTCGCAGCTACGACATGTTTGCGTGCAACGGCATTCTGTTTAACCACGAGTCGCCGCGGCGCGGCGAGACGTTTGTGACTCGCAAGATCACGCGCGCAGCAACTCGCATCAAGGTTGGGTTACAAGAAAAACTGTATTTGGGAAATCTTGATGCCAAACGAGATTGGGGTTACGCCAAAGACTACGTCGAAGCGATGTGGCTGATGCTGCAGCACCACGAGCCCGATGATTTCGTGATTGCAACTGGAGAAACCCGAACGATTCGCGAATTTCTCGATCTGGTATTTCAGCAATTAGGTTTGGACTGGCAACAGCACGTCGAAATCGATCCTCGCTACTTTCGGCCTGCCGAAGTCGATTTGCTGTTGGGGGATGCCTCCAAAGCCAAAGAGAAACTCAAGTGGACTGCTGCAACTGACGTGCGCGAATTAGCTCGCTTGATGGTCGAGCACGACTTGGACCTTGCTCAGCGGGAGTTGCACAACAGTTCCTTCAGGACAGTCTGATAGTTGCGCGAACCTTTCCCGTTAGGGAAAGAGTGTTTGGTAGAAAATGATGTTCGCGTCTGTTGAACACGTGCAATCGATTTATTATCAGCCCAAGCGAATGCTGTTTTACGTGTAGACTTGCACGCACGGAGGCTGCCGCGCGGAAGTTGCACGCGAGGCTCGAATGGGCACGCGCGGCTCGATGGGCACTCGGTTAAACGATTTCGCTCCAAGGACTCAGCAGGTATCAATTATTGAAAATGGCGATGTCCGTTTAGGGATCGCTTGATAAAACTTACTTTGTAAAGCGTCTGCGAATTATGGAGTAGCCACAAAATGCGATCTGCATTCCGATGTTCGATTTTGGCGATGCTGGTTTGTTTTCAAATGCAGCTTGTCGGCAGTGCCGCAACGGGTTGGCTGGCAGGAATTTCCAAAGAAGTAATTACTCCCGAAACTGCAGTTTGGTTGGCCGGTTATGGTTCAAAGCGACCACCGGATGGCAAGCTCCATGATTTATGGATGAAGGCTCTCGCGCTGCAAGATTCTGACGGCCAACGTGCCATCTTGATTACCAGCGATTTCCAGGGCGTGCCGAAGTCGATGAGCGACCGAGTGTTCGCACGGCTTAAATCCGATTTGGGTATCGAGCGTCATCAGATCATGTTCACCTTCTCTCACAATCACTGTGGACCTAGGTTAGGAGACGATTTGATTGATTACTATCCAGTCGACAAGGACCAGGAACAACTAGTCGCCCAATACACCGATCTGATGATCGAAAAATGCGTGAGCTTGGTGCGTGCCTCACTTAAAGATCTGGCTCCCGCCACGTTACAGCAAGGAATGGGGAAAGCCACTTTTGCGGTGAACCGTCGTAATAACAAAGAAGCGGACGTCCCTGACCTGCTTGCAAAAGGTATTCCACTAAAAGGACCTGTTGATCATTCTGTGCCGATCCTAAAAGTGACGCGTCCCAACGGCCAAATTGCGGCAATTGTTTTTGGTTATGCCTGTCATCCAACGACGCTTAGTTTTTATACGTGGAATGGTGACTACCCAGGCTTTGCACAGTTGGAAATCGAAGCGCAGTATCCCGGTGCAGTGGCTATGTTCGTCAATACGTGTGGCGGGGACCAGAATCCCCTCCCGCGTCGAACGGTCGAGCTTTGCAAACGGTATGGTCACATGTTGGCCGAGGGTGTTGTGAGTGGGTTAAGCCAGCCCATGCAAACGATAGCACCAACACTAAAAACATCTTTCGAGCTCGCCGATGTTGCATTTTTGACGGTCGTCTCCCGTCCGGAACTGACGAGCTTGCTGAAGGATAGCAACGAGATTCGCGCACGTTGGGCTGGACGCATGTTGCAAAAACTTGATCAGGGAGAGACATTTTCGGCAACTTATCCCTACCCCATTCATGCGTGGAAACTTGGAAACGAAATGTTGGTCATTGGGATGGGAGCGGAAACTGTGGTGGATTATGCGCTCAGGTTCAAACGTGAATTTGGGCCTGGAACTTGGGTGTGCGGGTACACCGACGACATGATTGCCTACATCCCGTCCCGACGCGTATGGGAAGAGGGTGGTTACGAAGGTGGTTCAAGTTTGTATGAGTATGGCCGACCTACCTTTCGCTGGGCCGGTGATATCGAAGATCGCATCACGCAAACCGTACACAAACTGGCTCAACAAGTCGGCGCAGTCCGCAACTAAAATTCTAGCGATCTTAGCCCACTAGGGCTCAACGTTTGACTACCATCGCCAGAGATACTACTGCAGCCACAAAGCCCCAAACAGGTAAGGTCATTGTCGTCAAACTAAAGAGGGCAACACAAATTAGTGCAACGGCGACAAGATGTCGTAGCTGTGTGGCACAAGCAAGATTCTGGCAGACCTTGGCGACTATCCAGGCGCTCGCACACACCGTAAGAATCGTGACTATGGCCCAAACGCGGCGCGTGAGGTCGTGCGACACGCTTTGAGCTGACAGTTCCAGTTCACCGCGAGGGGTCGAGAAATAATACACTTGCCCGCGTTCAGGAAGGGCTACATCAAGGCTGGCCAGATAGCCGGCAGTTAATGGTTTGCCTTCCGTTTGCATGTTCACGTTATCTGCCAGGCCAGCTCTCATGGCCTCATTCAGCGACTCGTCGATTTGGCGACTGGGCATATCAACGATCTGTTGGCCTTCTTGTGCGGATTGCAAGCGTTCCAAGTAACGTTGCGATGCATCTTTGGCACGGCTTGGGGCCACTTCCTGCTGCATCGGAACGTTGGTCTGTGCCTTCAGACCTCGACTGATATCGGGAGTGCTCAAGTTCTGCGGCGCAAGTTGGCCGATTTGGAGAGGGCGTGATCGCTTCTGTGCCTGCTCATCGGACTCTGCCAACTCTAGTGCGGGTTTCTTTTCAGCTTCGGCATCATTCCGTTTCTTGTCGACGTCATGGATACCTAACCAAGAGGTATCAAACTGTACAACCTGACTAGGTTGCGAGCTGGATTGTTCCGCAGCGAAGTTGTTATCGAGCTGGATCACGACTCCTTTCGAGCTGCCATTCTGTTGCAAATTATAATTCTTTCCCAACGATTCTCGGTTTCCAAACTCCACACCGCGATCTTGAGTCGCCTGATTCGCCAGCTGATTTGCTTGTGAAAGAACGTTTGAATTGGCCTGAAACTGGGCCTGCAGTTTGGCGGATTTCGGTTGTTGGCGATAGGTTTGGCTTTCATCCTGTAAAGCCGATCCCAATTGCCTCAGGTTGTTTTCCGCTCGTGCTCGCGAAAACGAACTGGCCCGAGATGCCACACTCAGCATATCGCTGAGCTCCGATAGTTGACGCCCTTTAAAAGCCAAAAAGTCAGCCAGCAGATCCTCTTGATCGTGTACCTGCCCCAATGTTCCGGAAAAATTAAACCACTTGTGAGAAGTCGGTAGGTGAAGTGTCACTTGTGAAAGTTCTACGCGAATGTTCGTGGTTCGTGGCAAAGGAAATCGAACTCGCTGGAATTCCCTTGGAGGCGCAATCTGTCCGCCATATTTGATGGTTACTCCATAATCTAAATCACCCTCAGCCGTTTTGACCAGCGGGATTCTTACCAAGTATTCTCGTTGATTGCTGGTTAGATTCTGGGCTCCAACAGGCACAGCGCGAATTGGTTTCACGGGTTCATTCGCGACCCATGCGGTCCAAAGCTGTGAACCGACCGGCAAGGCAATCTCTAGATATTGTTCTGTCCGATTTTCAACGCGAAATTCTTGACTAGCACGATAAGCACCACTTTGGTCGACGATCAACGACGTCTTTGCCAACCCGATTCGCGCGCCAACGGTTTGCACTTGTGCACGTGATTTGGTCGCATAGACCAGCCGCGGCGCATCGTTGCCATCGCGTACCACATACGCTTCGGAAAGCTTTTCACCGAGCAAGCCAGCCAACATTTTCCACTGCGATTGACTTGATTGAAGCTGGTCGACATGGCTTCGGTCGACAACCACTAACTCGTCATTGCCCGAATTTTCTAGAGTCACCAGCCGGCGGTCGGTGCGGCCGGTCAGGATCGTTGGGAGCGGCACTTCCTGCGGGCCTCCAACCAATTGGCGATCGTTAGCAATCACAACTCGATACTGCCCCATTACATCACGCTGCAAATCCAATCGAACGCGAACTGGCGAGTCGACTCGGTCATCCATGGGTAGCAGAGTTTTTTGCCGCAGCAGCGGGGCTTGGATGTGAGCCTCACGCATTGAAGCCGGCAGCAGGAACTCCAATTGTCCGACGCCAGTAACCAGAATCGAGTAATCGATGTAAATGGTTTCTTCAATCGCTCGATCGGTCACGCGCACGTTGGTAACCGAGAAACCACTGATCTGAGGTTTGCGTTTGGTCACTCGCAACTGGCCACTGTACGCCGGCGAAGTGAAATGTACTGCTGCCAAAACCGCACTCTGTTGTTTTTTATCCAGCCAGTTGTA
This sequence comes from uncultured Pirellulaceae bacterium, assembly GCA_964625155.1. Lineage (GTDB taxonomy): Bacteria > Planctomycetota > Planctomycetia > Pirellulales > Pirellulaceae > Aureliella. The sequence continues at coordinate 11,665 of CAZVBC010000083.1, forward strand.
AACCGAATCCAAGTGGGCAATTTGAGCCTGTTGCAGATTCTCGACTGCTATATCAAACGCAGGTTCCGCTTGAATGACGACGTCTCCCTCGTGGGCAGTCGCATCAGAGATCTGGATACGCGGAATATCGACCGGCTGCATAGCTAAGTCTGATGCCGCACCATCCTCGGCAGGTTGGTTCTTGAAGGAACCTCTCAGAATCACTGAAAACGTTGTCGATCGACCATCCGCAAAATAAAGCCTAACATTGCGCTCGCCGTTATTTACAACTTGGTGCCAATCAAACGCCCCCGCTATCACAGGTCGAGTGAGTTCTATGGACTCGGGAAGGCGGATTTCCGCCTGATAGATTGGCCGCGTCGGATGGTCGAAGATGATTCTTGTCTCTAATCGAGTTTCTTGCTCAGCAACTTTCAACAACGTTTGTGATTGTACGTTGAATTGCAGCTTGACGGGCGTTATCTGCAACGGGAGCTTGTATGGGGTTTGCGAGAACTGAAAAGTTTGGAATGCTTCCAACGGCAACGGGCTCTCAGCGACAATTTCGGAAAACCAGTCCCACTTCGTGCGCGTGTCGGTCCGCCGAATGCCAGTTATTTCACCAACTTCGATTTCTAACAAACGGCTGCGCCGGAGGGTGATCTCCCCTTGATGCAACTTGGATTCCGGAATCGACACGAAAGGTACCGCCAAGCTTGAGACTGGCCCGCCGTGCGAAGTTCCATACTTTGACAATAGAACGGTTATTTTTTCGCTATCTGTAGCAGCCTGCAGCAACTGTACTTCGACTCGTTGTCCACTTTCGTCCTGTTTGGCGAGCCAACCTCGAATATTGCTTCCCACCACGCGTTCAACCATAAAATCTTTGGGGACATCAAATGACAAAGCGCTGCGACGTGCACGGGGAAAATCGAACTTGCCGTGCCACAAATAACGCACCCCGTCCTCTTGAATGTCCATGATCGATTCGCTGGAGACCGACATGGTTTGATCCGCAATTGATTGGGCGACTTTCGGACGCCAGTGAATTTCGAGCCCTCCTGCGGCACCAAGGCTGGCTGACACTTTCTGATTAGGCTGTGAAGTCTCATGGTCGATTTGAGCACCCGGTTTGCCAATGCGCAGTTCAGTCCCCATATCAGGAACAACCAGATTTAGCACGTTGGCGCCAGCACCCGGAAATTGAGCTTCAGCGGTTCTCCAACCTCCTCGCCGCTCAACGCGCACCCGGGCCTCAAACTCAAGTCGCTTGCGTCCTGGTCCAGTAGCCACTAACGACATGACGTTTGCCGAAGTTGCCGGACGCAACTCAGTCGCGGTAGGTGATGGACTCTGGCCCGGAGCGGTATCGGCCTGCGTCTTGACTTGTGGATTAAATCCACCAACATCAATAATCGCGACCGAGCCGTCCAAAGTTGCTTTCTCGAGCACTGCACCATGGAACGGTAAAGGAATCGTGACTGGTGAATTAACGAAGACATCGATGTACAGTACCGCCGATACAGACAGATTGTCTCTATCAGTTAATTGAGTAAGGTATTCAGCGCTGGAGAGTGCATAATTCCTCGGTGGCAGACGGGGTGTTTGGTCGGGATGAACCAACCTCCATAATCGCTGGTAGGTTGCATAGGGTACGAGGATCTTGTCGGCAGCGGTCGCCTGCTGAGGAGCCTGAAGGTCGTAGGGAATGACCACGACATCGTCGGGTACGATAACCGGCAACCTTTTCTCGGCGCGATCCAATTGCTCGCGCAGTCGTTCGGATAGTTCAGCAATACTCGTTGCATTCAGATCCACACCTTCGGGCGTTTGCGTCTGTGCACGTCCAATCGGTGCCAATGCCCAACCGCAAACAATCGTCGCAACTACGGAATTAACGGTGACCCTTCGCATCCAGCGTAGGTAGTGTGGATTCAGCCACTTCTTTATGCCAGCACCGATCACATTTGCCGCTTGATGGATGGCATAGAAAGCTGACAAGATCAGTACGATGGGTAACAGTGCCTGTGCGACTGCCTCCATTTCGCCTTCGAATCCAACCACCAACGGACAGGCGATCGCGGCAATCAACAAGAATGCAACATAGCCAAATTTAGTGCGAAACTTGGTGTGACGCAGCATGAAGCCAATCGTACCGGTACCAAAGGCAACCGTTAGAGCCAACCATGTGAGCATGCGCTGGTCAATCACTACGGCTTGCACCGTAGGTTCGATCCCTAGACTTTGGAAACGTACGGTATGACTGTTCGGCGATGCTGACAATGAGATGGGTAATCCTCGAATCCCTTCCATGACCCATGAACGAAAAACAGTGGCTCGCGCTGGCGAGTTATCAGAGGATTGAGAGTCGAGGCCGGGCAGTGGTAAAGACGATGACGCCTCACTGGTTACGGGATCTGAAAAAGGATCCGCCACCTGCTGTTTCGCTTCACTATCCGAGGCTGCAACTGGACTGGGCGGACCTTGAGGTGTTTGCGTGGTCGGTTCGCCAGGGAGCGAGGCATTGGGGCGAAATCGACCTAATTCCGATGTTTCGGGGCGAGTTGTTTCACTACGTCTTAGATTAGCGGCATTGGGCAGCTCTACACCGCCGCCCATACCCATTCCGCTCATACCCATTCCGCCCATACCCATTCCGCTCATACCCGCTTGGATTTCTCCCGCTAGCCGATCATCCTTG
>CAZVBC010000083.1:14444-21548 GCA_964625155.1 uncultured Pirellulaceae bacterium
CATACCCATTCCGCTCATACCCGCTTGGATTTCTCCCGCTAGCCGATCATCCTTGCCAGCAAAATTTCGCCCCATGCCTCCACCAGGTACTTCCTTCGTGATCGCTGTGTCACGAGCACCGAAGGGATCGCTGGATACAGATGACGCCTGACCGTCTGCAAAGTACTCTTGTATTGCTGTCGGTTCAGCAAGAACAAGATTGTCTTGTGGGCTGCGGTCAACGGCGGCTCTGCGTGTGTAGAAGTGCGGCCCCTTTCCTCCAAGGAACATGGACCAATTGCCGAGCGATTGCAGCCAAGATTGATTGACATTAGCGACCACATCGACATTCCCTGATGGATTGACCAGCACATATCCATTGGGCAAGACAATTTGCCAATCGATATCTGCAATGGGGATCGAAGCGGCCAGCGAGTCGGTCGATTCTCGTTCGGCGATTTGTGGGGCCGAGAAACTCACTGAGCCGCGATGCGTAAACGGCGATACAGACGTTTCGTATACCAATTGAAGGTCATGGTTTTCTGTAGCCAGTCCTGGTTGCAACGGAATGACTAAATTGCTGCCGCGGCGCTGCGGCGTTGCAGGTTTGCCATCAATCTGAATCGTCCACAGTTTCGCCCCATCGGGCAGCTTCACATCGAAATACTGTGATTTGGTCTTCAGTTGATACCGAGCGGCAGTTTGGCACATCCCTGATTTGTCAAACATTGTTAACATTTCAGCTCGTTCGACCAACGTTGCTGGGATCCCATGCAGATCTCGGCGAGCTAAGCGGGTACGTATCGCCGGACCGGTCCCGACATAACCGTACACACCCAGCAATCGTCGACCTACCTGGTATTGTGCATCGACCAATTCACCAATATCAACAGGAACCGGTGCGTTCTCGACCGAGATATCAAACTCAGGGTCACCTTCGATGGCAACTGTTCCGGATTGCCTGACCACGGACATGGCAAGAGGAAGTGGCAGTGCACGACTCTCTGACAAGTTCCCGGTTGCTGCTTGTGAAAAATCGACTGCCAAGTTGACCAAACCGCGAGTCGGCCGTGCGAGCGTAACCGTCCAAATTCGGCGCGAGTTGGCTACGGTACTAACTGCTTCCTTGATTTGAGTTCCAGCAATACCACGAATTGTAATTTCTGCAGGTGTCGACTCGTCGAAGGAAAACGCTAAATGTTGTGTGCGTGCTTGTTCAATCTGAAAACTCAGTTCGTAATGAGCAAGCATGTTCTCGGATTGAAATTTGAAGAACGAAAGGTGATGAGCTGTGACCCTGGGTTCCGGTCGAGAAACTGCGAATACTGCACTCCATGGGCGGCGTTGGTATCCATAGGCAGCGACGCTGGCAACTTGGTTCATTTGATAGCGCACTTTGTCGGCATCGGACAAAGGATCCAAATTCATTGTCGATTCAGGGCGTGCCTCCAAATCATCCGCAACCTGGACTGCGATCGCACCCGAATCTTCGGTCGTGTTTTCTACGTGAAAATCAGGAAATTCCACACGCTGCTCCGACCAGGAACTCAACCAATTCTCCGGGACGTGTCGAGCTTGAAACACAACATCGCGTTGGGTTCCGACAGGCGTACCAGTCGGAAATCGGACGTTGTAGCGGAGACGGTCCTCGGCGACAAATTTCTCGAAGGCTAACTTCGTTCCATCGCCAAGAGAAACCTGCTCGACTTGCCAATGACGCGGGCCGCTAAAGTCCAAGGCGAAAACCTTTTCGGCATCTGCCATGAGTCCAAATCCACCGTGCAGGTGCAAACTGCGGTCATCCATCGTCAATAGCAATTTCGTCGCAGCCGCGAGATTTCCTCGCGGTTTGGTAAAGCGAACAGCCAGTTCATGTTCGACATTAGGTGTGTAGTAAGCCGAGAATACCCGCAGACGCTCTGTGCCGTCCTGCTCAGTCTGCAGATACTCAGCAAGCGACTGTGAAAGAGATTGCCCGTCAATCGGGATCAAGCCTTTGGTTTGCATCGATTCAGCCGTGAGCCCCTCTTCAACCAGCAAAGCCGTCACCATGGGCTGACTGACGACCCCCGCGATGCGAATCTCAGGCAAAGTCCAATTGTTCAACTGAGGCGCCAAACGCAACAGGCTAAATCGTAATACAACGCGGTCTGTCACGTTTTCCCGTAACTTAACGACCAACGTTGATCTTGCTGCAGCCGATTCGATACTCCAACTGGACAGTAGTGGCGTGACTACAGAACTAACTTCGAAATCGCTGGGGAATTCGATGCGCAGTTGATCGGTAGCACCCTGAAGAACGCTGATTGCAGTGGTCATGTACAAGCGTTCACAAGGCTGCGTTATTTCGTCCAGGAGCACACTGCGAGACAGTAGCAGCGATTGCTCGTGCAACATGCGATTATTCAGCGACATGACTAACTGCATAGCGCCTCGGATGGGAAGCAAATCGAAGTTCGTGAGGTTGGTATTTGCATCGTATTGTCGACTCAGGACAGTCGCGCCCGATTTGATTTCGATGTTCCCTGGAACCACCAACCTCAGCTTCGCCGTCGGTGCTGCGGGAAGCTGCAAATTCATCGACTGAATCGCGGCGGTCGATACGACATTGGTAATCATCTCCAGTTTGAGTGCATGGCGGCCTTTGCCTTCGACAAATAGACTGGGTCCACGATTTCCATTCGCGCCTAGTTTTGCCAGTTGCCCATCGAGCGACGCACGAGTGATGTGCACGTCGGTGGTTTGTAATTCGAGTTGCTGCAATCCGTCGTCCAGGACGTCGATCTCCAATTCGCCGTCAACAACTGCTTGCCCGGCCTGCACCTCAATTCGATAATTTGCCGACACCCAAGTAGCTGGAGTTGGGATTACATCACTGGGCACGATGTTCGCCCGCGCTTTGAGGTCTTCAAACTCCGCGCGCGTCATATAGACGCATTGGGCTTGACGACCAAGAAGCACATCCAGTTCTTCGAATGGCACAAACAATTCGCGAACAATGCCATTAGGTTTCCCAGCCGCATCGCCAGAGTGATGATTGCGCGGAGCCACAACCTGCCCATGGGCAAATGTTGCCAGCAGAGCTAATACACTGACGGTGCATGCCTGCCCAAGACAACCTCGAAATGCGGTGCAACCGAACTGGTGGGAGGAATAAACGGAAGCTGAGAATTGATTAACCATTTTTTCCTCCTTGCCCTTCAATTCCATCAGTTTCTTCCGTGGTCGCAGGCGAATCAACCACCTCCGCTTCATTCGATTTGCTCGGCTTCATCGGCTCATACACAGAATTGTTGGTTGTATCCACTGATGCCTCGACGACGTTGCTTTGTTTTGGTCGAGGCGTGGAGTTTGTCCAATGTTGCGACAAGAAAATACAACTTCGGCCCGTATGCAAGGCCGTCCACAACAAGCCCACGACTGCCATCGCAGCATAGGTTGAAATATTCAAGAGCTGATGAGCGAGCGTTGGAAGAAAAATACCACACGCGATAATCGCACCAACAATCAAAGCAACGACTACTAGCTTTTCAACCACAGGCCGAACTAACCAGATCAGTCCAATTGCGATCAAAGCTGCAAAAATGATGGCCGCAAAAATCCTCTCATCGACAACTTGCAAGGCCAGCGTTCCATTGACGCCAACTTGTGGTTTGAGGGTCGAAAACAACCAAGAAGTTCCGTCATGCTGAAACGGTGGGCTGGAGGAAATTGGGATTTGGTCAGTAACCCAGCTCTCCAGAGCCGAATCTGTTTGATTAGCCAGGGGAACGCGCTTGAATCCTTGGTTGCTCCAAGTCCATTCGTCAGTCCAATTTCCACGATAATCAATCAGTACAAGTTCTTTGGGAAGAAAGACGCTGTAATAAACTTTCTGCGCTGCTGGATCTTCAGGGAACTCGGGCATCTCCAGTTTTTGCTGATTGCCCTTATGTGTATAACGCAAATCCAAAACAAAGGGTTGTTCAGCGTTCTGGCCGACAAGAGGAACAAATAATTCGTTTGGATTGCCACGCTCTAAGGGTACAGGAGAACCATTGATACGGAGTGGATTGGCATCATACTCGCTGTCGCTGGGTAACTTAATGGTCAACCGCTGCCGAGCGCTGCGAATCCGATAAAGTGCTTGCACTCCCAGTTGCCCACCGCGCGTGATGATAGTCCGCACTAGCGCTCTCTCAATGCTTGTCCGCTTGACCTCCTCCATCTGGTAACGAGTGGCTGAAAGATTCAATGTCCAGTTGTCGTGGAATTCCAGTGCCCATGCGGCTTTTTCGATCTTGGCTGTGGGGAAAACATCTTGATCAGGATCGATAGGTCGCAGTCCTTGCGGTGTTCCCAATGGTTCAATGTCTAGCGTTTCGTTCTTCGCGAGCACGATCTGCCCCCAAGCTCGATCCGTTCCCATCGGACGTAGATGTGGTACGGAGATTTCGATACTTTTGCCGATATCCAGCTCTCCAATTTTCTGTTCCCACGTCAGTGTTATATTCTGCTTGCCGATCAACTCGGAAGATCCTGCGTAACTCTTGGCGACATACCCTTCAGCAACATCGTTTGGTAATGGCTCCACAGGCCTGTCGCGCAGTGGACCTGGATTTCGCAATTCGCTTGCGATAGCTGTGGGCACGTCAATGCGCAGTGACTTGACGCCGCTGTATTCGATCTCGAACATGATTAAAGCTTCATACCGAATGACTCCCGACTCGACTCGCACAGCCAAACGCTGACCGGCAGTCACAAATGGTTTGCGCCGTTCGGCGACAATGTCTAAACTGGCGGGCTGCTCTGCAAAGGCATAGGCTAACACCGGACGCAGAGCCGGCATCCGACCATTTCTCGATGAAGCGATCCCGTCGAAGGCTTCTTCCACCGCGATCGCTCGCAATCCCTGGGGAACATTGGGATTGATACGCAAACTCTCGGGCGAGTAAATCACCAAACGCCCTGAAACTTGATCCAGTAAAATCTGCTTGGCCTGGGGAATCGGGACTGGCAAAGTCGAACTGGAGCCGGTAGGAGTCAATAAATTATTGTCGGTCAATCGGCGGACCAATTCGACCTTTAATCCGACCCGCCCGATGGCTTTCCGTTGCAGAGTAATGTTCATCCGAGTTGGATTATCGGCAGGTATATCATGGGTATCCACCTGCAGCGCTGGGGCGTCGGAGATGGTCGCTCCACGCACTTGCCTTACTTCGAATCCGTTGGGAATCTGCAATTCCAACTGGAAGACTCCAGCGTTTTCGATGTTGTACACTGCCATCAATTCAGCTTGTATTTGCTCAGGTTCGATGTAGGCCTCGACCAATTGAGTAACAGAGATCTTCGGTTGAACTTTTTCCAGGCTGAGTTTCAAGCTATAGGGAAGAGCCGTATACCTGTAGGCAAAGTTCCAAGTTTGATCTTTGACGCTGGGGGGCAGTTCATTTGAGTCGAGTTGCAACACACCAACGCGTTCGGTCACTTCCGCACGCAATGCGGGTGCGACTCGCACAACAACCGTGCCTTGCTGGCGCCCTACATCGACAGCTTTGACAATCGGCACGCTGGCTTCGATTTTCTCCTGCTGCACTGGACCAGCTTGATCAATGCCTTGCTCCATTTCGATAACCAGCGTCTGTTGTTGTGCGGCTGGTTCAAACAGTTCAACCTCGATCCGTCGCATGGAGTTCACTTCATTGATTTCCCAGCGACGAACGTTATTGTCGTAGACATTGACGATCTTTTGGTCCAGAGGGACGTCGACTACTAATTTAGAAAGTTGCGCGCGACTGATTTCGTAGCGCAGCGTCGCGCGGGTGCGTGCGATCCCCTCATCTATCATGACTTCCTGTACCGCTTGAGCGGTTGCAAGCGCTGTCAAACCTGTCGCTCCTTCGGCTTTGGCAGTCCATTCGATCTGGACCTGGGGAGTCGCACCGACAAAGGCCACGATAGCCGTTTCGGGTTGAGACCCCTGTGACTCGGTTGATTTATCACTCGCGTTTGGTTGTGGAGTTAATTCGGCGGCTGCGATTAGTGGTTGAATATTGATCTTGATACCGTCTTGCGGCACTCGCACGCGCCAGCGATTAACAGACGCTTGAGGACTGAAAAACCGCACGCTGTTCTTGCCAGGTGATTTTTCGTATGCCCGCACATACTCCAATTTCAATTCGACTTGACGCGACTTTTTGTCGGGGTTTTCGATCAGCAGAAAATGATGTCCATCGTCTAATGTGATTATTCTCGCGGTTTCTCCAGCTATCGTAGCCGAGCGAATTGCTGCGTCCGATAACCTTAGCGGGACTTTGGTCCACCCTGGCTTCAACAGCTCGATCCTCAATGTCGCGTTGACGGTGACGACTTCCTGGCCAACCTCTGCTTCGCTGTCAATTTCGGTGATGAGCGAATCTACGGGGTGAGCTGGCGTTGGCACCGGCACAGCGTGCGAACGGGCCGCTTGCCACAGCTCTTGGAATTTTTCGTAGGGCAGGAACACGCCGCGACCTTGCTGTTCAAAGACATCTCGCAGTTTGTTGTAAGGAACATAGATAGTTTGTTCATGCGGTCGGGGCTCGTTCCTTTTTTCGTCATCGACCTGCGCGTTCGGGCTGCTTTGCGATTCATCTGCTGTGGATGTCTGTTCCGATTTTGTTTGTGCCGACACTGGGTGAAGGAAACAAGAAACAAAACCTAGAACCACAACCATAAGCATGTTATGCAGCAATTGGCGACGCGATAGATTCATGAATTCGCTCACTTCAACAGTACCAATCATTGGGTTAGTGCAAACTTCGTCAGCGATGCTCACGTTAGAAAACTAACTTGCCGACATGCTAGTTCTCGACGGCCCGATGGTTAACGTGGTCCCCATTACCAATTAATTGGGACTTTCAGAAAAGTTAAGATTGTGGCTAACCTCCCCAAAAACTACCGCAAACGTACGTTTGGTGTTGGGGGTAGACGCTTCAGTCTAGCGCCGAGTTTCAAATTCGCCAACTTTTTTACAATCGCCGCGCCAGAGCTAGCATTATTCGAATAAACAGAACCACCGACGCAATTGGATTGTTGGATCGCGAAGGACAGTTTGAATTGGTGAATGCGTGAAGAAATGAAACAAGTTGCCAAACTCAATGGAAA
>CAZVBC010000084.1:0-19731 GCA_964625155.1 uncultured Pirellulaceae bacterium
TCAGGTGTCAGCCGATGATATTGTCGGTCCATGGTGGCGTACGTACCCGCCTGACCTTCATCGATGCCCGCCATAATACCGGTACTGTTGTACGTCGCGGTCGAACATCCACTGATACAACCGACTTCTATGCCAGAGCGCTCAAGCAGTTGCCTAGTTTCGATGGCCGCAAGCATAGCGGCGGTCGCCTTTTCGGTTCTTTCGGTGCGGTCAAGTACGTTAACCAAATGTCCTTCAAATGCCTGAAGTCCGGCAAAACGAATGCCTGCCAATTGTTGTATCCGGCGAGCTAATTCGAGTGTGGGTTCACCCGCTTGAACTCCACATCGCCCCATACCAATGTCGACTTCGATTAGGATAGGGATCGTCGAACCGGCTTCGCACGCAGCCGTCGACAAGGCGACGGCGTGGTCCCAATGATCAATGGCTACGGCCACTTTTGCACGATTGTTCAATCTGGCCAGACGCGAGATTTTTAATTCTCCCACGACTTGGTTAGCAATCAATAGATCTCGAAAACCGTGATCGACTAAGACCTCAGCTTCGCCGAGCTTGGCACAAGTCATGCCGATCGCACCACTGGCCATTTGTAGGCGAGCGAGTTGGACGCATTTGTGGTTCTTAAAATGCGGCCGCAATTTAGCAGGGCGATTTTGAAAGAACTCAGCCATCTTGGCCAAGTTGCGTTGGCTGGCCGCTCGATCCAGTAACAGCGTTGGCGTGTCCAAGCTCTCGATCGACATGCCTAGGCGAACATCGTCGGTATACCGCGAATGGCGTGGGGGTTCCATGAGTGCAGAATCGGTCATCGCTTCGGCCATTTCAAAAGCAATCCTTCAATCAGGACTTGGGCGGCAGGGAGTTGAATATCTTGCGAGGGATTTTCGACACAAAACACCTTCTGGAATTTGCGCAATAGTCAATCCTCATGCGGCCAGCACACACTAGTGCGCGTGCTTTGTACACAGAATTCGAGGACCGTCATTTGCAGCCAGGCAGGAGCTGCAACAACGATGCGCTATCGGCAATTGAGCCAGCGTTACAAAAATCGCTTGGAGCTGCGATTACCAGCCCATCACCATATTGCTTTCGATTACGCGCCGCGCTTTTTCAAGATCGCTGCCCGTTTCATGCATGTACAGACGAATGGCATGAACTTTGTCGCCTGAGGACTTTGACAAACAATCTCGCGCCACACTGCATATGTCGGCGGAATGGGGTGTGAGCCCAAGCACCGACTTGGAGATTACCCAAGTGTCGCGTGGGCGCTTGGTCATACGAATCACTTGGTCATTGGGGTAAGCTTCCGTCACCACCTGTTTTGCCAGCTGTTCATTTTCCGCCCACGTGATAATTATGTGCGAATCAGTTTCAACTTCATACAGCGGCATAGTCAATCTCCTTACCCAAAAAAGCAACTGCAAACATTCATAGGTCAACCTCATGATGCCGCGAAATGCGAACCACAGAGGGAACCTATTCAACTATATTCAGTTTATCGTAGACTTCGGATAACGTGTTGACCGATCGAGATGTTTTTGAATGGCTATCGAAAAAGATCTGTTTTTTGCAACCCGTGGATCGGTGGGGATGAACTGAATTGATGCGTAGAAAAAGCGACGGAAAAAAAGCCACCTATCTGGTTATAATTCTGGTGATCGTTGCCATTGCCATCGTGCCCGTGTTGAGGTCGTTATTGCCCAGCGAGATTGCACGTTGGCATTTGGCTGCCGCGATGAATGCATACCAGCGCAAGGACGACGTCGCGGCCAATGAATATGTTCATCGCGCCCGCCGCTGGGATTCCGACATTGAGTCCGACATCCACTATTGGAATTTGAGGTACCTGCAAGTTCCGGAGACCGAACCCGATCAACAACTGGAGCTGTACCTGCTTGCTGCACAAAAGGCGCCTAAGTTCCGGGCGTTGGGTCCACGATTTGCCGAAGAGCTGGCTGAGCATGGTCATTTTTCGCAAGCGGTGAAAATGCTGGAATTTGCGTTCGCAAATCGCAAAGTTCTTAATGCGGAAAACTGGAACAACTTGGCTTATTTTCGCGCACTGGCTGCATCCAATTTGGATCAGGCTCTCGATGAGATTAATCGTGCGCTGGAGTTCGAGCAGGATGAAGTCAGTTTTCGAGATACACGTGCTTGGGTTTACTTTCAAATGGGGCGCTTGAGTGAAGCGCTGGTGGATGCTGATTTTGCGGTCCAGCAAATTCTCGACAAACTCGACAAACGACTGTTATTGCCAACACAGATCGAGAAACTTGCCACTAAGTCACCGAACGCAAAAGACAGTAGCGGCAAGCTCAAACAAACCAAACCGGAACAGCAGAACGCAGGGACAGAGAGCAACTCTGAAGGCAAGGATGCGACAAACGAGGTCGTCGATGTAGCACAACCGTTAACGCTGGACAAATCCATCACGCAAACACCTCAAGGGAGTTTGTTGTGGGCGGTAGGCGTAATGATCTATCATCGAGCCAAGATATTGGAGGCTCTGGGGCGGCAGGATGACGCTGACCGAGATTATCAATGGTTGCGAGAACGCCGTCTGCCAGTCGATGGCCAGTTATACTAACGAACTGTGTCGGCTCCAAATTTAGAGACTGGCGACACAACATTTAGAGACTGGCGACACAACTCGGTGAAAGCCAATCCAACAAACAACTGCTCGATGCGACAGCTTTGGCTGCGGAGTCCAGTAACCAGATCGTGGCGTTAAGGAAGTCTAGTCCGAATTACGGCGATTATCGCACAATGGCAAACCACTCAATCAGTTTAGATTCTGGGCTGAGCCTAAATACCTTCGCAGCACGCGGATCGACAACGTAAACTTGGTCTTCAGCGATTGCCAATCCAACGGGATTATCCAGTGGCGGCCCTTGCACGACGGCTGTCGGTGCGGACCCCCGAACGACTTTCCAAATACATTTCTTGTAGCCATCAGATACAAACGCTTCGCCAGACGAGTTGACGACGACTTGATGTGGGAAATCAAATTGCCGATCTGCGACGATCACTTCGGTCTTTCCGTCGTCCGCGACTATCAATAACTGTTGTGCATTCTGGGAAACGACCCACACTTGTTGCTTTGAGTCGACGAACAGTCCTCGAGGATTTACCTGCGCAACGCGTTCCACCTTGTCCGAATTGGCTGGGATTCTCAACAGGTACTTTGTTTCTAGATCAGCGACATAGATGGTACCGTCATTCTTCAGAGCTATATCCATGGGAATTCCGATCTTACCGCCGGTGAGCGGTGTGAATTTTCCGCCCGCTTCACAGCGATAGATATCACGAGTACTGCTGTCTCCGACCAACAGATTGGCGTCTTTATCGAGTGCGAGGCACCGCGCGGCGTTGAGCGGCTGACGAAAGTTCTTCGCACCTTGCGCGAAAATCTCCAACTTGCCGGCACTCCAGAACCAAACTCCTGGCAAGTTTCGGTCAACGACGTAGGCCGATTTTCCGTCGGGTTTAATAACCATATCCAGCGGATAGATTGCCGTCGCTGGGGAGGGCACGCCCGCAGCTCCCTGCTTGACGTCACCGCCGCTAGTCTCCTGTCCGCAGCAAAATTGAACACTCAGTAAATTAACCGCCAAAGCGAGAAATCGTAATGGCTTACCAAGCGTCAACCGCGATACTCGAAAACTCATGGTTATGCGACAGTTCTCTTACAATTTGGAAATAGCGCATCGTCTTAACGATCTGGCGACGACAGTATAGCCTTGCACTTGAGTTTACAAACTATGATGTCATGCAAGCCCCAGCAGAATTGTAACGTGCGATGCCCGGAGATTTCACTCTCGATGGGGTGGAGCAATTAGACACACGATTGACCAAACAACCCATAAGGGTGACTTGCGATATTTGGCTGGTTTCCAACAAGTCAAGATCTATTGCACTATTAATCTGGCTTTGCAGCTAAATTAGCGCAAAACGCTAATGACACAGGGGGTGAAACGAGGCATAATCTTGGACACTTGGTAACGACAAAGCTCTGCGGGTCGTTCCGCTGGAGTGATGATTGAATTCGTTACCAATGGCGGAGTATTTTTGCACCGTTCTGCCGGTCGGGGCATTAGGTCATTTAATGACTCGGTCGGCTAGGGCTTCCAGTTGTAATTCTGCAGGGTTGCATGGATGACGCCAGACGCCAGTTTCTATCAGTTTTCGAAAGAGGTATGGCAAGCGGTCAACGATCAGGCACGGTACGCCCTTTCACGCAAAGAGTACTGCCCCGATCAATCGCGAGTTGAGTCGCTCCGCTGTGTTTATTTCGACGAAGAGAGCGACGCGAGTTTCGGCCACCAAATTTGGATTTTTGAAGCAAACGGTGTGGACCCGATTGGACGCAAGCACCGCTTGTACGGGACCCTGGAGTTTTCTGTTCAATATGGGCTTCTAGAACCCGTTCGTGCGGCCTTGATGGACGACCCTCAACAGCGTCAGCGGTTTCTATTCTCGCTTACTGAACCGCCTCCCACAAATGTTTGGGCATATCCGTCGACCAAGGTCTGGGTACGTCTAACCATTGCCAGTGTGGTTATAATGATTTCGCTGTGGTTGCTGTATTTAGGCGCTTCGATGATGGAACTTTAGTTGTTGCTGCCTAATTGGACAGGTGCCAACTTCGATAAAGTGAAATGCTGGCGGCGGAACATTTATCTGAAGTGTGTTAGCATGTGTTAGCCCCCCGGTTTTCTTGATTTCGCGGAAAAAATCGGACGCCGGCCCAAGTTTGGAAATTGGTCCAGCGCGTATCGGATAATCGAAAGTGGCGCTGTATCGAATTGATGTACTGATGAGAGTTTTTTTGACTGAGTGGCTGGGGCGACGCATTGCACTTGACAAGTAATTCCGCTGCATCGGCAATCGACGTTCGCGATCTGCGCAAAACGTACCAAGAAGGTTGGCTTCGGCGTCGCAGTTTCGCCGCGCTTCAGGGAGTCGACTTGGAAGTGCGGCGAGGAGAAGTATTCGGATTGTTGGGGCCCAATGGAGCTGGCAAGACCACGCTCATCAAAATTTTGTTAGGCATCATTCGCGCCAGCAGTGGGCAAGCTCAATTGCTTGGCCAGCCCGCAGGCAGCAAAGCAGCGAGAATGCGCATCGGCTATCTGCCGGAAAACCTCAACTTCCCCAGTCACCATACCGGCCTACGAACGCTGCATTTCTTGGGGAGTTTGAGCAATGTAAGCGAACCACGCTTGCGAGTTCGCAGCCAGGAATTATTCGAATTGGTTGGTCTCAAAGGACGAGAAAATGAACTGGTACGTAAATACAGCAAGGGGATGCGTCAGCGTTTGGGTATCGCACAAGCGATGCTGCACGACCCTGATTTGATGATTATGGATGAGCCCACCGATGGCCTCGATCCGGTTGGTCGATCCCAAATTCGTCAGTTGATAACCTATCTGAAGCAGCAAGGCAAAACAGTTTTTCTGAACAGCCACATTCTGCAAGAGGTCGAATTAGTGTGTGACCGAGTCGCCATCCTTGTGCGCGGTCAGCTCAGAGGCTTAGGGACTCCGCACGAATTAACGGAACAGTTGCATGGTGAGTTAGATACACGACTGAAGATCGAAGTGAACGGTACAGTCGAACAGCTCGACCGACTGCGATCGCTGATCGAATGCAAGTGCGAAACACTGCCCGACGGACGCTGGACAATTGTGGCAGTAACAAGATCTCAATCGCAAGTCGATCAACTGATCGATATTGTGCGTCAGCAGTCGATCAGTATCCTTAAACTCGAGCGCGTTCGTCCGAGCTTGGAGGAAGTCTTTTTGACAGTCGTTGGTGATGCAGAACACTCTACGCACCAGGAGCCCGATGCTGAAGCATCGGATTTGAATATACCAATATGAGACCTTATCTCGCCATTCTGGTAGATTCCTATTGGGAAGCCGTCGGCAACCGAGTCCTGTGGGCATTGCTGTGCTGCTGGTCTGTAGTGATCGTTTGCCTTTGCCCGTTCGGATTGGTCGCAGAACGCAGTTATGAACTTACCAGCAGCGATATCATCAATCGTGATGCCATTCTGAAACAGCTTATTCGGGCTGCCAATGGGCAGGGATCGGCATCGGCCAAAGCCGTCGTCAAGTTGTTGCCGACTGAATTTGTCGAGGATCTCCGCAATCGTAACCCCGATGCTCCCAATGACCAGAATAGCGGCCGCATCTCCTACAGCCAAATCGCTGAAGCACTTAACAACTTACTTGACAAACGAGAGTTGTATTCTGAGCAGTCGTTTCCCAACGCAGCGCTGCGATCGACAATAAAACCACTGCTAGAAAAGCCGATCGATCGGCTGAATACTGAACAACTCGAAGAACTAAATCGCAAGCTCTTGCAACAGGCCTTTGCATCGGAGCTGCAGACTCCGCGCGGCGAACAGATTTGGATCGGCTATGCAGGAATCAAGATTGGTGAACCGCTGGGATTGGATCGCCGTTTCTTGCGCGAGATCATCGAAAGTCGCGTCTTGGCCATCATCGTCAAACTCGGTTTAGGCATGGCGGCTGTGTTTGTAGCCATCGTCGTGACCAGCCCCATCATCCCCGATACGTTCCGCTCGGGGTCGCTTCATCTAATGTTGAGCAAACCTATTTCGAGGTCGCTGCTGTATCTATTTAAGTTCTTTGGCGGCTGCATTTTTGTGCTGATTAACATTACCTTTTTGATTTGTGGATTGTTTCTCGTCGTAGGTTGGCGGTTTGGGATCTGGAATACCGGATTGTTGGCCTGCATTCCCTTGCTAATGTTCGTGTTTATTATTTTCTATAGCGTCTCGGCGCTGGTCGGGATCGTGTGGGGCAATTCGGTAATTTGCGTAGTTGCTTGCTTGGTGTTCTGGTTATTCTGCGCTGTCGTCGGAGCGCTGCGCAGTGGTTTTCTGCCCGCCGCAGAATTGACTCCGCAAATTACACGATTCCATGTAGTCCAAGATCGATTGTTGGCCGTCACTCAAGGAGGTGCGCTGAATATTTGGAACGACCAGTTTTCAGTTTGGCAGCCGGCTGTCGAAATGGACTATCGGCGCAATGGCCGCATCTTGGGACCAATTTTCGACCAGAAACGTAATCAGTTGTTGGTACGTGGAGATGCGCGCACTCCCTTCGGCATGTTCTGGGCAAATTCTAGAAAACTCTCAGTCGTTGAGTTAACGACGGATAATCAGCCCGATGCGATTCGTAATCAAACAACTCGGACGCGCGTTCCTAAAACTGCTGAAGAGGCTCGCGAGAAAGCGTACTGGACTGTGGAAGCTGGACCCGAGATGCCCGGTTTAATGATGGAGTTTGTGCAACTGGGGGATGAAATCATCGCTGTAACTCGCAGTGAAATCAAACGCCTGGATTGGAGCAAGATCGAATTAGCTGAAGCAAGTGAAAAGCTATTTTTCGGCTTTCGACCACCGGTCGGGCAAACGGATCCGTTCGTAACCGCCATGCCCAATGACTATACGATCGACGAAACGGTCAGCGTGGCAGTTGCTCCCAATCAGCAGCAACTGTTTGTTTACCACTCCGGTACGCTGGACTTGCTTGAGCTTTCCGCTAAGACAAAAAAGTTTACACAAGTGCGGTCGATCAAACTGGATGGTGTAGGTTCCGAGGCTGCTATCCTAATGGCCAACGATGCATACTGTATCATCGCGAGAGACGGCTTGCCGCTCAAGATTCTTGACTACCAGCTTACTGAAATCGGAACTGCGTTGTCCTTACCAAACGGTGCCGACGTTCGTCATCTGACCCGCGTACCCAATAGTCCGTTATTCAGTGTGATCACACATTCTGGAGAGTGGTATACGCTCGATCCGACAACCGCCCGAATCAAGTCGGTCGCATCGCCGATTCGCGCCGTTTTCACAGCGGCTTTTTGGCTTGACACCAGCCGAGTGTGGGTCGCTGTCAAGCCACACACCGCCATGCTTTTGAACTTGGGGACAGGTACGATCGATC
The DNA here is from genome assembly GCA_964625155.1 of uncultured Pirellulaceae bacterium. GTDB lineage: Bacteria > Planctomycetota > Planctomycetia > Pirellulales > Pirellulaceae > Aureliella. Next base: position 7,980 of record CAZVBC010000084.1, read on the forward strand.
GACAGCTTTCGCCAGCCCCATCACGCTTAGATTGGTTTTATTGGTGGGTCGCGAATCCACTGTATTACGTGAATCCCAAACCAGCCGCGCTGGATCAAGCGATGAGCTATCTACTGACTGGCAAGGACACTCAGAGTCTTGAAATTGTTACCACCGACCTCAAGACCGCACGTGTTGAACTGGAAGTTTGGCAACCAATTGTCAGCAATTCGTTGTTCGTAGTACTTATGTTGTTCCTGGGCTGCTGGTATTTAATACGCAAAGAGTTCTAAACTGAGCTTCAGCAGAATTCTAACGAAGTGAGGTATCGAGGCATGCAGAGAGTAAACGATGCTTGAGACCCTACGAAAGTTTCGTTGTAAGCAAATGCTCATCGGATAGTTGCCTAAACTGACAGACATCTCCATCTTCGCGTCTAACTCTTACGGAATCCCTTCGTATGGGCCGAAAATCGACATGGACTTGTTGGCTATTGGCGCGATACTCTAGGCGTCTGGGCAGATTTCTATTGTGAATCGTCTTTCACGCGCGCGACGAAACGAGGAAGGCGTCGAGCAATCAGTCAGTATTCAATCCATCGCAACTCGGGACGTTGTGTCCAGAATTGCTAGCCTTTGAAGCTGATCAATCAACAGCAATCCCTGCGGCATTCTCTATGCAAACCAGTCACGTAAAAGCTTGGCTCTCGTTGCACGAGTCGACTCGGCGTGCTCTGTGCAAGTTCGTGTTTATGATCGGTGGAATTTTGCCGCTTGTGACGGCGCTTATGGTCTCGGGGCTGCAATTCTTGCCGAGCTATCACCAGTGGCAAGTGAGCCGATGGGAAAGTTGGATCTCCGCGCATTGTGGACTCCTTGTTCAGGTCTCAGCAGTCGAACAGCTTGCACCGAATCTAACCAAGTTGCATGGTATTCGATTCAACCATCCAGAATCAAATCATCTGCGTGGCAGAATACACCGGATCGAAATCAAGTCGAATGTGGGCAGGTATGATATTCGAATAGTTGACGCCGCGACACAGCTTCAGCACCTGCGAGAGGTATGGCGCAGTTGCCACGACGATTATTTGTGCAAGGTCGATAGTGATTGGCCGACAATAAATCTCGAGATCGAAGGATTCTCACTGCGCGGCTTGGATTCTGACGGCGATCGATTCTGCCAAGCCACTGCGCATATTGCCCCCACGATTCGTGGAGCACGCGGGATGATTCGCTTTGGTGGAAAAGGACCAATTGAATCGGAATCCCTAGTTCTGGAAATTCAGCGCTGTCGAGACGAAGGTCAGTTGACAACTAAAGTGAATATCCAGACCGGTCGGCAGTATTTACCCACTCGCCTTGTTTCACAGTTTATTCCTGACATACACGTTCTCGGCAACGCGACTGAGTTCTCAGGTGATGCTACTTGGGCGAGCGGTGAAGATAGCTGGCAACTGCACCTGCGCAATGCATCGATTCGGGAATTGGACTTAGGCCAGTGGACCAGCCAATTGGCCACTCCGATCACGGGGCGCGGTCGCATGTACATTATCGAAGCGGACTTTTGCGAACACGGCGTGCGTTCGGCCAAAGGAAGTCTCTACGCGGATAGTGGCAAGATTAGTCAAGCGTTATTGTCGAAAGGCTTAAAGTATCTGCAGTTCGTCGCCAAACCTGAATTGCATTTCGCCAATGTATCGATGCAAAGCTATGATGCACTTGGACTGGACTTTGACATTTCAGCTTCGGGATTAAAGTTTAGCGGAAATCTGGCATCGACCGCAACGAATATGTCCATGCATCCCGGCACGTTCATGGCTGATAAAACTGGCAACCTTGCTGGCACTTCGAGTGACAAGCCATTTCGTTTCGATTGGTTGTTAGCCGTGATGGAGGCTGCGGGGGGCCAGGGTCAAACAGTCGAACTCGAGGGTGTGAATCTCCCGACAGGGGGTGATGGCTGGCGAATTGCACGCTGGCTCCCCATGAAGCAGAGCGAAACTGATCACGCCAATTCACAGCCTGCCGAAATCCGGCTTAGCCGCTCTCATTGATCGTCGACCGTAATCGGTTATTCGTAAAAGAATTCAGCAGCGACTGGTTCGGTCCAGCGCTGGCTCTATTCGAGCAGTTTTGGGCCATCGGTTGCGTATTTGCCATCTCCACCTTGATATCGACGACCATGGGTCCATTGCAACCAAGTCCGTCGCGCAAAGAACCAACCTTGGTAGTCCAACCCTACCGTACCTTCTTGGCATGTGCGCGGTTCGCCGAACCAGTGAGCACTCCCTCCAACATAGCCCAACGAATAATCTCTGCAAATATCCGGGCGAGCTAAAGTACCGATGCACCTTGGCCAGCCCGATCGTATGTAGTCCGGCAAACAATATCTGCCTCTGAGTTTGTCTGCCGACGGACCGGATGTTGTTGAGCGCGGTGCCGACTCGTCCGTGAAATGTACACGAATCTCGTCGGCCTTCAAACTAGCACGAAGGGAGAGTACGACCAACGACAAACACAACAGGCTGCGATACATAGTCTCCTCCATAAGACTTCCGAACTAAGGCCGCGTTATCCTCGAGGATTTCGATTGTACTTTTGGAATGGCAATCGCACATCTTCAATGACATATTGATCTGCACGGATAGCCGACGGGGCTGCATAACCAATTTGACCAGCCGCTGTTACAACATCGTCTTGATCGACTCCGTCTCCACTGACGCCAAATCCGCCAACCAGTTTTAAGGTACTGCCGTTGTACAGTGGCGTACTTCCTGGAAAGAACACGACGCCATTTTGCTTCGCCAAATTTCTTGAATCCCGAAAGTTACGGGACGGCATAAAAGCGTCGTGAGCCAAAACACTGGCTGAAGTCGCTACGTATGTCGACGCAGGCAATGGAGCGCCGATATTTTCGGCCGTCAATGCATCGATGCCAGGGTCATTCAAAATACTGAAGTCTCCGGGCTCATTTGCTGCGGCACCGGTTGGATAGCGAGGGCCGGCCAGGAAACGAAATGTCCTGTTACTGAACGCCGTTCCGATCGGGACATCAGCCAGTCCGTCGCTGTTGGTATCTAAATAGTCGGCAGGCTTCAAGCTGGCACCTGCATAGTACGCCGTATTTCTGGCTTTCGCGACCGCAACGTCGACTGAGAATACCGTCGCATCTTTCATACGATAAAGCCCCAGAACTTCGCCGCTCGAGTCGGTAACTGCAAAAACCATTTTGGTGCGTACACCAGGGCGAAAATTATCCTGTTCATTCAGACGAATCGCTGCACGCACTAAATTTGCTTCGTCTATTCCTTGGCGAATGATGCGCTGCACATCTTCAGCGAGAATGGCATCGACTGCCGAGGCATGGGGATTGACCAGCCAGCCCTCGGGTACGCTACGCCCGCGCAGCGTCGTCGAAATTTCTGTTACCTTTTGATTGGCACCTGAGTTCGCTCCCTGGCCACCTCCCAGCGACGTGCCGATCTGAATCAGTCGTTCCGCTCCTGTAACTGGATTGTCGCGAGTTGGATGAGGACCAAATATCTCAAGCGTGATTCCTACCAGATCGATGCGTCCACTGGGCATTCCAAATCCCGCGCAGATCGGCGCGAGCCCTTCGAAACGAGTGACTGGTACAAATCCGGGGCCAACGATAGTCCCGCCTGCCGCAAAGTAAGCGATGAATTCAGCTTCGAGCACCTTCGGTGCGTTCAACCTTTCCTTTTCGGATTGCGGCCCAAGCGCTCCGCGCAAACTGGAAGGTACAAAGTTCTGTTCGAACGATGCATATCCGTCCGGACCAGGGAAGAAAACACCGACTCCGCCGACCAGATTGAGCTGTGTTGCGCCGTCTCGAACGCGACTCTTATACAGCGGCATACCGCCGGGAAGTGTGGCGATGCCACGCCCTTGAGCCGTCTTTTCCAATCCCGACTGAAATCCATAAGACTCGGGAAAAGTCTTCATGAAATCCAGTGCCTCCGCCGGAACATGAGCCGGATCGACATCAAATCGCATGGCCAGCGGAATGTCATCACTGCCGGGAAGTGGCCACTCTTTGACTCCATTCGGCCCGGGATGGACAATGCTATCACGACTCTGGTGCTCGATCGCAAACAAATCGACCAGCGGAGTATTAGCGACTTCTGGAGGAAAATGACCGCCTACGCCGATGGGTGCGACGAACCCCGGACCCCGCTGCGGTGAATTCAGATCACTGATATTCGGGGACGATTCCACTTCGCGTTGTGTGATCGTCGATTGGCTGATAAAGCGAATCGTACGTGATGTCAGAGGAGCCTGGTTGTTGGAAAAAAAAGCCGCAGTGCGCGCCTTGGCTACTGCTCCGTCAATTGCAAACCGAAGTGCTGCGTCACGACCTGCATAGTTATCCAAAACGCCTTGCTCAACACGAACGCCCAAAATACGTCCCGAGCGATCGACAATTGCAATGATCGCATCGGAACTAGGCGAAGCTCGTGATGCGCGCTCAAGCAAACATTCGACATCGACTTCGGTAATGACCGAATCATCGGCCTCGGGCAGCACGGCTGGCTCGCCACCACTGAGCCGATTTAATCGATTAATGACGATCAAGGCATCTAACGGAGTTACAAACGAGTCATTGCTGACATCCAAGAATTGGCTGACCTCGCCCTCGCCGCCGACCAAACTCTCGTCGGGCCGATTCAATTTGTTGACGATCGCTAGCGCATCATAGGCTGTCACATAAGAGTCAGCATTGACGTCTTCCGGGAGTGCTGAATTGTGCGCAGCCTGGACAAGCCCCGCCATCAACTGGCGAGTTTCCAAGCTCTCGAAATTCAATTTCCGGACCATTTTTTTCAAGGCAGCATCCAGTCTATGCAATCAAAAAACAACGCATGATTACGATTTCCACTCTAACCCAAGTTGGTTGTGTAATCCAGGAAAATGATCCCTTCCGAACCTTTTTCACCGGGACGTGAGCAACGCTGTGTCAACGTCCGTACGAGCTGTAGTTTTAATTTCTTTTTGTTTAGGCAGGCAGATTGAGGGGCAAGCGGCTCGATATTTATTGTCGAACCGTCAAAGTGCGGATAATCAGACTGACCGGCACAGGCGGCATGACCGATACAATTGTTAAAGTCAAACTTTTTCTGCGGGAATGGGTCTCGCAGAAATTCAGTGAATGCTAGCTGTCAGGTAGGCTGTTTGTGAAACTGAGCTTGTGCGCCTCATGGAGTGGTTGGTTGGTGCTGGCGATGCTAGCATCCCAACTGGCTACCGCGCAAAGCGACTCGCTGTTGCTGTCGTTTACGGACGCGGAACCGGCGCGACGATCGATTGATGATGGAACAGCAACCTTAACACATGACTTGCTGGCACCCACCGCCATCGCTGCTGAGCCAGATCCGGTCCACAAACTGATCAGTGATCAGCGCCTGCTCGACCATCAACTCAACGGTGATGCTGCTGGAGGAGACTTGCAACGCGAGATTCGCAGTTTGCTCAGTGGTGGTGATTTCAATGAACAAGCAATGCGGCAGCCACGCGCACTGGTCGATCCTTTTCAGCCCGGTTTGCATCTACCTCCCGCTGAGTTGATTCTTCCTGAGTCGCCTCCTTACGAGCGCACCGAACCCGCGTATCCACTAGGGTTTTCAGGCAGGTCGAGCATCTATCCCAGCGAAGAGCAAAATACCAGTCACTTCATTCCAGTCGAAGATCGGTGGCGAGTGGGCTTTGGCCAGTGGGATCGTTACGACCAAGGGCATCCAATTGGCGACGATTATCCGTATGTCGAAGGGGCGTGGTGCGATCCTTACAATCAAAATGTGCTCAAGGGAGATTATCCGCTCGTTGGGCAACACACGTTCTTGAAGTTGCAGTTGAGGAACCAGAACTTGTTCGAGGGACGTCAGGTCCCCACACCGACGACGCCGTTCGAAGCAACTCGAAATCCAGGACAGAATGAGTTTTTTGGCGATCCCGATCAATACATGTTTGTGCAAAACAACTCGGTAGCTTTCGACTTGTTTCACGGTGACGCCGCCTTCAAGCCTGCAGATTGGCGTTTGCGGCTAAACATGATTTACAACTTAAATCACCTCGTCGCTGATGAGTTCGCCGTCGTCACTCCCGATGTGCGGGATGGAACCAGCCGCTTTCGACAAGACTTTGCCTTGGAGGAGTGGTTCTACGAATCGAAACTCGCCGATTTGAGCCCGCATTACGACTTCGTTTCTGCTCGCGTCGGTTCTCAGCCATTCACCAGTGACTTTCGAGGGTTTGTATTCTCGGATATCAACCGGGGTGTACGACTGTTTGGAAATCGGCTCGCCAATCGCGATCAATACAACGTCATCTGGTTTGATCAAACGGAAAAGGAGACCAATAGTTTGCTGAACACGTATGACGATCGCCATCAAAACACGCTGATCGCCAATTACTATCGCCAGGATTTTATTTGGCCAGGTTATACGACCGAACTAAGTTATCACTTCAACAATGACAAAGCGAGTTTTGAATTCGATCGCAACCGCTTTTTAGTCCGCCCAGATCCAGTCGGCGTCTTTGCCGAACACCGAGTCAAAGCACATTATTTGGGATGGGCAGGCAATGGCCACATCAATCGTTTTAATGTCAGCCACGCGACATATTATGTCCTTGGTGAAGACGAATTGAATCCACTTGCAGGCGAAGCACAAACGATTCATGCATGGATGGGGGCACTCGAACTGTCGTACGATCGCGACTGGATGCGCTTTCGTTGTTCCTATTTTTACTCGTCTGGCGATAAAGATATCACAGATAATCGAGCCGAGGGATTCGATGCAATTTTCGATAATCCCAACTTCGCCGGTGGCGAATTCAGTTACTGGAATCGCCAAGCGATCCGGCTGTTCGGCGTGAACCTCACCAACCGGCTCAGCTTGGTTCCCAATTTGCGAAACAGCAAATTCCAAAGTCAGACAAACTTTGTAAACCCCGGTTTGCATTTGGTTAATGTAGGGATTGATAGCGATCTGACTCCCAAAACAAAGTTGATCACTAATGCAAATTATTTGTGGTTCAATGAAACCGAAGTACTGGAAACCTACGTTTTCCAAGGTGAAATCCGCAACGAAATCGGTCTAGACTTAAGCGCCGGAATTGAATACCGTCCATTGCTCAACAACAACATACTGATTGTTTCGGGCGTTTCAGGCCTGTTGGTTGGCAAAGGGTTTCGCGATCTGTACCAACCCCTGCAGGGCGATGTGCAAAATTTGGGAGCCGGTTTCTTAGAAATGGCATTCGAATACTGAGTGTCGCCTTTCGCTCTGCGAAAGGAATGCGGAGCGTAATATTTGCGACATGGTACGTGCGGCTTACTCTTGCTTCCAATCCGATCCCCCAGCGCACGCTTCTCCGTTGCTTTCCATTGTTTGGTTATTGATGCTGCTGAGTCTTGCCGCATTTACTCCGCTTCAAAGGATACATGCCCAAACAAAACGGTTAATCATCTCTGACGCCGGGAAAACAGAGGCTATCGCGAGAGGTCGATACCACACGCCTTCCGCTCCAGTTGTCGCCGGTGAAGATCCTTGGGGACCCGCACGCCAGTTGGGAATTGCAGGAAACGCAAGCTACCCGATTCCATCCTCCGTCGAGCACTGTGACCTGATGCGTCAATCAGCTCAGGAGGCGTATAGCAAGAGCATCTCGTGTATCGCCTGTCACACCGACGTCGGAACGATGCACTCATCAAAAACAGTCCAGCTCGGATGTACCGATTGCCACGGCGGTGATCCAATCACGATGTCCAAAGACGCCGCGCACGTGCCTGCGAGATACCCGACGCTGTGGCCAACTTCAGCCAATCCCGTGCGGAGTTACACGTTACTTAATCACGAGAGTCCCGAGTACGTACGATTCGTCAATCCCGGTGACTTGCGGGTTGCACACATCGCGTGCGGTCAATGTCACGCCAACGAAGTCCTGCAAGCTCGCAAGAGTATGATGACCCATGGCTGTATGTTGTGGGGTGCTGCACTCTACAATAACGGTGGCGTGCCCAACAAAATGCCCCGTTACGGCGAAAGTTATTCGATGGTGGGCAATCCCCAGCGCTTGCAGACTATTCCCCTGCCCACTCGTGAAGAGTCTCTCTACAAAGGTATCGTTCCTTACCTCGATCCGCTTCCACAGTTCGAGATCTCGCAACCGGGAAACATTTTACGTATCTTCGAACGTGGAGGCAGATTTCGAACGGAAACTGGCATCCCTGAACGACTGGAAGAACCTGGCAGGCCACGTGAACGATTAAGTACGCGCGGGCTGGGTACCGACAATCGCACCGATCCGGTGTTTATCGGACTACAAAAGACAAGGTTGCTCGATCCAACTCTCAATTTTCTGGGAACCAATGATCACCCTGGTGATTATCGCTCCAGCGGCTGCAGTGCCTGTCACGTTGTTTACGCTAATGACCGTTCACCAATTGCCTCTGGACCATTTGCTAAATACGGACATCAAGGCACTGCCGCTCCCGCGCCCGATGATTGGGTGGCCGCTGTCGATCCAACTATTTCCAAGACCGAATCCGGACACCCGATTCAACACAAATTCGAACTACGCATGCCCACCAGCCAGTGCATCGTTTGTCACGTCCATCCAGGTACAAACGTGCTGAATACCTACTTGGGATACATGTGGTGGGATAACGAAACCGATGGACAGTCGATGTATCCCAAAAAGCAGAAAGATCCAACCGCTGAAGAACTGATTCAAACTTCATGGTCAAATCCTGAAGAATCCGCAGCTCGCGGGTTATGGGGCGATCCGGAATTTTTGACGAGGGTAAGCGATCTCAACCCCCAGCTTCGCCATACGCAGTTCGCCGACTTTCACGGTCACGGCTGGGTCTTCCGTGCTGTCTTTAAGAAAGATCGCAGTGGCCGGTTGCTCGACCAAAATGGCGATGTAGTACCTGCGCCAACTTCACAACATCTCATGGCGGCGGTTGCCCCACCAACTCGGCAAGAACAAATTTACGGTAAACAGCGCGAGGGAGTTCCGGTCCATTTGCTGGACATCCACATGGAAAAAGGGATGCACTGCACCGATTGCCATTTTCATCAAGACTCACATGGTGATGGCAATCTCTATGGTGAAGTGCGCGCCGCCATCGAAATACAATGTATTGATTGTCATGGTGATGCCAAGGAAACTTTGCTTTCAAAAGTCGAACGCCAACTCGATGCTGGCCTGCCCGCTCGCTTGGAAACGACCGGGCCAGCTTCCAGGCCAGGACGAACAAACCTGCTCGCTCTGCGAACTACCTTTGGCCAACCTCGTTTCGAAATCTTACGGGCTCCGGGACAAAACCCCAAACTAATTCAACGCAGCACGGTCGAGAAAGACTTATGGTGGGAAGTTGTACAGACGGCTGATACTCTTAATCCAACCAGTACCCATTACAACCCACGCAGCCATATAGCCAAGACAGTTCGACTCGATGAGGATGGCAAAATGCGTTGGGGCGACGCGCCCTCCGACCAACGTTGTGCGCATCAGAATGAAAGCATGAGCTGCATTGCGTGCCATAGTTCTTGGAATGCCAGTTGCTTCGGTTGCCATCTGCCGCAAAAAGCCAACATTAAGGCACCGGCACTTCACAACAATGGCGACATCTCACGCAATCGGGTCGCTTACAACTTTCAGACTCTACGCGATGATGTCTTTATGCTAGCCCGTGATGGCCACGTTACGGGAAATCGGATCGGACCAGCTCGCAGTTCCTGTGCTATCCACGTTGGCAGTTACAACTCCAATCGAGAATCGATCTATGTCCAACAACAGACGATCAGCGGTGAGGGGCTAAGTGGGATTGCATTCAGTACAAATGTTCCTCACACCGTTCGAGGTGGCGGGAACTGGCGTCCAAAACTTGGCCGAGCTGCACCTGGTACCTCCGAAACGAAATCGTGCACCGATTGCCACGCTTCGATCAATAACGACAACAATGCCCTTATGGCGCAGTTACTCATGCAAGGAACAGGTTTTACCAATTTCATTGGCAAATACTGCTGGGTCGGAGCTGGCGAGCATGGGATGGAAGCCGTCGTGGTCACTGAGACCACAGAACCTCAAGCGGTAATTGGCAGCACGCTGCATCAAGTTGCTTATCCAGAAAACTACCGCCGTCATGTCGAAGAACATCGTGAACTCAAACACGCTCACGAGCATCCCGGAAAAGATATCCTTGAAAACCTCAGCCCATTGCAGCGCAAGCCTGAAATCCTGGCACTACAAAATCGTGGCGAGTTTCTGTACGCCGCGTGCGGCGAAGGTGGCTTGAGAGTATTCGATATCGCCTTCATCGACCACAAAGCGTTTTCAGAGAGGATAGTCACTGCTCCGGTTTCGCCCCTCGGCCAACGATTGTATGTGCGCACGAAATACGCCACCTCTGTCGCTGCTCCGACGACCATCGCTCCCGACCCAACTCGAACTCATGTGCCGGAAAATTCCGAGCCAGCGGTACATGCATTGTATGCATACATTTACGTGACGGACAAATACGAAGGTTTGATTCTTGTCAGCGCAGCCACGTTGCTCGATGGCGATCCCACCAACAACTTTCTCAAACGTGAAGTTACTTTCAATCCTCAAGGAATCCTGTGTGGCGCCACCAGCGTCTCGATCGTAGGAACTTACGCCTATGTCTGTTGTGATGCTGGTCTAGCGGTGATTGATATTTCCGATCCCAAGCATCCTCAAATCACCTCGATCCTGGGTGGTGACTCGATCGTGAAACCTAAGGCCGTCGCTGTTCAGTTTCGATATGCGTTCGTTTGCGACAACGTAGGAATCAAGGTGCTGGACATCACGAACCTTGCGAGCCCAGTTCACGTGCATACCGTGCCCATGCGGTCCGCCAAGAATATCTATTTGGCACGTACGTATGCCTATGTCGCCGCAGGTTCCGACGGGCTAGCCATTCTCGACATTACGCAACCCGCAGCCACGTATATTGATCAGTTTTACAATGCTGGAGGTTGTATCAACGATGCTCACGATGTCAAACTCGGGATCACGAACGTCAGCCAATTCGCTTACGTTGCTGATGGTCATAACGGCTTGAGAGTTATTCAGTTGACCGGTCCTGAGATAGAAGGTAATGATGGGTTTTCCCCCAAGCCTGTCCCCTGCTTGATCGCCACACGAAAACTGAAACACGGTGCCGCAGCCCATTGTGTTGCTCGAGGTGTCGATCGCGATCGAGCGGTGGATGAATCCGGCAACCAAATCGCCGTATTTGGGCGAATTGGCGCCCGGCCATTAAATTTCTCTGAGACCCAGCGAATGTACTTGCGCTCTGATGGCTCTCCATACTACGTCTCAGACGATCCTTTCGACCCCATGCTCTTCGAATACCCTAGAACTCTGTATCAATACCTTCAGCAAAACAAATGACCTGATCTTGCTCGTTTCGCAGCGGTACGTCCATGCCAGACCCGCAACAATTTGGACAGCGGCAAATCAGATTAGCCGGAACGCGTGAGCGCCCGGTTTTAACAGCGACATCGTTTGATTGAACCGCGTTTAACCGCGTGCCCATCGGGCCGCGCGTGTCCATACGCACTAGCTCGTCTTTACCAATAATTCCGCATTTCTTCGCAGGCGATAAATTCACTGCGCAGTCCATTAAACAGTGATATGCTGTTAGCCCAGTAGCGAGAGAACGATCAAACAAGCCCGGCGACTTGGTGATCGAAAGGATATGTCGATGTCGTGCAGTCGAATCT
>CAZVBC010000084.1:19741-21472 GCA_964625155.1 uncultured Pirellulaceae bacterium
TGCTTGATGCTCGAGATGTCTACATCTTCATTCCGAACACAATCGCAGCACATGACATGCTGTATACGTTGCACCAATCCTGGTGGGCTCGTCGTACGGATGCCGTCGGAATTTTTAGTTTGCCGGCCTGAGGAGTCAAGCTACCGTGACACCTGACAAACCATCCTTGTGAATAAGAACGCGACCTCATGTGTCACAAATTGTAGTCTCTCGCCGAGATTACACGGTCCAGAGCGAGTATGCACACTTTCCAACCTCACTTCTTCGGCTTTATGAGAGCTAGTTCTTGGTGAATTGATGACTTCTCCGATCGCATCGTCTCCACCACGTCCTTACGTCACTATTGTGCCGTACGATCGTCCCCTTGACCGCCTTGATTTTTTTTAGAATTGGCAGGAACGTGAACCGTTCCCAATTGAGTGCAATCCAAATGCATAGGCCAGTGATGAAGAATACTAGCCCGCCCCAAAATGCCGTTGACTCTGCGGCATTGAGTCGTACGTCGCTCAACTGAAATCGTTGTACGACGATTGCATAAACCAGCGGCAGCCACCACTGCTGAAGAATTCCGCTGGCGCCAAGAGCTATTAAAAACATGGGCATGTGGGACTTGGGATCGCCCCAGATCAAAATCAGAATTGCATATGTCCATTCCAGAAATGATTTTTCTTCAGGACGTGCTGCTCCAGCAAGCTTGCTCTCTTTGCCGACTTCATCTGAAGTAAGGGCAATCCGCCGTTTCAGGCAGCGCTGTGAACGAGCGATGTAGTCCTGTACCACCGGAAGATTAATTTCATTCATTGGCGAGGCGATTGGGTCACCTGCCGAATTGAGAACAATGCCTCCCTGAGTGCCCGCGCGCCCTGGAAATTGCGGATCGAACACTTTCAACTTCAATGCATTTGGTTTGCATGCAACCCTTAGGAGGCGACTAAGCTCATCGTACGAAGCGAGCTATCCGAGGACGGACATGTGCAGAGACTCGCCAAATGGGACGCTCACTCTTGAGTCCGCCTGCCGCTTAGATATTGGGAAGCGAGGTTCGATTAGCTTGGGATATTGGAATCCCGTTTGGCTAGGTTCGCTTCCAATTCTATCGTCGCTTCTTCTGGCGATAGTTCTACAATCTGTCCATCACGCCAAATAACGATTTCGGTATTCGATTGTCGAGCTCGATCGATGACTTTTCGACAGGCAGCCTCGAACGCCATATCCGCTTTAGCGATCAGCGAGTCTGGAGAGTTGCTTTTAATCACTGGGTGCGTCCTTACGATGCAGTTGCACACGTTCCCACCCATTGTAGTCCAGGACCAGTTTTCTTTCACCCTCAATCTCAGCGATTGGAATTGGCGGGAAGGAAGCGCCGTCATAGACGCAGACGGTTGTGACAATCGGAATATACAAATCAAAGAGATTGGACAACCCACGAGCGTATCGCCGCCTTACAACAGCTTCGAGTATATTGTGGCCGCCTTCGCGAACGCGTTTCGCGACTCTCTGGATAGCCAACTCTGGCGAAGGAAGCCAGATGAAGTACAGTACCACGCGATACCCCAAGCGACGCCATTCGATGATTGAAGCTTGGTAACTCCTCGCTGCCAGTGTGGTCTCAAACGAGAATGTAGCGCGAGCCGCAACCAATTCCCTGATCCGGCTTAGCAATAGCTCGGAAGCCCGAACGCCGGGGCCGGTTTCGAAGCGAACTGTCAATGGCTTGGTTGGCCGATCGCG
>CAZVBC010000085.1:0-21460 GCA_964625155.1 uncultured Pirellulaceae bacterium
AAGATTGACTGCCACCAACTCGACTTGGCCGTTGCCAACCTCTGACACAATACGATCCACTTGTGGCATAGTCTGCATGCAGGGGCCGCACCAGCTTGCCCAAAAATCGAGCACGATCACACGCCCTTTGTGTTCGCTCAGCGTAAATACATTGTTCTGCAAATCACCAAGAGAGAAATCTGGAGCCGGTTTGCTAACTAACGGCGATCGTTGGCTTGTCGGCACTGCCCCCGAGTCTCCTGCAGCTTGTTCGTCAAAAACTCTTGGATTGCGTGCCAGTGAAAGTTTCCAGGATTCCTTTTGAAGGTCCAACGCCCGAATGGCAACATCCGGGCCAAGTAGAATTGAGTTCAGGTCCCTGATAGCCACGTTGCAATTGCCCAACAACTCGCTTGCTCCCTTGAGGTTTCCGTCTTGCAACTGGGTAGGTACAAATGTCAAGCTGCCACCCTTTGAGTCAATCGCATGCACAAACCCGGTAGGGCTGGGGGCTGGCGACTGAAATCCTTTATCCGGAGCGTTGGAAGCCGGATTGGTTGAATTGACATCCGCCACTGAGTCGGCGGTTCCGGGCTTATTAGAGTTGTTTTCTGTTTGTGGTTGTTCAGTCCAGTTGCGGTCGTGCAACCAGATGATCTGGGTAATCGCTTTGCGAGGAACTTGAACTTCGGATAAGCGGACTTCCATTGTCGCGTTTTCTTCTTCCACACGTATTAGCCTACCTCGTAGATAATCGCCATTGGTCGCGATCAACAAGTGCGTAGGTGGATCGTTCCGGTTTGAGCGAGGAACGGTCAAAAGCCTTGAGAGTTTTTCTTCGCTCAATTGCGGCGAGCGAAATGAATTTGCGAGAACAATTGATTGCATCTGATCGTGCGTGGAAAATCCCTTCTGAGTCATGCTGGACTTGAAGTAGACTCCGCGCTCATCGATCTTCTCAACTTCTCCGTCGATACGATCTCCCGATCGAAAAACCAAACCGGGCTTTAGTGGTTTAGTCTGCGGAACACGATCAGCCATGTTGGGACGCGATCGAAAAGGGCCAACAATTCTCATGGGAATAAGATTATTGTTGGTACGAACCACAGGAGACGTTGTTGGAGCCAGGGGGCGGGTATAGTCAATTGTCCCTGAAATACTCAAATTGATCGGAACAGCCGCTTTAGCAACTCGGGAGTGCCACCACAGAGCAGCAGACATGCTGTCCTCAGGTTGAGGCACGAGGCTGCCAGGCAGATTCACTTGTTGACCGACCAGCAGGCCCGGGCGATCAAGTCCAACCTCGGTTGGGTTTTCGTGTGAATTGACAGACGCGACTGTGTGCCCGTGGCGCGGCCTCATTATCGAGTTAAGCTGTGATGACGGAAATTGTAGAACGCGATCGATTCCAGCCGTTTGGAAACGAACGATGTTTTGGGAATCGACTCCAATCCATTTGCCAAGTAACCGAGAATTATCGCGCAAGCGAATCTCGATGCCAACTTCTCGCGGCGTTGCTTCCGGCGGTTCCACTTTCTCCGCTGGCTCGTTGGGTGCTGCACGCTCATTTGATTCTGGCTGAGGAGCGGTTGGATTATCTGAAGAGAACACGATTTTCGCCACTTGTTGCAAGGGCAAAGAGGATTCTGGTTGCAGGTTTAATTGTTTCTTTTCTGCGTCAAATGCTGTCACTGAGCCTTTTACAGTCTTTCTATCAGTGGTGCTGACATAAGCACCTGTTTGCAAGTGATCATCAGGCAGCGTCCCATCCCAGTGATAAACATTTAACTTCTCAAGTCGGAGGCGAGATCCATTGTTAACGATCATGACGTCCTTGCGGACCGTTGGCTTTTCGAAAGGAACCGTCAATCGTTCCAAAAGTTCGCCCAGTTCGGAGTAAACAGCCACATCGCCCGTCTTTTGATTCAAGAATAATGTTAATTCGATGTGATCTTCACGGTCCGCCAGTTGGGACAGGATTGCAATATCAGCGTTTCGTCCAGACTCGCGAACGAGTGTCAGT
This sequence comes from uncultured Pirellulaceae bacterium, assembly GCA_964625155.1. Lineage (GTDB taxonomy): Bacteria > Planctomycetota > Planctomycetia > Pirellulales > Pirellulaceae > Aureliella. The sequence continues at coordinate 2,003 of CAZVBC010000085.1, forward strand.
TGGTTGTCCCAAACTTCGAGCCGAGCGGCTGCAAAGTTTTCAGTGCCCCCTTTCTGTTCAGGCCCAACTGCAACCACGAAACTCGGTTTCGCATCCCATGCCAAACGTAATTCCAGCCGGCAAGATTCAGGTATTTCGACGTTGCCTCGAAGGCTGATGCCATTGGAATTGGACTGCAAAGAACCTGCTTCGAACAACCAAGCGTTCGGTGGGTTGCTAGTCCACTCCTCCAATGAGCGCGGACCATCGTAAACCAATTGAGCACTACGATCGCGGCGCTCAATCTGTCGTAGTTGTGCTCGCGGTAACAAAATCCTGCCCAACAATTTCGACTCTAATTCGATCGACCCATCATCGATTCTCACAAGATCTCCAACCAAACGTACTCCGTTGCCCAGCACAAAAACGAATTCACCTGACTTATCATCGGCCAGCGCGGGCTGTTTGAAGTCGATCGAACTGATCAATGCAAGATCGAAACGTAACGGCAATAAGAAATGGGGCGATTGCCAGCCAAACTCGCCATCAGGTGCCGGCGCTACACTGCCATCGACAAATTGGCCATTGTCTAATCGCAAGCGTGCCAATCCGTCCGCTGACAGCGATTCGCTAGAACAAGCGAAAAAGGAACAGGCAGCTACAAGAACTCTACTGACCAATTTGCAAAAATGTGTATTCATGGACTAGCGTTCGTAAATTGGCAGGAATCGATAATTCAACGCAAGTGCCAAGATGGCCAATGATGTGCTGTTCGTGGGCCCAAGTTGCCCTTCGAAACTGCCATCATCCTTCTGCGATGATTTTAGCTCGCGCATCACCATCCGGTTCCATTTATCCCAGGCGACGAGATCCACTTGGAACAGCGCTTGTGCCTGGTAGTATCGAGCGTATTCGGGGTAATTGGATTGCTCGGTGAGATTCGAAGTTACGTAGTTTTCAACAGACGCAAACTGTTTCAGATCTTTGCGCTTGGCAATACTGTAGATCAAACAAGCAATTGACGAGCGAGCGATCGACTCACCAAACCCGCTCAGCCCGCCAGAATACCCGACGATTCCGTTGCTGCCTGTCATACTCGTGTAGTACTGCACCGCCCGATCGATCGATTTATCGGGTACTTCAATACCGGCATTGCGAGCCGCCAACAGGCCGACTAAGACCGCGCCACTGACGGATGTATCTGCGTCGCGACCGCTGGGAGAATAGCGCCATGCACCCAGTGGGTTAGCATTTTGTGAAGTAACAGCACTGCGCACACACAATTCTAACGCTTCGCCGAGCGATCGTTTCTTTGTAGGTCCTACAGAAACGTCGTTCCACAAGTCTTTTTCATCGACTGCACCATACGCTTCGGCCAGCGCCAACATGGCAAAGCCGTGATGATACATGCTTGATCCGATATAACCTGTTTCACCATCCTGAGCACTGATGATACTCCGCAGAGCTTTGCGGATCGGGACGCTGTATTTGCCAAAATTTGGATCTTCGCCAGACGCCAGAAAGGCCAATAGGGCCAATCCCGTGGTACCGCTGCCTGGATCACTAGCTTTGCGCCAACCCCCAGATTCTTCTTGACTCTCCATCAAGTACTGTAAACCACGCTCAACCATATCGCGCACGTCACGCGGGACTACGTCTCCTTGACCGGTGACGAATGGCTCTTGTGCGAGGACCGCCTGCTCGGCGCTTGACAACGGCCAGTAAACCAAACAAGTAAAGACGCTGTAAATGCAGAGAAGTCGCAAGCAACGATTGGCAAAAGGGAGTATGAGAGTTCGAACAATAGCAGCGTTCAACATGGCCTGGTTCAGTTCGGAATTACATTATTTGGAGTTAACATACGCCTGAAAACTTCCTTCAAATCCAGCACGATACCGTAACAACAACTTTAGCTGATCGGCATCCAGTATATTTGACAAATCCTTTTCTGAGGCCTGGCATAGTTGATACATTCCTGCCATCGATTCAGCCCCAGGGACATCCAAAGGTAGTTTCTCCTGTCGCATCAGTAAATCGACTAACATCTGACGCTGGCGATTTATCAATGGGATGTGTTGTTCGATATCAGCAATCGCTTGGTGCACGAGTACTTTATATAATGCCTGCCGCTTGGCGTCTTCGCATTCCGCCTCCTTGCGCCGCTGTTCACCGGAAAGTGTTGCGGCTAGTACTTTGCGAAACAGAGAATCTTTAGTCAACAAACCACGTTGTGCGGTCTGTTGGATAGGCATGATGATTTCCCACAACTCTTGAACATTGCCTTGGTTGGGGCTCATCTGTGCAGTTTTTTTGCGGATCTTCTCCACTTCATTAAAGAACCGATTAATGTCTCCCTTGCCCGCAGTTCGCAATTTATCCAACTGAGAGTTCGATAATTCGAGATCGCGATTGAGAATGGCCAATTGGGCATCTAATTGCGACTCTAATTTCTGACGAAAGTCCGTTTGTTGGCGTCCCTGAAAAACCCAAGAATCAAACCAATGATCGTTTTGCCCATAAACGGAGTGGCAAATTAAACAAATCGCAATTGCCGCGAAGGAAAAGATAACCGCACTACCTCTCTTTGGTGCTTCAGCTCTCGACTTCCCTATAGTGAGCCCTGCGATACGAATTCCAGTAACTAACAGGTGACACAGCGCTGCGAGCTGTCGGCACGTCGCCTCGTTTAAGTCTTTCGTTGGCAAGAATCGATTCACACGCATCGACAATCTCAATTTTTCAATTTCTGATCATGCCTGCGGGCAATCCGGGAAGCATGCCAACCGGTTGTACAGCACCGCCGGAACGAGAAAAATCGATTCGTTGCAATGAATTAAGTATAGTCATCTGGCTGGTCGTTAAATGACGTCGTAGAACCGCCGAAGGATAACTGGGAACAAACCGCTCGTTGATCAGGTAACTCGTCGCATGCAAATCCATTGAGCGAGCCCATAATTTCAAGTCGTTTTTCAGCGATTCTTGTTGTTTCGTCGTCAACCCAACATTGCGATCCAAGCAGATCAACAGCAGTTCGAGCATGGCATCCTTCTTGAAGTCTTCTCGTAGTTTGCGCTCGTCAGCTAATTGCTGTTTTTGATCTTCATTTAAAAGTTTGTCAATTTGTTTGTTGAGCTGAACAACCAGCGCATTTGCTTTCGCTTTGGGTAAAGCCGGATCCGCATTTGGACCAAGTCCCAGCACGCGCACAAATCCATTGGCAAATCGCTGCGTGCCTACATCTGTCGTAACCGACTCGATCCACTTGTCGTCTAATTCTTCAAGTACCCGCTGCTGATCGGGATTTAATTGACAGACCCTCTTTACGAACTCCAATTCCATAAAAACGATGTGTTTCAGTTCAGGCGTAATTGCCAGAGCCAGCGAGCTTGTGGAGACATAGATGACCAAACAACCCAGCCAGACGATTCGTCCAGCGCGACAAAGTTCCAGCCATACAGGCGATTTTTTATCGCGTAAGGCATTCGCAGAATTGTGGTACCGAACACAGCACCTCGCCAAGGCAAGCAGAGACATAGCTCATTCACCTTTTTCGAGCTTACTGAAATAGATATCCAAGCCGGCGCGAAATTCTTCGGGTAGGATGCTTCCTGTTTCGCCCGTCGCCTGCTGGATTTCGCGAGTTTCTTTTTTCTCGTTCGGATTAACTCCGGCGCCAATTAATGCCAATGCCGAATCTTGTGTCGTTCCTTCGCCACCACCGCCAGGAGAATTTCCTCCTCCGCCACCCGCTTTAGGATTGACTCGCTGACTCTTCAATAACAATTCAATCGCTTCGGTTTCGGCCGCGATTGCTGGTTCGCCGGTTTCTCCGGACCGGAGAATATCTACAGCTTGCAGCATTACGTTGTCAACTGACCGCAAAAGCCCTAAGTCTTTGGCAAAGCGAGTTGCTCCGTCAGGCAATTGTTCGATGCGATCGCAGACTGCCCCGAGCCGTTCTTGCAAAGCAACTTGAGTTTCACTCAATTTGGTTGCTTCAATTTCATGTTTCATTTTTTCCAAGCCGGGTCGAGCTTTTTCGGCGACGCGAGTGGCCTCACGCAGGTTGACTTCGCCTTCCAAGATCTTCAAGACTTCGAGTATGACCGAGGGAGGTAAGCTGTCGGCAGATTTACCCCCGGGGCACTCTCCACTAGATGCCGGATCGACCAAATCCTCGGCCCAGCGATCCAAGTTATCCGACCAATATTCGGCCTGCGCAATGGATACTCCTTGAACTTTTGAGATTTCATCGCCAAGTTCGTCGAGCGCGTTGACAACTGCCACCTGACGCATTTCGTCAAATACCAACTTGAATTGGTTCATGCGCCGCCGTTCGTAATAAGCATACATATCGTCCATGATATACGACACCGTTTGGCTACTCTGCTTTTCGACGCCGGCCAGTTCTGCAAGCGCAGTGCGGTCTTCTTGTTCGCCAGTCGCAGGATTGCCAAAAACCGAATCGATTCGTTCGCTGATCCGGTCAGCAACCTGCATTTGCTGTCGTGCGGCAGCCTTCAATCTTTTTACCAAAGTACTACCTTCGAGATTTGCCAGGATAGCGTTCAGTTCCTCGGCAATTTTCTCAAACTCAGCCAGCAGATCCGCTTGTTCTTGTACGGCTTGATCCATTTTCTCTGGTTCTTCTTGAGGCTCCTCTGGTTGCTCTTGCTCACTCGCACTAGCCGGTCCCAGTAAGGTTGTTGTCGGCAGGCGCAAACTTGGCTGAGACGGTTTCTTTTTCTTCTTACTCTCCTCTCCTTTGGCAAGCAGGTCTTCGGCTGGTTGCTGAGAAGATTCGACATCGGAAATGGTTGGCATCTTGGGCTTGTTCTCTAACTCGGGCGAGACTTCTGCGGCATTGGGGTTGCCTGGCAAACTAGCTCGAACTTGGCCGGCTTTAGGTCCTGCGTTCGATTTATTTGCAGCCATTGCATTTTGAACCGCAGCTTGTTTGAGCAAGTCGGCGACCGAAGGCATACGATTGGCAGATATGTCCTTCAAGATCTGCAGCATTTCAGCCCACTTTTCTAAGTGCCCGACACCAATCTCTGAGTTGCGTGACGCCTGTCGAATGAGGTCTTCGCCAGCGCGCGACAAGTTTGCCAACTGACGGCCATTGGCAGCCTCCGCAGTCGCCTGGTCTTGCAGACGTTTAGCTAGCGCATCACCTTCCAGTTCTCCTGGCGGCGTATTTCTGAGCTGCTTATTGGTCTCGTGCAAACGCATTTCGCGATCGCGCACATCCAGCGCCAATCGATGCCATTTGCTCAGTTGTTCGGTCATCCAGATCGCGTGCTGTTCGGGCGAAAGCACAAAAAAAGTATGGGGTGCAGATTCAACGCGCGGACGATTGGGCAAATAGTCTTCGGCCCACACGCGCACTTCAATCGGTTGAGGATCGATACCCAGCGCCGATGCTGAAAATACGCCCGGCGTTTGAATCGAGTTTTGATCGGGTCCGCCAGGCGCCAGCAAACGTTCTCCAATGGCTGGTTTGCCAACCAGCGCATCATCGATTCCACGCCAACTGAGCCCGATGTTTTTTACGCCAAAATCATCAGCGGCTAACGCGGTAAAATTGATCTGCTCGGTATTGAGAATGACCGATTGTCGAGGCAAGTCTTGCGTTGCAACCGATGGCGGTTCGTCGGGAATTCCCTTTACTGCTAACTCAAATGGTTGAAAACCCGATAATCCGTCAGCATCGCTCCACGAGAGCTGAACATTACGTTGCTCGGACGTGATGGGGAGGCTGGGCGATCGAAATCTATCACTTTCAACATCAACTGCCATTCCGCCAACTGCTGCCGATCGAAGTGAGCGCGAGACTTTCGCAGCAACGATCGCATGACTTCCTTCGACGGCACTTAATACACCTCCCCGTACGTCCTTTTCAACGGCGGTCGGCAATTCCAGATACTCTGGCAAAGTGACCTGAGCTCGAGCATCGACCAACTCTGGCCGAAGCTTTGGCACTAGACGAATGGTTTGTACGTAGTCACCAACACGCAAATACATGCCACTGTCAGACGTTTGTGGCGGTATTTGAAATTCATAATCATGTCCCTGGAGCTGGGCAACCATGCCGGGAAGTCGATCGAGTTCAAGGGAGGCCCTGCCGGGGCGCCACCGAGTACTCTCGGTGAGCGAAACTGTCAACGTCACTGACTCGCCGTGGGGTACAACAACCTCATTTTGTAAGGGATGAATTTGTGTAAATGTGTAGCGAGGAGTTTCACGCCACGGGGCTACCAATCTAGTCAATGAGTTCCAAGCGGCCGCTGGCACTAGCGCCGCCAGCACCAATGTTAAACTGCCAGTGATCGTGGCTGTGACAGACCAGTTGCGAATACGTGATTTTGGCGCGGCCAGATTTAAGTCTCGCTTTTGAGCTGCTTGCGCGACCTGTTCAATGGCCGCAGCACACAGGACAGGCGAACGCGCTTGTTCGGTAGCGCTGTCAGCCAATTCAATTACACCGAGCAGTTGATCGCCAATATTCGGTTCACGTCTGCGCAACAGATTGGCTACTTGTTTCAGACTTCGATTTTGCCAAACCCAGCGATGGAACGCATAGGGAACGCTCATCCAAAGCAACACGACGGAACCAAAGACTCCATAGTGAACCGATCGCGGTGGGTCGATAATTCGATCAATGCAGAACACGGTCAGGAATGCAAATAACAAACCCGACAATGCCAGCGTGACCGCCTCGAGCATCTTCGTTTTCCACACCCGCTTGCGAAAATCTGCTAATTGCGCGCGGAGAGTGGGTGGAATCGTGAGCCGCCGCGATGGAGCAACAGAACTCATGGAAACTTCCTCGATACGAGCCGGCATTCTCTGAAATGCTCAGGACTTACACTCTGAATCGGTGCCTAATTCTTCGCCATCGGACACGAGCTTGAATTGCTTCATTCTCGCGAGATTGCGCATGCACGCTGTTCCAAGTGCTGGTCGCCTAACAGCATTCCCAATAAGACTTACTCAACAACACTTAATAGCGTAGCGGCAAAAGTCGGTTAACTCTACAGATAATCTACACATTCTCCGTTCGCTGCTCAAAATTAATCTCTCGAATTCAGGTTTTTAAGCAACCGAGAAATTCTGTGCACTGTAGCATCCAGCCGACCAGCTAAAGCGGCTTAGAGAAAGCGATTTGCCCGAGAGTCCGCCCCCCGGTGAACTCTCGGGCTTTTCGCACAAGATTGTCAGCAAGTCTCGCAGGCACCCAATAAGGTAAGGCTTTCTTCAAAACTAGATGAATCCTAGTTTCGCTTCGAAACAGGGGCATAAGCCAAGTGGAAATAGTTTTTTGAAGCTCAGCGATACATGGTGGAATTTGGCGGAGCAGCCATTCTCCGGACAGAGTCTCGAAATCGAGTGGATAGTTCGTGCACTAGCCGAGTTTCGTTTTCATCGCAGCGCACTTCAGCTCGAAAGCGATGGGTTCCGTCTTGTGTTGCTTTGGCGATCACTTTCATATGCAAAGTTTGCCCCGGTTGGATGTTATCAATGGGCTCGAACAGCACCTGGCCGGGCACGATGCGGTGTTTTGCTCCGTCTGCTCGAATCGGTTCAATACCATCGGAAAACTGTGCCAGCACCTTGACGCTCGACGCGTCGCGCGAGCCACGATTGGTAACGGTCAGTTCGTAGACTACTTCTGAGTTTACCGCTGCCGGTGCCGGGGGATCATTAACAACCAACTTCAGATCGGCGACAGCTTCGACTTCAAAATTGGCCTCACTCCGAGCTTGGATTGAACCGCTTGCGACGCAAGCCAGTAACATCGACTGAGTACCAGGTTTGCTCGAGCTGAATTGAAACTGGTACGTTGCTGTGTCGCCTGCAGCCAACCGTGGCAGACTCCAAACCAACTCGTTGCCCTTAACGGTCGCCCCTGGAGGAGCGGAAGTAAATGTGCAGCCGCTGGGCAACATAATTGAGGCTTTCACGTTTTTGGCTTCGGCATCGCCAGCGTTGGTAATTTTAGCTTCACATGGAGTGGGAGCACCAAACAATGCCACTGGTGACGTTACCAGTGCGGCAGACAATGCAGCTTGACGGACTTGAACTTCGATGTTGGACTGCGTGCGTAAATTAGGACCACTGGATGCTTCAGCGGCTATCTTTACGGCGCCCCGCTGCTGAAACGTGAGCTCCACATCGACGACTTGCTCTTGACCTGGTCCGACATCGCCGATTTCCGAGCTGCTCGAACCATTGGAATTTGAATTTAGGTTTACGACCACGTTTTTGGCAGGTGCATTGCCTGGATTGCTGAGGCGCAATCGATAGACGTGTGGTACTCCATACTCAACTTCGCTTGGTCCTTCGAGTGCTAATCGCAATTGGGCTTGCCGTACTTCAATTTGTTTATTACCAGCTTGTGGCACGACCGTCCATTCCATGGCTACAGCAAAATTACGAGCGTCGCGAGCTGTCATCCGAATAGGCAATTTGGCCAGCACATTGGCTGGCATTTCGGGGAGAATCCAGGTCAATACGTTTGAATTGTCATCCGACTTTTCAAGTCGGACTTCACCTTGATTTGACGGTAGTCGCTCGATGTTGACACTGGCGGGCACATCGAGACTAAGTAAAACTCCGCTCACGCCAATTCGATCTTGATTGTGAACAACGATTTGGTAGTCCGCTGGCATCCCAATTTGCAGATCGCTGGGGCCCAACATTTGAACGGTTATGTGAGGGATTTCCATGTTCAACAGACCGCGCGGTGGATGAACACCAGACTGCACCGGTGTTGAAGGATTAGAATTGCGGAGTTGGTTTGACGTTGCTGAATTGCTTTCTCGCGAAACTTGGGGTTTCAGAGTTTCCTGACCAGCACTACTGGACGACGCTGGCCCCGGCGCTGGTGGAGTTTGTGAAATTAGCGAAGGTAACATCGATCCCACGATCGCTCCAGTAACTCGCGGGCTTGCGGGGATTGTGGGGACCGCGTTCAGGCTCGGCGTTTCTGGTCTGACGGTCTCAGAGCTGCGTCTCTCATTGCCTGTCGTGGGCGGCAACGATAGAGAACTGCTGGAGTTGTTTGAGAAACTAGATGCAGTACCGTTTCCAGGCGCGAGTGATGGCAGTGACTGAGAGACGTTAGGTATCGCCACCGGTTTCGTTTGTGGCTGAGATGGCTGAGGTATCACAGGCTCACGATTTGTTGGTGACCGGGATGGATCGCGAGTTTGGACAGTCGATTTGTCAGCAGAATCTTGGGCGACCGCACTGTCTCGCTTGGGTGGCGATTTTCGGGCAACTTTGGGTGCCTGTACTTTCCCTTCGGGGACGGACAAAGAACCAGTCGGACGCGGCAAAGAAACTGATTCGCTGTCTATGTTTGAATGGAGGTTCTTCTGCGAATTCTTGGAACTAGCGCGCGCTTGTTTTTTGGAATTGAATTCTGAGATCCGAACTTCGGGTGGCTCCAAACTGCTGGACGGTTCTCGATTGGAATCCGCAGCTGGTTTTTTTGGTTGGCTGGCTGCTTGGAATCGAGATGCAGCCCCACTCCCGCGTACGTCGGTACGTTTCGACTCATCTTCACCAGAAGTTATTTGGACCTGTTCATCAGTTGTGCGCGGGGCCTCAAGTGGAGAGGGAGTTTGAGGTGTCCATGGTCGCGATCGAGCTTGGCTGTCAAGCAAATAGGTTCCACTGGGTTGAGGTGGCAGCAGGCGACCGTCTTCAGGAGGCGTTGGTGCCCGACGTGAGTTAATTTCGGGCGAGATGGAATCACTAAATCGCTGTACCTGTTCAGGATTTTGGCGAGCGCGTTCGGCGGCTCTGCTCCATGGATTTTGTTGTGCATTTGGCGGCACGTTGGGGCGTACACTTTTCTGCGAACCGTTTTGGGGCTCCTTCGATTTGAATATTCCATCGCTAAGCGAGCGCAGTTGTTGTACAAAACCGCCCGTTCGAATGGGTTGAGGTTCACGTCGCACGTTGTTTTGCGCGGCGGTCGGTTCGACATCCGAGTCATCGAGCCAACCAGGTCCTTGTGCCAGTACTGAACTGGAAACCACTAACAGCAACATGGTAAACCGACCAGCCAGGCTCGACGTAAATCGAAGCGAAAATAGAGTGGGCATTGCCGCATGGCTCCTCGCAGGCTTTTTTGTACTTAGTCAGTATCACAGCTATCGGTCGGACCGAATGTGGCGATTGAGTAAATTTGGATGAAAGTGCCGACTGCGCAGACTTTGCTGGCCGATTGCACGTCCTTTGAGGTGGTGGATGATTTTGCGCAGATTGCAGCAAAACGCTACATGCAGCAGCTTGACGGGCAAATTAACGTTTTTGCCTATAGCTCTTCCGCGCTTGGCAAAAAATTTCGCTCAAGCCGAGTTCGTGGAGATCGAGTTCGTGCAGATTTCGTTGGGATACGGAGTGCATAGACGCAATTTATCAATGGGCGAAGCCTTACGTTTTGAAGTGAAGATGGGGGGAATGACAGTGTTAAACTGCTTTCGGTATGGCATGTGCAACTCGTGCAGAACCAACCAGTCCAAACTGAGCAAGAAATCGAATCACGAAAGTGCTTTAGAGTATTAATAGCTTGTCAGGCATGTTTGTTTTGGCGCTGGCTTAGTTCATGACTGATGCTTCCCCCACAGTGCATTTTTGAGGTTTTCCATTGGCGATGGCGGACTAGAGCAAATAGAATGCAGTGTCGGGGGAATTTTCATAGAGTCGTCTTTTGAGTTCGCTTCGGTTTTCGGGAGCATTTTGCAATGTCGGTAGCGAAGCTTGCAATGTCGGTAGCGAAGCCTCTTTTCGCGTTAGTGGCGGCATGTTTTTTGAGTGTGGTGGGCCCGGCCAGCATGGCTGCCGGCGAGCCATCTGTCGGAGGTGAAAGCCGGTGGGCGACTTTTGAAGATGCGGAGGGAGCTAAGTTTTTCGCTCTTTCGCTTCAGCCGAGTTCGGCGGGCAACTTGCCTTTGCCCGAGCGATACGAAGTTGTCTTATTGGTCGATACTTCGGCGACTCAAACTGGGCTAATTCGGCATGATGCTCTGGAAATTACTCAGGCGATCGCTGACAACTTGCCTGCCAATTCGACGGTCGGACTGGTTGCCTGCGACGTCAAGAGTGTCAAGTTAACCAGTGGCTTGGTTCAGCCAGGTAGTCCACATTGGTTGGCTGGTTTTGATAAGTTGAAGTTGCGAGTTCCTTTGGGAACGACGAACCTATCCATGGCGCTGGAGACGGCAGCATCCCTTTTTTCGAATGCGGCAAGCCAAAGAGTGGTGATTTACATCGGTGATGGAATCAACCGCTCTAAGTTTCTTTCGCCGGACCAGCATCGCCAGTTAATCGACCGCTTGGTAAACGCTCGCATTTGCGTCAGCTCATTCGCAATTGGACCTTACGTAGACATTGCAACATTAGCGGCAATTGCGAACCATACTGGTGGCGTTCTTTTGTCTAAGAGTGAAATCACAGCATCGACTCAAGAGATTGGTCGTGCTTTAGCGGTCAGTTCTGCGACACCGGTTATGTGGCCTGAAAAGGTCGAATTGCCTACTTGTCTGTCGAACCATTTCCCAAATCGGTTTCCGCCGTTGCGAGTTGACCGCGACACGGTAATTGTGGGCAAGAGCTCTGGCCAATCAGCTTCTGGAACCGCGATTGTTCAAGTGCGCGTGGTTGACAAACCAGTCACCTTGAAGTGGAACTTGGCTCCAGAGACCAGTCACATTGACATGGCCTTCTTACCAAAAGTACTCGAGACGGCCAGCAAAGATGGCGGATTGAATTTACCATCACTTGGATCTGCAGGGTTGAAGGCCATGAGTTTGGTCATGGCGGACTCGTCACAGAGTTTGGTCAAGTCGGCTGAATTTGCTCTTAAATCCGGGGATTTTCCTTCTGCACTGCGAATCGCTGAAGAAGCCTTGCGGCAAGATCCTAATAGCGGCGAGGCGGAACGGCTGCTGAAGGCTGCCAAAAAATCGCTCGACAAGACTGTTCCTGCTGGCAAGTTTATGCAGACCACCAGCGCCGATCCGTTTGCTGCACCTCAGTCCGAGGTGAGTTCAACAGAGGCGTTCGCGCAAGAGCCAGCAACGAGCGAACCAGCGCCTGCCATCGATGCACAACCGGTCGAGCCGCAGGTGGTTCCTCAAGTCGGATTGGTTGATCAACCTTTGGTTTCAGATGAGAGCTTAAGTGCTGGAAATCTATTGGCACAAGAGGAAGAAGCGCGTCGCTTGAGTGCTCAAGCGCTGGAGACTGACGTGCGCAATCGTGTGCATCGCGCTCAACAGTTGATGGCCAAGGATCCACTCGGTGTAAAAAACAGTCTAAAGGCCTTGCTGGAGGAAGTGGATCAAGCAGTGGACTTGGATCCTTCGCTTCGTTCGCAACTGCGCGATCGTGTTCAGTCGGCTGTGCAAGTTGCTGCTAGACGCGAAGCTGAATTTAATGATCAAGTGAATCGATCGATCGCCATCGACGCCAGTCGCGCTGCGAGCGAACGTCTGTTGGCCGATACCCAGCGACGTGAATCATCACTCCATCAGTTGGTCGAGCAGTTTAATTTCTTGATGGCCGAAGAGCGTTATCTAGAAGCCAGCAAAGAAGTTGCCACATCGATCAGTCAGCTTGCTCGCAGGACTCCATTGGATTCGGTGACACGCGAAAAGAGTTCAATCATTTCGAATTATGCGTTACTGATCGAAGCATTTGAGGAACGCGAACAAGGATTTGTTGACTCGATGCGCGGTGTTGAGCAAGCGGCCATTCCATTCGCCGGCGAGCCGCCGATTGTCTATCCCCCTGCGGACGTTTGGCAAGCTGTGTCGGCTCGCCGCAAAGAACGCTATGGTGCCATCGATTTGGCATCCGGCTCCAGCCCCGGTGAGCGATTAATTTATCAGGCTCTCAAGGCAGACACATCTCCCGATTTTAATGGCACTCCACTCAACACAGTGCTTGAGCAAATCGCTGACGAACAAAAGATTTCGATTTGGATTGACCAGACGGAACTCGATACCTTGGGTGTTGCGGTGGATAGTCCAATTACTTTGTCCATTCCTAAGCTGTCGGTTCGATCTGCTCTTCGGTTGATTCTCGAACCATTGGAACTGACTTATCTAATCAAAGACGAAGTGCTGCAGATTACTAGCCGAGACAAGGCCGACGCTGAGCCAATCCATAAAATTTACCCAGTTGGAGATATCGTGGTCCCACCGATGGCTGGAGGTGGTGGCATGATGGGAGGCATGGGGGGAATGATGGGAGGCATGGGCGGCATGGGAGGTATGGGCGGCGGCATGGGCGGCATGGGCATGGGAGGTATGGGTGGCGGCATGGGCGGCATGGGAGGTATGGGTGGCGGCATGGGCGGCATGGGTATGGGCGGCATGTTTGCAGTTCCTGACGAGCCGACAAAGTCACCGTCTCCTAGTCGGCGTCCGATCACCTCGAAGGCTGAAGCCGCCAGTGGACGTTCCAGCAAATTGCCGATGCATCAAGGTGATTCATCCGCGGCGACGAACTGGGACTCGTTGGTTTCGCGGTTTGAGGATGCTGATGAAAAGACGCGGGCAATTCTGGACGCTGAAGTTCGCCAGATCGTGCGTGACCGTATTGCGAAGGCTAAAGAACACTTGGCATCTAAAAACCCTGCGAGTGCTCGGGACGAGTTTCAGGGTGTGGTTGATTTAGTAAACAGCTTGTTGCGCAGTGGTTATCCCCAACCGTGGATGTACTCGGCACTGAGCATGTCGATGCAGGCATGTGAGTATCCTACGGAGGAAATTGAAAGAGTTTTGTTGAGTGCTTTGGACTTTAAGGGATCGGTTTCCAAGTCGATCGAGATTGCAGAATATTTGTCTCGCCATGGAATGAAAGGTGAAGCATTGAGTCTGTTGCGCGATGTGGCTATGACCGAGCCCCATCGGTATGACGTGTTTGCATTGGCTTTACCCTTGGCAAGAGAAACAAACGATTTGGAGGCTTTGCGGTGGGCGTGCGTGGGAGTCTTGAGCAAAGCTTGGCCCGACGATTACGCTAAACTTGCACAGGATGCACATTTATTGGCGCGTGCCACGGTTGTACGACTGCAACGGGAAGGTCGAGTTGTCGAAGCCCAAGCTTTCGAATCGGCCGTTCAGCAGTCTCTGCGCCGCGATCTTGTGGTCCGCGTCTCTTGGACTGGCGAAGCTGACATCGATATTCGTGTTCAAGAGCCAGCGGGTACGATTTGCTCGTTGTCCAACAAGGCAACGGCCAGTGGCGGAGTGTATCTGGGCGATGAATCGAGTTCGAGCCGGAAATCCTCAGTAGACGGATATTCGGAGTATTACGTTTGCTCACAAGGGTTTTCTGGTCAATACGACATTTTACTCCGTCGCGTGTGGGGCAAGGTCTCAGGTGGGAAAGCGACCGTTGAGATCTTGACGGACTACGGCACCAGTGACCAAAAGAAGATTGTTCAGCAAGTTGCATTAAATGAAAAGGATGCCGTGATCAATGTGGCGGTAAAACAAGGACACCGTGACGAACCTATCGCGCAGGCACACTTGGCGAGTGTTCATCAAAAGCAGCTTGCAACCGCTAGAAGCGTGTTGGGCCAATTTATGGGTTCCAGTAGCGATTCGGGAACGAACCCGTTTGTTGCTATGCAGCAACAGCTTGGTGGTTTTGGCGGGTTTGGTTTTCCGATCCGGGGTGCAGTAGGTTACCAACCGGAAATTACCACGTTGACCGAAGGGGCAAGTCTTTCGGTATCGGGGGTTGTATCTGCGGATCGCCGGTATGTTCGCATTTCACCGACTCCGTTCTTTACCGGAATTGGTGAAGTATTTACGTTCAATTTTGTTTCTGGAACTACTGGCGGCGGTGCGGGAACGACCGGAGGTTCTGGCCAAGGAGGTTTCGGCGGCGGTACGGGAAGTGGTTTTGGTAGCGGTGCTGGCGGTGGCGGTGGCGGTGGAATTTTCTAGAATTCGAGTCTCGCGACCACGCCACTTAGAATACGTTTGAGTATCGGTTCAATTTGCAGACCCATGTCGATCACTTCGGCGTGGGTCGTGCCACTGGGTATATCGGTAGAGGCAACGTTTGTAATCACAGACAGCCCCAGCACTGGCATTTTCAACTCCTGTGCCGCAAGCACTTCAGTGGTTGTACTCATGCCGACTGCGTCTGCTCCCATCGTGCGAAACATGCGATACTCTGCGCGCGTTTCGTAAGTCGGTCCGAGAGTCGAAATGTAGGTACCTCGCTGTAATCTTTTTCTATGTTGCAGCGCAGACTCAATTGCCAGATCAATCAGCGATTCGCAATAGGGGGACGCGGACCTGGAAACACAGTCTGTTAGCGTTGCTTGATCTTCATCAAACGAGCATGGGACTACCTGCCTGCGATTCCACAGCCAGTGCAGATGTTGATCAATGACCATGATATCTCCCTGTTGAAATCTCGGATTTAATCCACCGGCAGCGTTGGTTACTAGCAAAGTACGAGCACCTAGTTGTCGTAAGCACCGAATGGGATAACTAACTTCTGCAGCGCCGTAACCTTCATAACGGTGTGCTCTACCCTGCATGATGACGACTGGAACACCATTCAGCGAACCAAATACAAGATTGCCTTTATGGCCTGTCGCAGAGGCTCGCGGGAAAGATGGGATATCGACATAGGGAATCTTGACAGGTGAATCAATTTCATCAGCTAGTCTACCCAAACCACTTCCCAGAATGATTGCCACGCGTGGTTCAAGGGTACAGACTCTGCGCACGTACTCGCAAGATTCTTTTACGAGTTCCGCACAGGAAGCTTCCGTCGCACTCATTCAGTTCTCATCAGCAATCGAATTTGAGGCCGCGTTATTTCTTGCTACCGAGCAAAAGTTCATGTTCTGACTGCAGTACGCCCATTACCAGCGCTCGTAAACTGGGCTCGGCGGCATTAGCCGTAGCAATGATCTTGGCCACGTTTGCCGGCTCGAGAGCGTCGGGTAAACACATATCGGTAACCACGGAGAAGCCAACCGTGCGCAAGCCGCAGTGTACCGCCACGATGACTTCGGGTACCGTAGACATACCTACGACGTCAGCTCCGATTGCTCGCAAAAAACGATATTCCGCGCGAGTCTCTAAGTTTGGTCCAGCGACAGCGACAAACACGCCTTTGTGAGCCACAATGTTTTTTGCCCGAGCAATCTCGAGTGCTTTATCACTCAGCCGACGATCGTAGGGTTCGCACATATCGGGGAATCGCGGCCCAAGTCGATCATCGTTAATCCCAATCAACGGATTATCGCCCATGAGATTAATGTGATCGTCGATAACCACGATGTCTCCACATGAATAATAGGGATTCATGCCACCAGCCGCGTTAGAAACGATCAACAGTTGCGCACCCAAATGACGCATCACCCGTACGGGCAAAGTTATTTTCTTGAGGGGGTAACCTTCATACATATGAAATCGCCCCTCCATGACCATCACGGGTAACCCACATAGATTGCCACAAACCAATCTGCCACGGTGACTAACGGCAGTGGATTTTGGGAAATGTGGAATCTGTTCGTAGTCAATGGCCGCTTCGACTTCAATCTGCTCGACCAATGGTCCCAAGCCTGTACCAAGAATTACGCCGGCGTGAGGCTCCCGATTCCAGTGACTTCGTATAAACTGACAGGCTTCTTGGATTTGGTTGTACAGTTCAAGCATCGCACACCCACGTGTGAACAAGATCAATGTAAGCAACAAATGGCGGACAACGGCGAGGCATTAAAACATGCCGCCAGCGATTGTACAACACGCCATGGACTCGCATAGCTGGACTACGTTGACTGAGTTTCGATAAATGGCTTGGGACGAGTATTTGGTAATACTGGTTTGGGAGACAACAGAGAAATGCAGCGCAGAAGACTTGGTGGTAGTGCGATTGTCGTTTCCGATATTTGCATGGGAACGATGACCTTTGGCACTCAGTGCGACGAGAGTACGGCACATCGTATCATGGATCGGGCTTTTGACGCTGGCATCGATTTCTTGGATGCCGCAGAGATGTATCCGGTCCCACCTAAACCCGAAACTATTGGTTTAACCGAAGAAATTGTCGGTCGTTGGATGAAAACCAAGCCACGGGAATCGATCATTATCGCGTCAAAGGTTGCGGGGCCTGCACACGGTTGGTTTGTACCGCCAATACGGCACGGCCACACGGCCTTGGATGCGAGGCAAATCAAGTTGGCGTTCGAGCAAAGTCTGCGTCGATTACAAACGGACTACATTGACCTCTACCAAACACACTGGCCCGATCATGGCATGCGTTACGAAGAGATTCTGGGAGCCCTGACGCGATTAATGGAGCAGGGAAAAGTACGCGTCATCGGATGCAGCAACGAAACATGCTGGGGTGTAATGAAGAGTCTGTGGGCAGCCCAGCAGTACAGCACCGCGCGTTACGACACTGTGCAGAACAATTTTAGCTTGATCAATCGGCGCTGCGAGAGTGAATTGGCACAAGTTTGCCGTCGAGAGAACGTTAGCCTACTTCCCTTCTCGCCTTTAGGCGGCGGGATGCTGACGGGTAAATACAACGATGGTCTCCCGCCGGGTGGCAGGTTTACGGACTACTTGGCTACGGGTGGGCCACGCCAAAAAGCGATGGCACAACGTTTCGTCAATCCACGCACTATTGAGACTACACGACGCTTGGCTGAAATAGCGCGGGACGCTGGGCTGTCGTTGACCGCTATGTCGGTTGCCTGGAGTCGCCAACACGACTTTGTTGCATCGACAATCATCGGCGCAACTTCTGTCGCACAGCTCGACGAGAGCCTACAAGCTCGCGACCTGATTCTCGATGCTGAGATTCTCAAACGGATTGATCAAGTTGACGAAGAGATTCCCTGTGCCATGAAAGAGGATGGATTGCGCCGGTTGTAACGGGCAAGCGGCTGCCAAAAATCTTACCAACGAATCTGGCTTAATAGGTCGATAATCCAAGATCGAACAAGAAGTCCCCTGCCCGTTATTTGCTTAATGGTCGGAGCGGCCTACATAGAACAAAACCGAGCGATACTAGTTCGACGGTTTGAAGTGTTGCAAGCGAATTCTGTATTCCGGACCGGCACCGGCGATCCGTGGTTGATCGCGCAAATCAAAATTGTGGATTGCAGCGAGCGCCTTGAAATTCACTTATATCAGAACACCTTTGGTGCGTAACGACTTATTCGCGAGGATCGTGTGGCTGAGATTAAACGCATTTTGGTAACTGGTGGCGCGGGATTCCTTGGGTCATATTTATGTGAGCGTCTGGTCGGCGAGGGACATGATGTCATCTGCCTCGACAACTTCTTCACCAGCCAGAAATCGAATGTGGTCCATCTGTTGGCCAAACCAAATTTTGAACTGATTCGGCATGACGTGACCCTCCCCATTTTTCTAGAAGTCGATCAAGTCTATCACATGGCTTGTCCTGCAGCTCCTGGACATTATCAGTTCAATCCCATCAAGACGATCAAGACCAGCGTTATGGGATCGATCAACATGTTGGGGATGGCAAAACGTTGTGGAGCGAAAATACTACTGGCGAGTACATCTGAAGTTTATGGCGACCCAGAAATTCATCCACAGCCAGAGAGTTATCGCGGCAATGTAAATCCGATTGGTCCACGGGCTTGCTACGACGAAGGCAAAAGAGCAGCCGAAACGCTGTTCATGGATTACTACCGGATGAACAAGGTCAATATTCGCATCGTGCGAATATTCAACACTTATGGACCAAGAATGCATCCGTACGATGGTCGTGTGGTTTCAAATTTTATTCGCCAAGCACTGACTGGCAACGAAATCACTCTCTTCGGCGATGGTAATCAAACACGCGCATTTTGTTATCGTGACGATCTTGTGGATGGTATCATGCGCATGATGAATGGGCCCAATGATTTTGTGGGGCCAGTAAATATTGGGAATCCCGGTGAGTTTACGATCAGAGAATTGGCAGAGCTGATCGTCGAGTTGACTGGTACAAACGTCAACTTAGTGCACCGACCATTGCCAGCCGACGATCCTACGCGCCGACGACCAGATATTACGTTGGCCAAGAGTCGTCTCGGTTGGCAGCCCCGAATTTCACTGCGTGAAGGATTGGGTAAGACGATAGATTGGTTCAAGTCGATCGACCTGAGCAACTACCGACCGCCTACTCCAAACTACGTTTAGTGAATATCGCGCTGCGACATTTCGGTGTAAAAGGGATGTAATGGCCTACCAGAGTCCATCGATATTAAATTACTATCAACCATGCGCAGCCCCAACGATCGCAGGAATTTCTTAATTACATGTACTAGCAGTGCGGTTGCTGGTTGCCTCTCGGCTAGCCAATCAACTTCGCCGGCTGCTACAGGGCTGACAAATGCCGTACTGGCGAATTCTGCAGCGGATCGAGTGGTCGACACGCACATGCATGTTTGGAGCAATCAGCTCGATC
>CAZVBC010000086.1:0-21250 GCA_964625155.1 uncultured Pirellulaceae bacterium
GAGCACCGGACTGTCGATCCGGAGGTTGCGGGTTCGAGCCCCGTCGGCCTCGCTTGAGAAAATCTGTTTTCCTGGCTTGGACCAAACGTTCTCTAACGTTATGCACAACGTATTTTCGATGCGTTAATCTTATAGCAAGCCGATGCCGTTTGGCGGCGCAGGAATGATTCTTGACGCAGGAGTAATCCTTGACAAAGTGCCGTATTTTGCCAACGCAAATTACGACTGTCAGTTTTCAAAATTCAATGCGTTTTAGTTGCCGGTAGGCTTACTGCGCATCACGGCCTCTTGTAAATTTTTTTGGGCTTCCGCGAATTCCGGGGCTTGTTTCACCGCAGTTTGGAAATTTCCGATCGCTTCCTGGGGGCGGTCAAGGTACATCAAAGCTAATCCGAAGTAATTGTAAAACTCGGGTGTGTCGGCACCTGCGCGCCCAGCCCGCTCGAATGTATCGACGGCCTGGTCGAGTTTTCCAGCGCTGGCTTGGGCTCGTGCCAGCAACACCAGCGTACTTGGTTGATTAGGTTCTAATCGATCGGACTCTGTCGCACATTGCTGAGCGAAATCGAATTCCCCCAACTCAAAATGAACTTGGGCTAGGAGGTACTGCGCGTACGCGTTCTTGGGATCTTCTAATACACCTAACAGGAGATATGCCTTGGCAGCTTGATAGTGCCCACGGATTGCCAGCACTTCGCCAAAGCGATTATGAGCCTTGGGGAAGTTCACAGGTGCAGAGAATAGTTTGTCATATTCGTCGATTGCGGCATCATATTGTTGCAAGTTCTTCAAGCAATCGGCCAGAACAAAACGGCTTTCCGGGTCATCGGCAATCAACTGCATAGCGTTGCGAGCTAGTCCGGCCGCCTCTTCGTATTTGCCAGACCAGTGGATAACTTTTGCTAGATTTCGCAGCGCGACGCCGTTAGCCTGCTCGTCTACTTCGCTGAGCACCTGTTCCGTTATCAAATCAAACCGCTTCTGTATTACCGGGGACTGCGGCGACTTCCCTTGGACCCATTTCTTGGTGAGCAACTGTTCGATAATCCACAGGGCTAGGTGGCGATTGACATCAATGGTCGGATGAACATGATCTAAAAAATACTCCTCACCCAGGATCGAATGCCCTTGTTCCTGGCGACATTTGTCTCGCAGTTTGGCTTCAAAATCGACGACAGCAACATCGGCACGCTTGCCCACTCGCCACACAGCCTCGCTAATGCCACGCACTCCTCGTAACGGGCAAACGTCTTCGTTGAGTGCCTGCGAAAGCATTTGCTGAGCTTCCGTAAATTGTTTGATCGCGAAGAGGCTCTGGCCCAGCCGATATCTTATTTCGGCATAGGATGGATCAATGGCAATCGCATCTTTCAATAATTCGATCGCTCGTACGTGGTTGTCGTCGCCCACTTCCTGGCGCGCCAGTTCAAGACTGTGTAGAACTTCCCGCCGCTGGCTTTCATTTATCGACTTCGAAAATTCTGACTTGAAAGGAGAGCAGTTTTTTTCGTTGGAGGCTGGAGTTATAAAAACAATCTTGGCTCCGCAGCGACGAGCGATGGCAACCATGCGTTCCAAATTGGCTTCATAGTGGCGCAGCACGCTCTCTCGCCAAACCGGGTCGCGGTGGTAATCGACCGGTCCGGTTGTATGATTCAAAATTTCATCCACTTCTCCGGGAAGAATTTCACGTCGAGAAGAGCTCGCAATACTGTTTTTCCTTTGCTGATGGTCTTTGTGTGCTGGAGTTAACTTTCCCATGAGAACATCTAATGCCGCCCACAAACGAGTTTTTGCCAGGGTCGCTTGTGCCCGAATAAGAAATGGTTGTTTCTCGAACATACCGGCATACGTTCGTCTCTCAAGAAACTCGTTGTGGACCGAGTAAACAATAAACAGGTCAGGTTGATACCGCGAAAGTTCGTCCATTACCGCAGCAACTCGGTAGCTGGCATAACTAATTCCGCCCGCATTGATTACTTCCCATTGATGATTGGGATCGATCACCGGCAAGTATTCTCGCAACCATCGAGCAAAGGAGGTTGAGTCCCAGTAGGGATGACCATACGTCGTCGAACCACCCATACAAAAAACGCGGCGAGTTCGCACTCCCTTTTTCAAAGGGAACGACTGAGCATTGAACCACACCAATTTGTTTTCAGAGGTTTTGACAATCTGTGTGCCATTCTCATCTGACACCACTTCCATTAAGGGAACTTGGTTAGAGAATCCGACGAAGGGATCCTCGGTCGCAGTTACTGGTACAAAACCCAACAACCCGAGCCCAAATTCGATTAAAGCCAAACATGAAACCGTAGTCATGGCTGAGAATAGAAGTTTTTTTACGAGGCCAACGCGAGGAGCTTTGCGTACACCACCATTTGTGGACATAGCCAAATCGATGCCTCAAGGTTCGTTAACAATATCGGTCGATGCAGAGCAGCCCACATTCTTGGAAGCTAATTTAAGGATACCACAGTAAATGCTTTGAAAACAACGATCTGCATAATTGCTGGTTTTTTCTTCAATAACGACGCATAAACAAACGGGATACGCTTACTCCCAGGATCTGCGGTTCTGCCTGCTGGGCCTAAGAACGAGCTGAACACTCTGACGCTTTACTTACTCGCGAAACATGCGATAAACAAGCAAAATCAAGTAGGACGCTCTCACCGGCGTCCGGTCTTAGCTGTTAAATTTCAAGAACCCGGGTGCAATCTCGCGCTGGCTAAATGGGCCGCAAAGTTATTCCAATTGATCGATGTCGGCACTGTAAGTTTTTTGCTTCAATTTTTTAGGTCAAGTATGGTAAGTCGGGTTGGTGAACAGCAAAAAAGTTTGCTGCCTCAGTTTCTTGAGTTAGTGCGTTTTAGCCATACGGTGTTTGCGTTGCCGTTTTCGCTGCTTGGATTCATGCTCGCTTGTGTGGCTCCGCGAGCGATTACCCAGCCCGTGAGTTGGTCAGCCACTGGTTTGCGTTTGATTGGCGTACTGCTGTGTATGGTAACCGCGAGATCTGCCGCCATGGCGTTCAATCGGTTGGTGGACGCGGAGTTTGATGCCAAGAACCCGCGGACATCAGGGCGCCATTTACCAACAGGCCAATTGTCGAGAACTCAAGTTTGGATTTTCTTTGTGTCGGCGGCCACAGGCTTTATTGTTGGGTGCCTTTTATTTTTACCGAACTGGCTACCTATCGCTCTGGCGCTTCCAGTGTTGGGGTGGATTTGCAGTTACAGTTTGGCAAAACGATTTACAGCCAACGCTCATTTGTGGCTTGGACTTTCATTGGCTTTGGCGCCTATTTGTGCGTGGATTGCATTGCGAGGGGAAGAGGTCTTGGCAGGGCCCAACGACATCTACCCGGTCCTTTGGCTCGGGCTGGCGATTGCTTTTTGGGTTACTGGTTTCGACATCATTTATGCATGCCAAGACGCTGACTTTGATCGCCAACAAGGTCTGTATAGCGTGCCTGCTCGAGTGGGAGTAGCGCATGCCCTCAAAATATCTGCTCTGTTTCATGCTGCGATGCTGCTTGTGTTGGCACCCTGGCCGCTGATGTTCCCGCACCTTCGACTGGGCATCTTGTATTGGCTGGCACTGGCGATCGTCGCGATCTTAATTGTGGTGGAGCACCGAGCCATACGTGCAAACGATTTGAGCCGAGTTAACTTTGCCTTTTTCAAAATCAATTCAGCTATCAGTTTGGGATTCTGTTCCGTAGCGATGTTGGACACATGGATAAACTGATTGAACCGTCGCAAAGTTTTGTGTCCCTCAACTGCATAGGAATTTCACTATTCACCTCGAATTATCTGAGCCATCGAGGAAATCGCGTAGGTTAGTTGGACAGCGCCACTTTCGATAATTGCTGAATTGCCGAAAAAACTGTGTCGTTGCAGCGAAATCGTTTAACCATGTGCCCAGCGAGCCGTGCGTGCAGCTTGCGCCAGTGCGTGCCGACACCAAAAATTGGCATCAAACCGTCTTGCATAATCGTGTCCAATTTAGTCCCTTGCAGCGGCGATAATGACCAACTCAACCCGATAGCCAGGAGCCGCCAGGCTGGTATGAACACAAGCTCGCGAAGGGGCGCATCCCTCCGGTATCCAACTATCCCACAGCTCGTTAAACAAAGGCAAATCACTTGCATTAGGCAAATACACCATGACTTGCAGCAACCGTGTAAGGTCACTGCCCAAATCCTGCAGCCGCGAATCGACTTGTCGAAACACCTGCAGGAATTGTTCACGAGGTACTAGATTTGGATCGTCAGGTACTTCCACGAAGTAGATAGTGCCTGCATATACTACAGCGTCGGACCAACGGCGCGTCACGCCGATACGTTTGATGTTGTGCATGAACTTTGCCTATTGCAAAGAGTGTTTGTTGGTGAATGCAGGGGGATGGTCGATACCCTTTGTCGCGCGGTTGTGGTAAAAAGCTGGCGGTGGTGGCGAGGCCAATGAAATGAGTTTCAGGGTACTCGAAGCATTGTTAGGTAAAGATACTATACAAGTTAGTAAGCGCTCATTAAACGAGGAAATATCATTATGGACAGTCGAGCTGCGATCAAGTCAGGTCTGGACATGGCGGAGTTTGTTTGCATGGCCTACTTGGCAGACATGAGCGATGAGAATTTGATGCTTCGCCCGCATCCCGAATGCAATCATTTGAACTGGCAGGTCGGGCATTTGATTTTGGCTGAGCATGAAATGATGGCCAAGGTCATTCCTAGTGGTATGCCTGCTCTTCCCAGTGGATTTGCAGAAAAATATGGCAAAGAAGCAGCCAAAGGTAATGATCGTTCGCAATTCTGCTCAAGGGATGAATTGATGCAGGTTTACAAGGTACAACGTGCAGCGACCCAAAGTGCGTTGGCGACAACCAGCGATAGTCAATTCGATGCACCGACCGGTGTCGATTATGCTCCAACGGTGGGTGCTATGTTTGCATTGCAGGCAAGTCATTGGTTAATGCATTGTGGTCAATGGGTAATTGTGCGTCGCAGCCTCGGCAAACCAGTTGTTATCTGATTAGCGAGTCAATTTGTACGAGCTTTATACTGCGGAGTCTTTTGTTTATGTCTAACTCGAAAATGCTCTTATCCACTTGTGTTTCTCTCTGCGTAGCGTCGGTCGCCATGGCTGACAATGCAATGTTGCAGAATGAATTCATCTACGAATCAGCTCCGTTTCCAAGTTGTCATGCGTCGACCATAGCGCAGACACCAAGTGGGCTGGTAGTTGCCTGGTTTGGCGGCACGGCTGAGAAAAACCCAGATGTGGGAATATGGTTGTCGCGCCAAGAAAACGGTAGATGGACCGCACCTGTCGAAGTTGCCAATGGTGTCCAATATCAAAAGGTCTCAGCCAAGCCTCATCGTCATCCTTGTTGGAATCCGGTCCTACATCAAGTGAAATCTGGGCCGCTGCTACTGTTCTACAAAGTTGGTCCCGACCCGGAGAGTTGGTGGGGAATGCTCACCACTAGTGACGATGCCGGCCGTACATGGAACGCACCTTACCGCTTGCCAGAACACATCGACGGCCCAGTAAAAAATAAACCGGTTGCACTTCCCAATGGAAGTTTATTGTGTGGCAGCAGTACGGAATTCGACGGCTGGAGAGCTCATTTTGAGTTAACGACTGACAATGGAAAAACGTGGAAACGTTCGTCGCCCGTAAATGACGGCAAGGAAATTGCTGCGATTCAGCCGAGCATTTTGTTTTTGGGAGGCGATCGTCTTTTGGCGATCGGACGATCTCGCCAGAACCGAATTTTTGAAGTTGAATCCACAGACGGTGGACAAAGCTGGGGCAAGATGACTTTAGGCAGTTTGCCTAATCCAAACTCGGGAACCGACGCGGTTACACTCAAAGATGGGCGACATCTGATCGTTTACAACCACGTACCCGGTGAACCTGGACGTTGGGGCGGAAAACGATCGCCGTTGAATATGGCAGTATCAAGCGACGGACGTACTTGGCAAGCTGCCTTAGTATTGGAAAACGAAGTGGGCAAAGAGTTTAGTTACCCTGCGATAATCCAAACTGATGACTCGATGGTGCATGTCACTTATACCTGGAAGCGGCAACGTATCAAGCACTTGGTTATCGATCCATCAAAGATCGTCGGGCGAAAAATGGTTGACGGCCAATGGCCGGATTAAGAATTGCGACTTACAGTTGTGGCAAGTGGTCTTTGTAGGTATCGTGTTGTAGATCGAAAGATGGCGAGTTTTTCTCAGCACCTACCACACGATGAACAACGTTGACCTAGCAGTTCATTTCTTTTTCCAAATCGCGGTGATTCTGACCGTCTCGCGCATCGTGGGAGTCATCGCGGCTCGCTTGGGCCAGCCTCAAGTTGTTGCGGAAATGATCGCGGGCGTTTGTCTCGGTCCCAGCTTATTTGGATTGTTTTTTCCAGAGCTGCAGCAGTTCATTTTTCCGTGGGATTCCAGCCAGAACTCGCGTGACACACAGAGCTATCTTTTTCCAGCATCTCAGCTTGGATTGGCTTTGTATATGTTTGTGGTTGGCATGGAGTTTCGAGTCGATATCTTGAGCGGGAAGTTCAAGAGTTCATTGGCTGTGTCCGTGGCCGGTATGGTCGCGCCCTTTGTTTTGGGGGCTGGCTTGGGCTGTGTTTTTCACCGATATACGACGCTGTTTCCTCAGCGTACGACTGCGATTGAAGCAGCCGTATTCTTGGGTGCAGCGATGTGTATCACGGCATTTCCTATGCTGGCACGCATCATCCACTTCAAGGGGTTGGCTGGAACTTTAATGGGGACGGTAGCCATCGGTGCAGGTGCGATCGATGATGCGACCGCATGGTGTTTGTTGGCATTAGTGCTGGCGAGCTTTGATCGCAACCTCACTCAGGCTTTTTCAAGTATTGGTGGAGGAATTGCATTCGTGTTGGTGGCGATCTTCGTGATTCGTCCATTGCTGAAGAGGTTAGAGCGGTATTTGATTTCCGCTAACAATGAACTCACGGAAATTGGGCTAGTGACCGGATTGGCGAGCATGGCCCTGGGCGCGTGGTTTACTGATAAAATTCACTTGCACGCAGTCTTTGGGTCGTTTGTTATGGGAGCTGTGATGCCGCGTGGAACGATGGTCAGGGACTTGCTTGCTCGCATCCAACCTTTAACCATTGTATTGTTGCTCCCCATGTTTTTTACGTACTCGGGCTTGAATACGAAAATTGGACTCCTAGACTCAGCATTCTTGTGGATGATGAGCCTAGTTGTTCTCGTGGTAGCCATCTTGGGTAAAGGAGTTGCCTGTTGGCTGGCAGCGCGAGCGACCGGTCTGTCTCATCGCGATGCGTTGGGAATCGGTACACTCATGAACGCTCGTGGACTCATGGAGTTGATCATCATCAATATCGGGCTACAAAGAAAGCTGATCAGCGAAGAGTTGTTTGCCATCTTAGTAATTATGGCAGTTATCACCACGCTTATGGCTTCGCCGATCTTTGACTCCCTGATTGGCAAACGAGCTGAACAACATCCGCTGTAACTTAATTTCGTGAGTGAATTTGCCTGGCTTGAGTACTGACACTTTTGCTGCCGGGTAGTTACAATCTCGGGGTGGTAGCAGTCTGGTTGGTAGAAATTCTCTTTTCCGTGACAGGTGACCCTTTGGCGAAACGAGAGTATTTATAGTCTTGAGTTACAAACCAGCGACGAGTAGTTTTGGCTACGATAATGACAAAGCCGTTCTGCAAGGTGGTTTCTGAGGCATGATAAGTGGTTGAGCTTACGGACGATCCGATCGATATTGTGCGATGCCTCGCACATGTAACCCACGAAGAGTGCGGGGCAGAGGTCCTGTTCGTCGGGACCACGCGCCGCTGGACGGATGGTACGGAAACCGAGTTTCTAGAGTATGATAGTTACCGCGAAATGGCAATCGCGCAGTTGCAAGATTTGGAGGCCGAAGCCAGGAGGAGGTGGGCGATCCACGATGTGATGATTGTACATCGCTTGGGACGCGTGGTTGTCAAGGAACCTAGTGTCGCTGTGGCGGTAGGAAGTGCACATCGTGCCGCGGCCTTTGAGGCAGCGCGTTGGTTAATCGATGAACTAAAACGGCAGGTGCCAATTTGGAAACGCGAACATTTGACAGATCAGACTTCCCAGTGGGTTCATCCGAACTCGGTGGATTGTCACGGCCAAGCACCGAACCCACACGATCAACATCCAGTGAAGGATTCTCGCAACCCGCAGCCTGCTCAGCAGCAGCAGTGACCACCCATCATTCAGCCGCAGCTTCAACAAACTACGAACCTTTGGTCGATCGTTTTGGGCGTGTTCATCGTTCGTTGCGTATCAGTGTAACCGACCGCTGTAATATTCGGTGCCAATATTGCATGCCTGCCGTCGGCGCCGAGTTCTTGCCTAGCGAACGATTATTGTCCTTTGAGCAGTTTGCGAGCTTTGTGCGCGTACTTGCTAGGCTGGGTATCAATGATTTGCGAATCACGGGGGGCGAACCTTTATTGAGGCCCAACCTCGCTCAGTTGATAAAGATGCTGTCCGAGATCGAAGGGATCGACGATTTGGCGCTGACGACCAACGGAATGTTCCTAGCGCAACAAATTGGCGACTTGGTAGCAGCAGGATTAAAGAGAATCAATATCAGTCTTGATACTCTGCGAGAAGAAACATTTCGTACGCTGGCGCGGCGCAAGGGATTGCAAGCGGTCTTGGATGGTATCGCCGCCACCAAACGTTTTCCGCATCTAAAGGTGAGGTTGAATGCGCTCGTTTTGAGAGACTTAAACCTGGATGAGATAATTCCTTTGGCTGAATTTGCTTGTGCCCAGAGCCTTCCGTTGCGTTTCATCGAGTTCATGCCGCTGGATGCTGAACGAGCTTGGAATAAACTACGGATGGTCAGCGGTAAAGAAGTGCGTGAATTGTTAAACGCTCGATTCGGCACACTCAACGCTATTGCTCGTGATGATGCCAGCCAGCCGTCGATTGATTACGCACTGCCTGATGGACAAGGAGTTATCGGATTTATTGACTCGGTGTCACAACCATTTTGCTCTACCTGTGATCGATTGAGATTGACGGCCGAGGGCAAGATGCGCAATTGCTTGTTTGGGCAGGAAGAATGGGATATGTCCGAGCTGCTCAAGCGCAGCCCGCTCGACGAAGCACAATTGATTGACCGTGTGCGGACTTGTGTCAGTCGAAAGAAAGCAGCACATGGCATGGAGGCTCCTGGCTTTCAGCCGCCTGAGCGAGCCATGTTTCAAATCGGGGGCTAATGACGGATGCCATCCGATCGAAGAGTCTATTTTGATCAAGCGGCAACGAGTTGGCCAAAATCGTCCGCTGCCGTTGAAGCGGCGGAGATATTCGTCAGGGAGTGTGGTGCGACGGCTGGCCGTGGGGCATATTCCAGCGCTCGTGTAGCTGAACGCTGGGTTGCGGACGGACGCCAGTGGACGGCGAAGTTAATCGGCTCGCAGGCTGCAGACTCAATTGCATTCTGCAGTAGCGGGACACATGCTTTGAACGCCGCGTTGTTTGGGTTGATTCGCCAAGGCCAACGTGTAATTACCACAGCCATCGAGCATAACAGCGTGCTCAGACCTCTATATCAACTACAGCGGTCCTGTGGAATCCAGCTTGAGATTCTACCTTGCGACTTACACGGCTGGATTGATCCTCAGTGCATTGCTAGCGCTTTGCGGGACGAGAACGATGTGTTGGTTGTTGGCCATGCATCTAATGTTACCGGATCGGTGCTGGACATTACGGCCATGGGGCGCATCGCTCGCCAGTGCGGAGCAATGTTTATTGTCGACGCCTCGCAGACATTGGGATACATTCCAATTGATATCGAACAAGCAGGCGTAGGCTGCTTGGCCGCTGCAGCACACAAGGGGCTTCGCGCACTCCCCGGAACCGGCATTTTATTCGTGCGGCAGGAGTGGCAACATAAACTGCAGCCCATGATGTGGGGCGGAACCGGCGTGGCCAGCGAATCCGTGGATGCGCTTCCTCGCTGGCCCATGTCGGTTGAAGTGGGTAACCTCAACTTACCTGGGATTGTCTCAATCGCGGTTGCTGCCAAACAGATTTGCGATGATTCTGCTGGGAATTGGCATTCGAAATGGTTAGAGAGTTTCCGCACGCTCGTCGAAGGTCTCCAGCAACTAAAATCACTGCGAGTTTTTGCACCTCGTCTCGATCGTTCGCATATACCAGTGGTCAGCATTACCGCAACTCAGTGGGATAGTCATGACTTGGCCGCAGCGCTGGATTCGAGTTTTCAGGTGGAGGTTCGCGCGGGATTGCACTGCGCCGCATTTATTCATCGCCATTTGGGTACGCTCGATGGCGGCGGCACCGTTCGAATAAGCATCGGGCACGAAGCCAATCTGGAACAGATTCAGTACCTACTCGCCTGCCTGCGCGACCTGACTTCGTCTTAGTGATGATAACAAGGTTGCTTGAAGTGTGCGTCTGGAAATAGTCATACCGGGCAACTTGCGCTGCATCTCGCATCTCTGGAGTATTGTGGGTGGCGTTAAAGTCTCGCTAGCTAACCTGCTTTTCCGGTTCGTTGCATTTGGACTGGGATGAGAGAAAGTTTTAGAGAATTTGTTTTCGCAAAAGCATGAATGCGCTTGTCGTGCATAGAATACAATTTCTTGCCCTCGAGTCGATGGCGCTGGATTATTAGGTCGTCAATAGAACATGGTCATACTGGTTGTGGATCGTGTTCAGAGGAACACTACATTCAATATCGGAGAAACAACCTTGTCCCAGATAACTCTTGAAGCTCCTGAATCTGTCCCAGCCTATTCGTATGACGCAATGCCTTATCCAAGCCATCCTTACGAAGCTAGCCATCCAGATCATCTTTATACGATTGCCAAACTCTTCAAAGTAGACGCCAAGCTTCCCGACGAAGCGTCGGTGTTGGAATTAGGTTGCGCCAGTGGCGGTAACATCATTCCATTGGCAGTCCAGATGCCAAAAGGACGGTTTGTCGGAATCGATCTGTCCGCTAAGCAGATTGCCGAAGGTCAGGCGACAATCGATGCCTTGAAGTTAAACAATATCAAGCTCTTGGCCCGTGATTTCCGTGCGATCGACGAGAGCTACGGCACGTTTGACTATGTCATTTGCCACGGCGTGTTTTCTTGGGTTCCCTTGGATGCGCAACATCGGATCTTTGAGATTTGTCGCGACCGCATGTCGGCCAATGGTATCGCATACATCAGCTACAACTGCAATCCGGGTTGGTTCATGCGCGGCATGATTCGACAGATGATGTTGCATCATACAAAGCACATCAAAGATCCGGTCGCCAAGGTCAAACAGGCGCGAGCTTTGTTGGCATTTATCGTCGAGAGCACCGAAGGGCAAACTACTCCATACGTCACGTTTCTCAAACATGAAATGGAGATGCTTTCCAAGCACACAGATAATTATCTTTACCACGATCACTTAGAAGAGAACAACCATCCCATGTTCTTCTACGAATTTATGGAGATGGCGCAAGCTAGGAGTCTGCAGTTTTTGAGTGAAAGTAGCCTGGCCAGTATGGTAACTAGTAACCTTTCGCCGAAAGCGGCAGAGGCTCTTACCAAGCTAACCAGCGATTTATATCACCGCAGTCAGTATACGGATTTCGTCACGAACCGTCTTTTTCGGCAGTCGCTGTTGGTGCATCGAGATTTGAAAGTCCACCGGCATTTGGACGAAACTCGGTTACAGGGAATGTACTTTGCCGGCAATATTCGCCCAGAGGAATCGTTGCCAGGGCAAGATGTTAGCCCCACGGTTGAAGTGTCTTTCAAATGTGCCAATGGTCGCGGGATCAAAACAGCCAACGCAGCGTTGAAAGCCCTGATGTACACATTGGGTGACGCTTGGCCGTCGTCGCTGACCTTGCCTGAGCTGTGCCGAGGGATTGAGAAACGCCTTTCGGAATCGATTATTGTTGGTGAAAAAGAGCAGATTTCAATTGCCACGGTGAGTGCATCCCACATTTTGCAAATGATGGTTCGAGGCGATATTGAGTTCAGTTACTTGCCCGACCGATTTGCGAACCGAATTAGCGACCGTCCAGCGGTTTCATCGTTGGCTAGATTGCAAGCTCGTTCGATGCCTAATATCACTACTCAGCGCCATAACATGTTGAATGCAGATCCGCTTACGCGCATCATGCTTCAAGTCTTGGACGGCTCACGAAGCAAAGCTGACCTTGTCAAATTTATGGGCGACCTCGCCGCCCAGGGGAAGATCACAGTTAATGTGCAAGGTACGGTCCCGGCAGACATGTCTACAATCCATGCAACCGCGATCGAGAAGGTGCTTGAACAACTCAAGCGTTCAGCGATGTTGATCTCTTGATGACAACGCTGTGATCCTTTAGGTCTAACGCGCCCATCTCCCCCGATCCATCTATACGCTTCGAGGCGTGTGGTCGGGGGCCTATTCGCATATCTAAGCCTCGAATCTCAAAACGCGACCATGACCGCATTGAATTCGCTTACCCGCAGAGACGGCAGGCCAACGAATTCAGGTTTGACGTGTGGCAGATGGTGCGTGTCCGTCGAGTGTTTGGCGTACAATTCAAGCGATAATATCCGCTTGGCCCTTGCACGCTCGACTTCGTCGGCATCGAATTGAAGTTAAATATCGAGGTTGATGGCCAGGAACATTGGACCGCCGATGGAAAGCTGCGTGACGCGAAACTCGCGTCGAAATCCTAGCCTCGTCCCTTGAGCTGAAGGAATGATAAGTGACCGCGCCAGCTATCGTGGTACGTGATCTCACGCGGAATTTCGGCAATTTTTGCGCAGTTGATCATGTCAGCTTTCAGGTCGCCAAGGGAGCAATCTTTGGGCTACTCGGACCGAATGGTAGTGGCAAATCAACTATTATTCGGATGCTGTGTGGCGTCATGCAACCCACAAATGGCGACGCATATGTACTGGGTATGAACGTCAATACGCAGGCCGAGGCCATTAAGCGGCAAATCGGATATATGTCGCAAAAGTTCAGTCTTTATAACGATTTATCGGTTCAGGAGAATCTTGATTTCTATGGCAGGATCTATGGACTGACAACACAGCAGTTGGTCCAGCGAAAACAAACGGTCATCGAACTGACGCGCATAGGTAATTATTTGGATCGATTGGCTGGAGCACTTTCTGGCGGCTGGAAGCAAAGGTTGGCACTCGCCTGCTCGTTGATTCATCAACCCGACGTGCTATTTTTGGATGAACCCACAGCCGGGATTGACCCAGTTGCACGTCGACAGCTCTGGGACCTCTTATTCGAATTGGCCGCATCCGGCGTGACACTGCTGGTGACCACGCATTACATGGATGAAGCTGAACGGTGTACCGATATTGGGTATCTCTACCATTCACGTATGCTCGCGTTAGGCAAACCTGCTGAGCTCAAGAGTCTGCCGGAAGTAAATCCACCTGGTTCGATGCGACTTGAGATTTCTACAACGTCGCCTGCCAACAAGTTGGCCAAACTTAGAAACGTTGGTGGCATTAGAGAAGCCACTTTGTTTGGCGAACACTTGCATCTGTTGCTCGATACGCTTGCGCCTAAGGAAACGATTGCGCGACAATTGGCTGACCCTGGAGAGGAAATTTCGGTCCGGGAAATTCAGGCCAGTCTCGAAGATGTTTTTGTGACCTTGACCAAAGCTGCCGATGTGCAGCGAACGGAGCAAAAGACTGCCAATCCAACGCCGAACTCGTTTGCTGAAGATCTATCGGATCGTGCCAGCATTAGTGGTCAGTCTTTTGAACGCTCAAGTCACACACCACTACACTCTCCTGTCGAAGCTCCGTTGCATGGCGACTCAAAGACATCGATGTTTTCTGGATTGATGGCAGTGTTGATTAAAGAGTTTTTTCACATTCGGCGTCAACGCTCGACGCTGTTCTTCATGTTTCTAGTTCCGGTAATGCAGACGATTATTTTTGGCTGGGCAATTCGTACTGAGATCGAAAACATTCCCACTGTAGTAATGGACTTGGATGGCCGGCAAGCGAGTCGGGAGTTGGTGGATGCATTCAAAAATACTCGACAATTCAGAGTTATCGCTCATGCTCGTGATGAACAGTCGTTTCAGAGAAAAATCATTTCGGGACAGGCGAAAGTCGGTATCGTTATTCCGCCCGACTACACCGAGCGGCTGGGAACCGCTCGCGCTGCGCAGGTGCAAGTTTTGATTGACGGTAGCGATTCACAATCGGCGACAACAGCTTTAAATTCTGCCAATCTCTTGGGGATGACTTTGTCTTTGGGGAGAGCACGCAGGACCGCAGAAGCTGCCCAATTAGCGCCTGCCCGCGATAATTCAGGGCAACTTGCATTGCCGATCGAAATTCGACCAAGATTATTATTCAATCCTGACTTGGAAAGCTCACGGTTCTTTGTGCCAGGCTTGGTCGGAATCATTCTGCAGCTTGTCACTTTGTTTTTGACCTCATTCGCGGTCGTACGTGAACGTGAAATGGGAACACTAGAGCAGTTGTTCGTTACGCCAGTCGGTCGCGCGGGTTTATTGCTGGGCAAGCTGTTGCCATATGCCATCGTAGGATTTGCGGAAGTGCTGCTAATCCTGACCGTTATGGTTTTTGTGTTCGACGTACCCATACAAGGAAATTTGAGTCTATTGGTTTTACTATCGATGCTGTTTATCGTTTGCAGTCTTGGGCTGGGGCTTCTCGTATCGACTTTGGCAACCACACAAGTTGAAGGAATGCAGTTCGCTTTTGTTCTGATGTTGCCCTCGGTTTTGTTGTCAGGTTTCATGTTTCCCAGAACTGAGATGCCTCTGCCGATTTTCTTAGCCACTCACCTGATTCCTGTAACATATTTCGTAGAAATACTCAGAGGCGTAATTCTGCGAGGCGCTGGTTTCGCCGATTTGATTCCATGGATCGCAGGACTCGCCATATGTTGCGTCGTGATATTGACGATTAGTATCGCCCGCTTCCGCAAGCAACTTGCATAGCGTTGACATTCCAGCGAGTTCGTTCGAAAGTGGCTGGGACCTTGAATTACTCCAGATCGCTCTCGATGAATGTGCTACCATCAGCAGTCAGCAGGGCCAGAGCTGTTGAAGCGGCCTGACAGTCTTGATCCAGAATCAGCCTGCGAACCGCTTGAAGTGCTTCAAGATGCGAGGACCGAAACGGGACGGGACTCCCTTCGACATGCACGCCAGAAAACAGTTGCTTGATAATCAAGTCCAGCAGTGGTTCGACGCCAGCGGTTGAAAGAGCTGACGTGCGCGCGACCGGGATTGAAGACAGTGGAGGTTCATTGACGGATATGTCTGTCTTGTTCCAGGCAATGATGACTGGTACCGCGAATTCAGTCACTAGTTCCAACACTTCAAAATCCAAACCACAAGTCGCATCGGCAACTACCACAATCAAATCGGCAATCGCCAATTCTCGACGAGCCCTGTCGATTCCAGCCTGTTCAATTGGGTCATTGGCAGGTCGGATTCCCGCAGTATCAATCACTGTTATTGGCCAACCTTCAAGGACAATGGATGTTTCGAGAGTGTCACGAGTCGTACCGGGTTGGTCATGGACTATCGAACGCCGAACTCCGACGATTGCATTCATAAGACTGCTCTTGCCAGCGTTCGGAGGTCCCGTAAGACAAACTCGCTGGGGATGGCATCGCCTGCCTATTAGTCTGCCAGTCTCGATCAGTCGGTCGATTCGCTGCAGACCGGTATCTGTATCACTTGCGTTCAGAATGTTCACGATTCGTTTTAGCTCAGACGAAAGTGAACCGCGATATTGATCGAGCAATATAGAGGCTACTGGCGAGGTTGGGGCAAATTGCAGATCCGCTTCCGCTTGAAGTTGGATTCGATCAACTCCCGAGCTGGGCCAATCGCGAGCACTGATCGTTTTACAACCGACTCGCGTAAGATCGTCGAGAATCATCTGGCAAACCGCTGCGCCTCCGTGACAGTGGATTTCAATTTCTAGTTCCTCGGTGCGGCATATAACAACTTGTTCCGCTGAAGCGGGCAGCAAATTGGAAATCCAAGTTCCATAACGAACGTCATCGATTTGTATGGAACGTAGAGCTCGCCGGCCTGAGAAAAAACGGCCAACCACATTAAGTGCTTCTTCTCCATGCACTGCAATGGTGGCAATCGCCGCTGACGCGACGGGAGTCAAACGCGCCGCGAATGTCGCCGATCGTTCCCGCTCCATCGAAATATCCCTAAGAATTCGCTTTTACGCGATCGAGGTTTAGTAAGAACTCCGCTTGTGTTAACAATTCATCTTCGAACACCAACTGTATCACACCACTGTCCCTCAAATCTTGAATGGCCTGCTTATGAGCCTCTTGGATCTCATTGCCAACTCGTTGAATCCTGCGACGTGTTAGGCTGAATGTAATTACCGCCATACAATAGACCAACAGGGGCAATAGCGAAAGGAAAAGACTGGTCAATAGCAGCGCCGGTGATGGATGCGGAAACTGCTCAGTTTGGACGACTGTCCCGGAAAGAGCTTGAAAGGATGCGGCAATGTACTGGCGATAGATGGCTACGATCGGTCCAGCGAAGAAAGCCCAGAAAATTAAGCACCCCACTCCTCCGAGAGCTTGAGCTTTCCACGGACGCGTGGCGTTGCGCTCGATGGCTTGATCGAATATTTGCCGCGAGCGATTTTGCAATTCTTCGATTCCGGACAGGTTCATCCCGCTCGATTGAACTTTATCAGCCAGTTTGGGATCGTGCGGTCGCAATCGCAACACGGTGCGATGAAACTGTTCGCACAACGGTTTCAGCCGATCTTCGACTTGCCGTCGAGTCCGCTCGCGAATTCCGTCCTGCATTTCCAATGAAAAGTCGCGATTTTGCTTAGCATTTCTAGCCCAAGAAGCCAAGGCCCCGAATAAACTGGGGACGCTTCCAGCCATCGCCAACACAACTCGATCCCAGGCTCCTTGAGTCAAATTCAACGTGGACATGACGGTTCGATACGGAAACCAAATTAACAGTGAATCGCTCACTAACTTGGTTCTCAGGCGCATGCGCACGCCAGTTTCTAGAATTCCCTCACTTCCCAACATTGAATCCAAAACACGTTCTGGTAGTTGCTCCGTCTCACAGTTCAACCGCTCGACAGCCTTAGCCACATGTGGCAAATGATCAGCGATTGACTTAGTTACCTCGCTTCGCAAGCGGCGCTGCGCAGCGGCGATGCGCTGTTCCCGCGAATTTACAAGCGACAATTGGTCCAACTGTAATTGGCTGACGCGTTCCAATAGCTGTGCGATAAACAGTCTCTGTGACGTCCCCTCGTCACCGGTAATCTCAAAATCGGGAACACAGATTTGTTTCACCAGCTTCAGGTTTGGCGCACGCATCCTAAGTTGGTCTCGAAACGCGCGAATGTCTTCTCGTAGTTGGGTAGTAGAGTCAGATTTCGCCAACTCTTCCGGTTCTACAGAGGTTATTACCGGTACCACAATGCTGCCATCGATGCGCTGCGCTATCGTCAAGTTAGAAGCGGCTCTTAATTGATCGCGAGCGATCACCAACAACTTGATCGGGGCTAAAGATAACGCGCCCACGGCAAGTTGGGCCGCCGCTGCATTTGCATCGGTTGATCCTGGTGTATCCAGTAGCACGTAGGGCTGCCCCAAGTCCACCATCGATCCACTGGAGCACGCTAAATAAGTTTCACAGGTCGCATCGAGAGAATCCGGTGGGACGGGGCCGATCCACACCAATCGCGTGGTTGCATCATCGACTAAATCGCCGCTGCGCAGTTGCCGACGCACAGAATCGTCGCGAACCAATTGGCGAGCTGTCCATGTTTTGCCTTGGCCTTTCGCCCCTACTATTGCGATCATCAGCGCATTTACGCCACGACTTTCTGCGATATTTTGTTGCTCTAAATCGTAATGCTGGCATGCACTGAGTACGGATTGAGCTAACTGGGAATCACCGAAGACGGCGTTGGTCGCCTCGACGATGGGACTAGTGAAGCTGGATAGTTGTTGCGTTTTCATGATTCGCTCAAGTCGCTCCGCAGTGAATAGGTCGTTGATCGAATCATTTGCTCAAACTGGTCCGCAACTCGCCACAGCGGAATGGCCACGCGGCTTACGATCGCTTTGACGGGAACCGCCACTGGCGATAACTTGCGATGGCTGGCTGCGAATTCAATCACGGGTAACTGATCAGAGTTCGGGCGTCTCAAGCCTAGACAATCACAAGTCAGCGAAAACAGTTCACTCAATTGCGTCCAACCAGCTTCGCGCTCGATCATGTCCGTTGTCTCTTGGCCGCCCAACGTCGTCGTTGCGATGGCTGCGATGCCTGCTGCGGCAAGTAACTCCTTGAGGGACGCGAAGACCAGAACGGCGGAACCACCGCCGTCAAAAGGGACGAGTGTCACTGCCAGCAGCGGCGCAAATATGGGAGCCAGTGGCATCGTGCCGACGTACAGTTTCTTCTTGAGCGGCATCTCGTTCCACAATGCTTTGCTCCACTTATCCAAATTATCGACGCTTAATCGAGTTTGGTCTTCGTTTTTGAATCGAGCAAGAGCCTCCTCACTTGCTTGGCAAAGTTCGCTGTCCCCCAACCGTTGAAAGCAGCCTTTTACATCCAGTCTACGTATTTCTTTAGCCAGACGAGCAGCGGTAACAACCTGCCCCGCCTCGCCGTGCCGAATTCTGCGCATCAACTGGCCCACATTGCTGGACATTGATTGAAGCAACTGAAATCGGCTGGCACCACTGACAATCGCCTGCTGGAGTTCACGTACACGGCGATCGATCTTGAGGCTCATGCGCATCGACCATGGGGCTTGCCGAATCAGACTGTCTGACATCTGTCCGATAATTGCCGGAGAGGTTTGTAACCTCAACCCAATCGGTTCTCCAGCCGCGTCGCGTTGGACCATGAAGTCCAAACATGCTTGCGCGACCACTTGCCAAGCCGAACTCAGCATCTCCTCGCGAGCTTGATTGCACTGATGTATCCACTCGAGCGACTCGGCAGTTAGATCTTCGAGTTGGATGGATAAACTCCGTCGGCTTTCTCTTTCGAGCATGCCCGCATCCAAACGTTGAGCAAGGTCCAGCAAATAATTGGTCGATTCTGGCTGCATGCTGGATTGATGTTGCAGCGCTTGTTCGAAAAAAATCGGCAAGGGTTCTCCCGCAGCCAACGGCATTCGTGGTGGGGGTGTAGGAATTCGAGTGTTTGCCAAATGGCTGCGGTAATCATAAGCCAAAAATAACCTAGAGATGGCAAAGCGATCCATCAACCCTTGACTCTGCTCAGCGACGATCTGTGGTCCATAACGCGCTTTGATCCGATTGACGGCTAACAGACGTGGTACGCCAGGCATTGCATCACGCAGCGCAGCCAAAATCTGAGTTAACCCTTCATCGTGCAAGCTACTGAACTTCGTGACGACAATAAAGGCGGAACAAACTCTACCGACTCGAGCCAGATGTTTGCGGCGCTGTTCGTCCATCTCTACACGGTCAGCCGACTGGTTCATCCCGGAATGACTACTGACAAATCCAGTTTGAATATCAGGGCAATCCAGTAATCCGATTCCCAACTCATTTAACGCATCGTCGCTAGCCAATAATGGAATCGACAACGAATCGATTGGCTGACGCAGGCTGTCTTCACACTCGACACCTTCGCGCGACGATAAGCGTGCGGCTGGCACCGCAGGTGGGCAGACCACTTGACCGTTATATTGCGCAAATGCAACCTGAGGATCATCAGATAACTGTTCGGGAGTACTTCCAAAGATCGAACTGAGATACTTGGTAAGCGAAGCGAGTAAATCAGGTTGTTGCCACCACCGACTTGGCAACCATAACACATATCGGTGTGTGCCTTGTTCATTACCGACACCGCGCAATACACGCCGCCTCCCTTGCTCGCTAAGGTAAGTCGCGAGCAATGAACTCTTACCGGAATTAAGCATGCCGGTAATGCCAACCACGGGGCATTTTCCGATTTGAGCAAAGGTGCGCACCTGTTGAATCACCAATTGCATGCGGTCGGACAAGGCAATTCCTGTCCGATGACGTCCCTCGTCAAACGCAATTTCTTTTGATTGCAGTGCTTGTAGAATGCTCAGACGTTCGGCTTGATCCGGAAAAGTCTGCTCCAATCCGTATCGACCAGCAGTTCCGCTCAACAAATCGCAAAGCGTCTCCCAAGCGGAACCGGGTGACGGCGTGGATTGTGAGTTGGAAGAAGCTACTGCGTTCATCTTAGACAACAGAATATGCGAGCGCGGGAAATCACCACGCTTGGTTAAATTGAAGCTCGTGTGGCTCTGGACGCGTCAGGCAGCGAGGCTTTTGACTGGACAACTCTACATCGCTAATAGTCGCTTGGCGACAATCGCTAGTCCAACCAATACCAGTTGATCCACGACCTGCAAAGGACCGGTTAGATGCTTCGCTAAGCTTGGACCATCACCGCCACTCAGTATAACCGGCACATTCGGCGAAGATTGACTGCGATACCGGGCAACCAAGTGCTGTGCTCCACCCACCAACGCACTGCTGACTCCGCAGATCATCGCCTGTTCAGTATTTTTACCAGGAAGTTGCGGCAGTTCCACCAGTTCGCGCCCCTCAATTTGTGGCAGCATATCAGCCCCTTGGCCTAACAGCCTCAGCATCATTGGTACTCCCGGTACAATTGCACCTCCGGCAAAATGACCGTTTGCGGTTACCCAATCCACCGTCAACGCCGAACCAGCTTGAATTACGATCAATGGCCGAGAACTGCAATAATGCATGGCCGCATAAGACGCCAACAATCGATCGATGCCTAAGCGATCGGGAAAGTCGACTTCGATTACTAAATCGATATCTTGACGGGTTGCCCAGTGCCAATTGTGAGGCTGAAGTTGCGCCTGGTCCTCTTCGAGAATCTCCGATGCATCCCGGCGTACACTACTGACCCGCCAATAAACGGATTCGGCCGGTAAGCCACTGGCGCCAATCTGAATTAACTGACGGTCGAGTTCCTTTAGCCAACTTGGATCATCTGAGTAAAAACGATTTCCTAAAATCGGCGTCCCAACCGCATCAGGCTGGCGTGGTTTCCAATCGATTCTTCCAATTGGACCGGCCAAACCACCGGCTGTCAGGTTGTTGTTGGAGCTCGGTTGCAATCTTGCCAATCGCAGGCCACTGTTGCCG
>CAZVBC010000087.1:0-21230 GCA_964625155.1 uncultured Pirellulaceae bacterium
AGGTAATCATCGAGCACTTGCTGAGCGTTTGCCACCATGGTGCGAAATTTCCAGGCGCGAAACGGGTGCCCATTTTTCCCAATTCGTTCATGAAAAAAAAGTACGGGTCCCCGGCTACTAACTCGAATCAGAATCATAAGAAGCGCGGCAAGCGGCAGCACCAAAGGTAGCGAAACCGCAACCATACTCAAATCGATTGCTCGCTTGATCAAGGCGTTCCAAGGCATCAATAGCCTAGTTTCATCTCGAACGCCCTTTAATGCACCGTAGGTGGCTACTTCATCGATCGAAGAATTGTCAGTGTGTGGGCAAGTGATGGTGATAAGTTGCGGAAAGACCTTTTGGAGTCTCGACCTTTCGTGGCGGTTAACGCAGCGAATACGGTCTTCGACAACAAGCAGCCAATATACATTCTCGCGCTGCGCGGCAACTAGCAAATCGTCGATCGTGCCTTTGTAAACAGCCGTCCGTTCAAATCGAACCTCCATTTCTTCGCCCAAATCCAGTGGCTCGAAGTCTTCATGGATATCGTTTTCAGCATGCTCGAACACAAACCTGCCCGTCGGCTGCAGAACATGCTTTCCAAACATCCCCATGAGATGGAAAGCTCGCAAGGCATTTTGTCTAGTACCTAAAAAGTAGAAAGGGATGTTGACTCCCAATCGATTTACCGCTGATTGACTAGAGAATCTGCCTAGGGGCAACAGAATTACTTCTATGGGAAACGCAACGAGCAACATCCAGACATAAGGAGAGTCGGGGTTAGTCAACAACAGTAACGAAAGTAGCAGCGCCAGAGAAACCACTGTAGTAACATGCACATAACGGCGCAACGCTTCGGCAGGATGCAGCCCTACTCCTGGATTCAAGCCGACCAACCAGTATGAAAAAAACTGGGCAAACGAAACACAGGCCAAAAACGGGAAAAAATGGTTCGCGGTTTTACCAAACCAAGTCACGATAAGAAATGCGGAGCACAAACTGATTGCGACCGCAGCCAAATCGAAAGCACCAATTATCAACTGCACCCGAGCTTGTTCCCAGAGATAATGGAAACCTACCGTCCGACTCGGGATCACTAAGTTTTTTTCGTCTCCGCGACGAGGCGCCATCAAGAAAGGCGCTTCATTGGCCGGAATAGCTGGATCTTGTTGTTCTTCTAGGTCGTCAACCTGCATTTTACAAGCTCTAACTAAATTCCGCTCTGCGATGCTCGTTCACCGGTAGTGAGGCAAAGGCCCAGAGGTTAAGCACACGCAAGGTTCGAATCGCATTTTACAGTCATGAAAATAGACTAGCTCAGCCTCAGTTCTATTGCTAGAGGCTAACCAACCGGAATCCGACTCAAACGCGGATTGCCGCAGTTGAGGCAAAGATTTGATGCGATATGCGTCTTGGGAAAAAACGTTCCAAGGCCGAATTAAGTAACATCATCCTCAACACTCGACATGGCCTGCTCAACTATTACCTGGCGTTCGGTTGCTCTTTGTCAGTGCAGTTAGTCTGCTTGCCACACTTCGTAAAGAACTTTACAAGCCCTCAGATATTATTCGTTGGCGGAAAAAGCCGCCTAATAAGCCGTCAGCAGATGCGAGGAAAGGGAGCACCCTGCGGCTCGTACAACGGCTGTTCTCTCAGACGCTTGACCAAAACAGGTGCAATGCCCTTCTTTCGGACGTGCCCAACGATGGCTGCTTGCCGACACCCTCCGTAATCGCGCAGGGCATTTAACGTTCGGTCGGCGTCCGCCTGCGCAACGGCCACTACCATCGTCCCTTCATTGGCAATATGTAGTGGCTCAAGCCCCAGTAGCTCACACAGTCCGCGCACTTCTGGAGTAACCGGTAGCCGTGACTCTTCAATGATCAACGTGTGTTGACAATCTTTAGCCCATTCATGCAGAACAGCAGTCACTCCACCTCGTGTGGCATCGCGCATCGCGCGCGGAATGATATTTGATTCACGAATACTCCGTACAGCAGCAAACAAAGACGCGCAATCGCTGACCGGGAGCGGATCAAATGGAAGGTTTTCGCGCGCAGCCAAGATCGATAACCCGTGCTTGCCAATCGGTCCTGAGAGCAGAATTGCGTCTCCAGGAATAATGGACTGTGGCCCCAGCGGTGCCGGCTCGATCAGCGTGCCAAGGCCCGTTGAGCTGATAAAAAGCTTGTCGACAGCTCCGCGCGGAACAACTTTTGTATCCCCTGCCACTATGCTGACTTCGCATTCATGCGCTGCCGTTCGAATGCTCTCAAGAACTCGATCGAGCTGCGATAGCGGCCAACCCTCCTCGATTATCATCGACAAGGTAAGCCAGCGAGGTAAAGCTCCGCGAACTGACAAGTCATTTACGGTTCCGAAAACACTCAATGAACCAATATCGCCACCAGGAAAAAACAATGGCGAAACCACAAACGCATCCGTGGAAATTACCGGGCGACCATGCAAACCTGGGAGGACAAATGCGTCGTCCAGCGCTATGCTTGCTCCTAGACGCGGAATAATGCGTTCGCAGATCAACTTGCGCATAGCCGATCCCCCTTCCCCATGCGCTAAGGTGATGCACTGCGCATCTTCATCGATCGGATTAGGACATGCAAGTATTGACGTCATCGCAAATCGCTCGTCCTGCCCGCTAAGAAGTAAGCGGCACAGGCTCCTTCGCTCGAGACCATCGGGGCTCCCAGCGGTCGTTCAGGTGTACAAGCCGTGGCGTACTGTTCGCACTGACTAGGCTTGAGACGCCCCGCAAGTACTTCGCCCGAGCGGCAGACGGAACCGCAACTTGTGGCGATTGTGCATATAGGGATTTGAAGTTCAGCGTCATACGTTTGCCAGCGTTTTTTGATTCGCAGTCCACCTTGGCGCACATTTCCGAATCCTCGCCAACTCCGATCAACCGGCTCGAAGACCTCGTCGATAATACGTCGTGCGTTGCGGTTTCCATTTGCGTTGACACTGCGCTGGTAGCAATTCTCGACTTGGTGAAGTCCATTCTCGAGTTGGTCCACGCAGGCCAACAGCCCGACCGCTAAATCGACTGGCTCGAACCCGGCGACGATAATCGGAACTGAGTACTTGTCCACCATCGCTTGATAGGCTCGTGTACCCGTCACAGTGCAAACATGGCCTGCAGCCAAAAATCCGTCAATGTGTCGTTGGCTGTCCGCGAGTAACATCTCCATGGCTGGCTCGACGCGAACGTGTGCCACAAGCAATCCAAAATTGCTCAGTCCAAGTTGCGCGGCTTGCAAGACCGCCAGCGCCGTTGCTGGTGCCGTGGTTTCAAAGCCTACAGCAAAGAATATCACTCGCTTGCCGGGCTGCTGCTCAGCTAACTTCACGGCATCCAGAGGCGAGTAAACAGTTTGAACATTTGCTCCCCGCGCCCTTGCTGCCAGCAAGCTGGCGTGGCTTCCGGGAACTCGCATCATGTCGCCGAATGTGGTGACCAAGACATTTGGCACCAACGACATCTCGATCGCTTGATCGATGAGCTCAGCGTTTGTCACACACACCGGACAACCTGGGCCATGCATGAGTTCGATTTTTCCAGCCAACTCTTCGTCAAATCCGTATCGCAGCAGCGCGTGCGTCTGTCCGCCACAGATTTCCATAATCGACCATTGCCGAGTTACCTTTCGCCGGATCTGTTGCAGCAACAGTGAGACTGTCCTTTGATCGCGAAACTCATCCACATACTTCATGACTGGGAATCCGCGTTTGGATTGGACGGTAACTTCTCCTGTGATCGCGCCAATTCAGTTAACAGCTCTGTGGCTACAACAGGATCTACTTTGGCAATGGCGACGCCAGCGTGGACGATCACATAATCACCAACTTCAGCGTCCGGCACACAGGCCAAATGACATATGCCGCGTACACCATCAAACTCAACCTTGGCGCGAGCCATTAATGGGTCGCGATCAATCCATTCCACAATTCGACCGGGAATTGCCAAACACATTTCATTTCCTTCTTGCGGCTGCAACGGCAAGTTGTCCGACGGCTAATCCACCATCGCCAGGAGGGACAACCACCGAATGAAAATATCCTTGATCGCGGCTTGCCAGTTGTTCGTCTAGCAATTCGCGTAACAGACCGTTCTGGAAGCAACCACCGCTAACAACCATTGGTAATTCTGCAAATTCCTTGGAGATTGAAATGGCCCAGTTCGCCATCGC
The DNA here is from genome assembly GCA_964625155.1 of uncultured Pirellulaceae bacterium. Lineage (GTDB taxonomy): Bacteria > Planctomycetota > Planctomycetia > Pirellulales > Pirellulaceae > Aureliella. The sequence continues at coordinate 4,188 of CAZVBC010000087.1, forward strand.
CCGATGAAATCGCATAGCGATCACGCCACTAGACAAACCACGACGTATATCGGTGACAACCTGCCGAATCATTGGACGCCAATCCGCATGCTCCGTCGCACAATTCCACTCCAGCGCGTAAGCACCATCCGCCTGCCGTTCGGCAGCATATTCCAACTGTACCGCAGCCTCGCCTTCCTCGCCAGCGAAGTGCAACCCCAACACTAGTGCGGCAATGCCATCAAACAATCGACCAACACTGGAAGTAAATGTATGCAACCGAGGATGCTGTAGCGACTGAATGATTAACTTTGCGTTTGGCCAAGGTAATGTACCAGCTTCGTCGGGGCCAATTGCCTCTGCCACCAAAACCGTTGCGACTCGCCATGGTTCGCGAATGGCCGTATCACCTCCCACCAAGGCAAATGGACGCAAGCTTGCAACTCGACGAAAACTGGTACGATCTGCCACCAGGGCTTCGCCTCCCCAAATCGTTCCATCGGGCCCCAATCCGGTCCCGTCCCAGGCCAAGCCTATTACTGGTTGATCGAGCCCGTGTTCGTGCATCACAGTAGCGACATGGGCATGATGGTGGTAGACACTAATTGATTTCTCACTCAATCGACTAGAGAAATAATCCGGATGTGCATCACACACGAATTCGCAGTCGTTCAGGCTCACGCCATAGAGTTTTGCTAAATGCTCGAGCTGATGCTGCCACCGATCGCAGTTCTCGATATTATCCAATGTTCCGACATGAGGTCCGAGAATCGTTTGGAACCCATTCGTAACAGCTATGGCATTCTTTTGCTGACCTCCCAGGGCAATCATAGCGAGATCTCCGGAGGGCTGCGCTAGACGCAGTGGGGCCATGCCACGAGCCAGACGCAATACAATAGTTTGGCCACGCACAACTCGTACCACAGAGTCGTCGATCGGCCGTTCGATGACGCGATCATGATGCAGCCAAACGTCGGCGATTCCCGCAAGTTGCTCAGTCGCGGTCTGGTTATCGAACGCCATTACGCCCGAGTCGTGATTGCCGCTAGTAACAATCACTGGTTGTCCAACTTGCTCTAACAAGAGCGCGTGCTGCGGTGAATTTGGCAACATTAGTCCGTATGTAGGTGTCTGTGGGCAGACGTTGGGCGCCAGCGTCGCACCTGTGCGTCGCGATACAATCACGATCGGCCCAGCCGGGCTGGTCAATTCCTCTTTTTCTGCAGCATTAATGAAGGCCAAGGTCTCTGCGAATCGAAAATTATCGACCATGACGGCGAGCGCCTTTGTCTCGCGGCCCTTGCGCTGGCGAAGGCGTGCGACGGCTACAGCAGAAGTTGCATCAACAATTAATTGGTAACCACCCACCCCTTTCATCGCGACTATTTGACCGTCGGCGATCGCTTTACCGGCCATCGAGATCGCATTTTCGTGCGCAGCGACCTGCCTTCCGTGACGGTCGGCCAGCCACATCCGTGGACCACAATGAGTACAAGCTATCGTCTGTGCGTGGCAGCGCCGATCTGCGAAATCAGAAAATTCGGTTTGACAGGGAGTACAGTTGCGAAACTTCGACATGCTCGTTGCCGAGCGATCGAACGGCATTTCTTGTACGATTGAATAGCGAGGTCCACACTGCGCACAACTGGTAAAGGCGTATCGGTAACGACGGTCAAGCGGGTTGCTTATCTCAGCCAAACATCGATCGCAAACGACAACGTCCAGCGGGACAGTAGCGCTGCTAGCGCCAACCTGATTATGTTGCATAATGTCAAAGCCGGCGAGAACTTTGACAGAGCAAGGCTCGACTGTAATTTTGTCGATCACAGTGCCTGTCGGCAAACACTTATGCCAGGAAACCAGAAAACGCTCAATCTGTTCAGCCGTACCAAACAACTCAATTGCCAATCCTTCTGGCGTGTTGGCTACCGAACCTGCCAAGTCGAGACGTCTGGCCAATCGAGCAATTGTAGGGCGTACACCCAATCCTTGCACTCGTCCGGTTGCAATGATTCGACGGCCCAGCAAAGGTCGAGTATTCATCGACTCAATCCGAGCGACTTCCCAGCCAGGCATTCCGTTCGGGAGAAGCTCAAGAATTCAGCCAACGGAACAACTCCGGTCGGCGGGCGAATACTGACCGGGAACACTGCCAACTCAGGTCGCACACTTCGAGCGTCCGCAGCAGCAGCTTCAACTTGGAAGGGGACATAAGGTAAAAGATCTGTTTTGCTGATGACCAATACATGGCTAGTACGAAACGCCTTGGGGTACTTAGCCGGTTTGTCATCTCCTTCAGTAGTGCTGAGGAGCACAACGCGCAAGTGTTCGCCCAAGTCATGGGATGCCGGACAAACCAAATTGCCGATGTTTTCGATGAACAGAAAATCTACATTAGGCTCACCTAGAGCTTGCCAACCTTGCTCCACCAGCGGGTATTCCAAATGGCAAGCGCCTCCAGTTGTCAGTTGCACCGCAGTAGTTTGCTCGGATAAGCGTTGTGCATCGCGATCGGTGGCGATATCTCCAACCAAAACGGCCATGTTCAAATGGCGAGCAAGTTCGGATATTAACGAAGTCTTGCCGGCACCTGGAGAAGAGAGCACATTGACCACAAACGTGCCCCGCTCTAACATCGCGCGTCGAAATACTTCTGCATCATGCCGCGCACTCGCCAGCAAATCACGTTTGACAACGATAACTTCTTTGGTCGCCATCTGCTATCTGATGCGAAGTGGGCGAGAGCTTTCGTTCTTTGGTTTTCGTGAGCCACCCTTCTCTTCGGTAGAGCGTTTGGTTGAGAAGGGGGCTATTGCGGTCATCGCTATCTAAGTTCGATCAGAATCCTGGTCCACCACCGCCACCCTGTTTAGCACTAGTGCCGATCGCGCGCAGCACGCCTTCTTCGACGCTCAACCGATAAAGTAGACCGCGAGCCAGAACTCGTGATTCGACTTGCAGTTTGTCTTTACCTACATGCTGCTGAATGGTTTGCAAAGCGATTTCCACGAAGGGATTAGGTTTTACATACTGAACGTATTGGAGCAATTGTCCAACATGAAGTGTCATTTCACTGGGCATCGACTTGACATTTGGAGTCGCGCCAACTTTGTCGATAGCTTGTTTTACCAGCGCATCACCCTCAGGCCCAAGGCAAATGTAAAAACTCTTTTCGCCAGTCCCCAGGAACACCGTGGCTTCTTCGCCAAAAATCTTTGCAGCTTCTGGATCAGCAATTTTCAGTGGCGCGGTGATGCGATGCAAAGTGACTCCGCCATGATTCGCATAGTCGAACTGAACTTTTGGCATGTTCGGTTCCGAACCCAGTGCACCAACAAACTCCTTGATGGCGTTCTCGAGAGCTTTACCTTCCGCAATGCGTCCACCAAAAACGGCACGCAGCGTATTGTCCGACAAAGACACTGATCCTCCAACGTCAACCTTTCCTTCGTCGATTGATTTGCTGGTGACGTCCAGTATTGATGCGAGAAACTTCTTGGCCGCAGATGCAATTGCAGGGTCGAGCGAGTCCTGGCCGTCGATTTGCTTTTCCGCCTGAGTTTTCAAGTTACGCAGACTGTTTTTCGTGACCGTCTTGTCGGTTTCTGGCACCAAACTAGTACCTCGCGTAGTTAGTGCTGCACCTGCAAGTACAAGGCCCGTATAGTCAGACGCCAGATCCTTTGATTGCTCGACCTGACGTGCCAATTCACTGCCTGATACAAATTGAACACCGGAATCCACAAAAGTTTTTTGATTCGATGCTTCAACTCCCCAACCAACAAAAACTTCTTCAGTTTCTTGAATCATACGCTCAATTTGTGCCAACGATGCTTTGCCAACTTCTTCGTTTAAAGCTCGTTCGTCGTCCGACAATTCTCCTTGCTCAGCCAGACTGCGTTCGAATCCCGTTTTCAATTGTTCAATTGCCATGTCGCGCAGCTCAGCCGGCAATTGCTGGATATTGACTCGAACCGCAAGATCGTAACGTTTTGCCAGAGCATCGATTGGCGCAGCGGGGTTAGCGGGTAAGTTCGCCAGGCCATTTTCGTCTTGGCTTACAAACAACCACCCTGATGCTTCCTTGACATACAAAGACCTTCCTGCTGCGTCGAACGCAAATACTCCATTTCCTACATCGTCAGGGACGATTCCACCCAGCTCGAGTGCCGAGAAAAAATCGGCGCGATTGGAAACAGGCAAAAACGCCAGTGGTACGGGCTGGCCAGCTTGCATTTTCACGATCACACCCAGAGGACGCGTCCGATCCAAACCATTAGTGTATTGGTTGCCGAAGAGCGAAATAAATCCGTTAATTTCTGGAAAGTTGGCGGCTCGAAGTATAAACCCAATGTCCTGGAACAGTTTGTCCAATGGTGCAATCGAGACCATGGCTACTGTCGTAGCCTGTTCTTGAGCCAAAGAACGTCCAATTTGAATACACAGCGTGACAGCCATCATTGCAATAATGGCTATTTTCGAACAAATGAATCGCATGCATTTACTCCTCAAACGCGGACCACACAAGATTGCTCTCATATCCAACGAAAGACACGTCAAACAGTCTTTGCCAAATGTCAAATAGCTGCAAAAGACTTTGCTGCAAAACAAATTACCAACTTACGGAAAGCGCAACCTGTGTCTCTGATGGGCATCAATCAGTGCCACAGCCCATTTATGACAAAGAACCAAGCAATCCCATAAGCGGAGCCGGTAACCTATTTTCTAGCCTAACAGCCAATAGGCTACCGATTGCCGACAAACTTGACCAGACTATTCGTAAGCGGATCAGCATTATTCGAACGAAACACGTCACATTCTCTCAAATGCTAGCAAGAAAGTGGCTTTGCGAGAGCAATAGTCTGGTCACGGCAACTGTTATCGCTCGCGAAACACAATGCGTCCTTTGGTCAAATCGTAGGGTGACAGTTCGACGCGAACTTTGTCGCCCGGCACAATTCTAATGAAATTCTTGCGCATCCGACCAGCGACATGCGCTAAGACTTCCGTCCCAGTATCGAGCTGGACCTTAAATCGCGTGTTCGCCAGCGCTTGCGTGACGGTTCCTTCGACTTCAAATGCTTCTTCTTTTTTCGCCATATGTTTTCCCAGGATAACTTCGATCGATTCGTTCTATGACTTTTGTGCTCGGTTTCAACTAAGAATTAGGGTTCGTGGAATCCGGAGAGCAAAAATCCTACCGAGCTTCCGCTCTATTGATTGACTCAGCAGGAGCTGCGCCCTCCCAATCCCCAAAAATAAAGTTGCAACAAGCCACTAGGTTTGTAAAAAAACGCGAGCTTTCAGGTTGTAATGCCTCGGTAGCGTCTCGCGAAATCGCAATTTCCACCTCAGCATCATCGGCGCATCACCGAATTGGGGGCAGCGGAGCATCGTCAAAGGTTTTAATGTTATAAGGGAAGAGACCACATTCCGTCCAGGAATGATTACCTCAAAGGAGATACAGTTGGGAGAGTTTATCTTCATCACCAGCCAGTTTGGTGCTGAGAAACCAATAAAAAACGATTTGCTCCAGCACTCAGACGGATTTCGGCTCGCTTTTTCCCGCCCTGGATTGCTGACCTTTAAGTTTGCTGCCGCTAACAAAGATGGTTCTTCGGGGATTGGATTGAACCGGTTGTCCTCGATCCCCAGCACTCCTTTAGTGCGACTTTGCGGTTATGGGTTCGGCAATGTGCGCGGTACAAACGACGCTGAAAGAGTCGAAAGCGCTTTACGTTTGGCGGGAAACAACTGGGATGCGATTCACGTTTTCCTGCGGGACCCATGCTTGCCGGGTAGCCACGATTTTGAGCCTTCTCAGCGAAACTCAATGGCGCCGATCGTGGCACAGCTCCAATCTACGCTCAACGAGCAATCGAAATCGCCTCTGATAAATGGTGTGGCGAACCTTGGGCAACGCATTCTCGATATCGTGATTGTCGATAACCAGCAGTGGTTTGTCGGATGGCATCAAGCCAACCAGCGTCATGAATGTTGGCCTGGCGGTGCTTGGCCATTGTCCGCGCCGATAGGGATGATCAGCCGAGCTTATTTGAAAATGGCTGAAGCATTGGCTTGGTCTGGATTGCCGATCGTGCCCGGCGACAGCGTAGTGGAAATTGGAAGTTCACCTGGTGGTGCTTGCCAGCGATTACTCGATCTGGGTTTGCGCGTAACAGGCATCGATGCCGCCGAAATGGATCAGAGCGTTCTAGATCACCCGCGTTTCGAGCATTGGCGTGGCAAAGCGGCTACGATCAAGCGGAAGAGATACTCTAAGTTTCGTTGGCTTGTCGCGGATGCAAACGTGGCTCCCAATTATACCTTGGATGTGGTCGAAGATATCGTTGCCTACCCCGGCAATAGAATTGAGGGAATGCTACTGACACTGAAACTTTCGACTTGGGACATGCTGAGTGATGTACCAAGTTGTATCGATCGAATAAGGTCGCTGGGATTCGGACGAGTCGCAATTAAACAACTTGCCAGCAATCGCCGCGAGTGCTGTTTAGTGGCTTCACGGACAGGGGCGTTCCCAAACCACCAAAATAATACGCAGTTAATTGAAACAGCCACTTCGCTCAGCCAGGACGCCTTACAGAGCGTCCGGTCTTAGCCGCGAGCCAAATGTGAAACCAAGTGCTCCAGTTAATTGCCCCCCAAAAAAAGTTTTTTTCACTTTGTCCTTGGCGACTTGTTCAGCTTCGCTGAAGTGTTGACGGTTGTGCGGATTATTCCGTAAGCGCCCCTCCTTTACAGATCTGCGGGTGATAAAAAAAGCGAATTCTCTCTTGTGCGTCTCTACGCGTACGCTGCCAGCAATCTACGTTTGTTGTGGCAACAGGTTCGTACTTCACCAGTGGTGAAACCAATCTGGATGCCTTGTGCTTTCAACATGCAGAACATTTAAGATCCTTTGCACATATCACTGGGCCGATGCTCTATGTCATATCGCACCGACGGTTCTCGCTCGGGTAAGGACGCTCGCAAGTCAACAGCTCTGAGCTTAGAGCAACTCGAAGCCCGCATGATGGCTGCCTTTGGCATTCTTGAATCGAACGTCAATTTGCTGGCGCCCAGAAACTCATTAGGCTCGACCACAGCCCCTACCTCCACTGCACCGACTGTCAGCACACCCATCCGTTTATCCGGCGGAGTCACGGAAGTGCGTGGACGATCGATCAGCGCATCGGTACTGGGAGCCGACGATGGGGGTGAAGCAAATCTCAAATACACTTGGCGAGCGACTGCGGTACCTACCGGCGGTAGCATACAGTTTGCTGCAAACGGAACAAATGCGGCCAAATCGAACACACTTACTTTCACCGGAGCGGGTAACTATACGGTCGCGGTTACGATTCTGGACCAGTCAGGTAAATCCACCGTCAACACCTTACAGTTCACCGTTACGCAGGTTCTAACCACTCTCGCGGTACGCAGCTCCACGAACGCGACAGTAACTTCTGGTTCAACCCTCGCATCCACTGGCGGTTTACAACTCAACCTCAAGGGCTATGACCAATTCGGTAAATTGATCACGTCTCCACAGGTTACTTGGACCACGACCTCTGCCCCCAGTGGTGGAACCGCCACCAACTCGCTGGCGGCAGGTATAACAAGCTTTACTTTTAATCGCGCCGGCCGATTTGCCCTAACTGCGCGAGGAGACAACGCGACTTTTAGTGTGACGGTCAATGTAAGTCAGACCCTGGCTTCGTTAGGCTTTACGACTACCGACGGAAGAGAAGTCACGGCAATCCAAGGCGCGCAAACTTCGACCACAAACACAAGGTTGCTGGTCAGGGCAACCGATCAATTTGGCAATTCGATGTCCACTTTGCCCGCTCTGCGCTGGACGACCACGCGCGTACCCGCAGCAGGCAGTGCAACTGTCGCCATAAACTCCGGTGTGGCTACGATTACCTTTACTCGAGCGGGCATTTACGGATTACAAGCAAGGGCCGGTAATATTTCTGCCAGCCTTTCAGTTACCGTTGCGCAAACTCTGACCAGCCTGGCGACCAACAGCGGTTCACCTGCCTCGCAGTCAACCAATTTGGTATTGACGACGACCAGTCGTAGTCAAGCGCTAAACGCGGTAGGCTTGGACCAATTCGGCCAAGCCATGGCGACTAGGCCAACGGTAACTTGGTCGCTGGAGAACGCTCCTTCGCAAGATGCTGGGACTCTGACAGCCACGGGCACTTCGGCGCGCCTCGAAGTAAGTCGACCTGGAAGTTATTCTGTTCGAGCAACTTCTGGGACCTTGAGGTCGAATGTTACGCTGACTGTGCAAAGGAAACTGTCAAGGATCCGCATTACCCCAGGTTCGACGACGGTCGACACAGGAGGCACGCAACAGTTCCAGGCATCAGGCACCGATCAATTCGGCCAAAGCATGGGAGTCGCGGTTACTTGGTCCACCAACGGCGGCACAATCTCCAGCACGGGATTGCTAACTGCCACCAACACGGTTGGCAGCTACACAGTGACTGCCACGTCGGGAACGATGTCGGGTTCATCATCCTTCGACGTCATTGACCCCACGCCTGCGGACAATATCGACGATGCCAATTTAGCGACTCTGATCAGCACCGCGTACGCTGATAGCTCGATCACACGAACCGAGATGATCCAGATCTTGCGCAGCACTGGCAATGACGGATCGGTCAGCTCGACAGAGCTCGCTGATTTGCAATTTTTGGTTGCCGGGACCAACTTTGCGATGCCCGACTATGTGCGCAACTTGGCGAAAGATGTCGTTAACGGAAACGTGGCCAACGCAACCTACCAAGGAACAGTAGCAGGAAATCTGGCTGCGGGCAGCTCTGCAACCCTCCTCAATAAACTGGTGGACAAATGGTTCCTGGGCTCGGACGAGCCAGTGATCTTAGGAAGCGGTATCGCATATCGTAGTGCCACTGGCAACCTATTCAACGGCACGCCCTCCAGAAACGATGCAAAGCAAGGGCAGCTCGGTGACTGTTACTTTATCGCCGCGCTAGTCTCCATTGCCGACCGCAATCCACAAGCTGTTCAGAACATGTTTATCGATAATGGCGATGGCACGTACACCATTCGCTTCTACGCTGGCGCGCTAGGGATGTTTAACAGCGGCGGAACCATTGTCAGCGGATTCCTGTCGGGGTCTGGGACCGCAGATTATGTCACGGTCAATCGAAGATTGCCAACCTACAGCAATGGAGCATTGGCCTACTCCGGTTACGGCCAGAGTGCGACCAGCAGTGGTACGACCTTATGGATTGCTTTGGCAGAAAAAGCCTATGCGCAATGGAACGAGACCACCAACTCCAGTCGCGACGATACGAATACCTACGCCGGTATCGAAGGTGGCTGGATGGACGACGTTAACTCGCAGGTTTTGGGATACAACTCCAATGCCTACGCGTTAGCTTCAGCTAGCAAGACTACCTTGATTAACAACTTGAGTGCCAATAGAGCTGTGACGATCGGTACGGCGAGCGGTGCAGTGGGATTAGTGGGCAGCCATGCATATGTGATCACTGGTTACGACGCGATCAGCGATACTTTTTCACTCTTTAATCCCTGGGGAACGACGCATCCGGCGAACCAGTCGTTTGCTCAGCTACAGACGAACTGCACGTGGTACATCTCGGTTGATCCAACATCTACAGCACCGATCAACAGTGGCGTCAACACAGGCAATCTATTCTCAAATGGCTTACGCTCCAGCGGTTCATTGGCACCTACGATTGAGTCTCCAGTGGAGACGTTTGCTGGCCAATTCATAGAAACTGCGGTGCTTGAGAACGAATTATCAGAGCCATTTGCGATGATTGGCTTGAACCAAGCCCAAGAACCTGCATCATTGCTAACCCAATGGGAATTCGAGGCGGAACCCACCGCCGGCCCTGAAATCAGCGAGAGTGAAGAAGCATCAGGCAACTACTCCTCGGATGACGTTTTCGATCAAGCGATCGCTCAATTGGCGCTTGATGACTTGTTTGAGTTCGCCATGATTTAGAAAGCAACTTATTGGGATAGGAGTTCGGCAGCCAGAAAAAATGATCCAGTGGCGATAACCAACCCATCCGGCGCAGTTTTCTTCAAAGCAGATTTCCATGCCCTGATCGGGCTCGCGATCGCCGTGATGGCGGTTAGGCTCAGTCCGAGCGATTGTCGTTCTTCAAGTGCAATCTGGTATAGTTCATTTACCGGTAAGGCCCGAGGGTTCTTGTGATACTGGGTAATGATTAATCTGTTACAACGCTCGATAATCGATCGCAGCATTGCACGGTAGTCTTTGTCACGACTGGACGCGAAGACAAAAGTGGTTTCGCATTTTGAAAAATGTTCCTCCAATGTGCGCACCGTCGCGCGCATCGAATCGAGATTATGAGCGACATCAATGATTTGCATTGGCTTCTGACCCACGATTTGCACTCGGGCCGGAATTTGTGTGGCAGCGAGAGCTTTACCAAAACGCGGGGACTCCAAGATCCATCCACGCTGTTGCAACCAATCGATGGTTGCCAGCGCTGCCCCGGCATTATCCGCTTGATGACTCCCCAACATGGACAACTGCCAATGGGAATTCCCTAGATACGACTCCGAATACGCTGGCGAAAATTCGACATTGGAAAATTGCCGAAGTGGGCGCTGGTTTTCTGGCGAGGCTTGCCAAGCAACTTCGAAATCGCGGTTGATCAACCGTAACGGACAATCGAGTTCGCTGGCACGCTGCTCGATAACGGTGCGTGCCCTTTGATCGCGGGCACTGCAGACGACGGGCACGCGCGGCTTGATAATTCCGGCCTTTTCACTCGCAATTTCCGCGATCGTACCACCAAGTTGTGCTTGGTGATCGATGCCAATAGCAGTAATCACGCTGACGACTGGTGTGCAAACATTGGTACTGTCCAATCTTCCACCGAGTCCAACTTCGATAACCGCAGCGTCAACTCTTTTTTTAGCAAAATGCAACATGCCCATCGCAGTCGTGAGTTCAAAAAAGGTCGCGCGGCCGGCCCCTTCCATTTCAAGCTCTCTGGCTGCGCCGCGCATTTGATCGACCAGCATAACCAGTTCGTCGGCTGAGCAAGGCTTTCCAGCGATGCGAATGCGTTCCTCCAGCTTGAGCAGATGTGGCGACGTGTACAGCCCAACCTTCAGACCACCGGCCTTCAGCAAGCTGGCAATGAAATGCGATGTCGAACCCTTGCCTTTGGTTCCAGCCACGTGCACGATCGGGTATTTGGACTGCGGATCGCCAAGTAACTCAAGCAATCGTCGCATGCGAGCCAGACGATAATTTGCTGAGTTGTAAGCGGCGTGCCCAGTCTTCTCATAGTTGATTCGCTTGAAAAGATACCGGATCGCTGCTGCATATTTTCTACTCACTCTCGCACCGCATTCTACAAGTTACCGTTGGCCTAAGCTAAGGCGAGCGCAGGTTAAAAGTATACCGGACGGTTTGAAACGTTCCGCTAAAACAAATAGCCTTAGGGCACAAGCCCTCCGGTGCGTTGGAAAGTTCTGTTCTGCCGTTCGCCTAATACTTCTATACCGATGAACTCTTGACTGATTTTGAAGACACAATCGTAACGCCGTAATCAGGTGTTTGTTATACGACGAAGTACCGACGCTTCCTATACCGAGTCGGATTTTGAAAATACTAGAGTTTCGCGTCCGCAAATTCGCTCACAGCACATCACGAGATCGATGGACATGCTGTGAATAAAAAGTATGCCAACCGCGTGTCTTGGCGACATCCTGCGATATGATGCTCTTGCAAGAGCTCGCCTTCAGTTCGCCTAAAGAACTGCAAAATGTGTACAATGCTGGCGTATTGATCCGCACGTTTGCTCGCATTTAGATTTTGGAGGTCGCTATGTCCAATCGTCGCACGTTTCTACAGACCACCGCTCCATTTGCTGCACTACCGTTATTGGGAACTAACCCGATTTTTGCTACGGCAGCCAATGATCGAGTCAACCTTGGCTTTGTTGGCGTCGGCGTGATGGGAAGCGGTCACCTGAGGCGATTTCTCGGAGATGCCCAGGTGCAAGTAGTTGCTGTGTGCGATGTCGTCAAGGAACGTCTCGAAAACGCAGCATCGCTTGTGGCGGAGCGGTATGCCGAACGCACCAAGAGTGGCCAATTCAACGGAGTGAGAGCGTACAGCGATTTTCGTGAGTTGCTTGCCCAACAGGACATTGACGCAGTCGTTATTGCTACTCCTGACCATTGGCATGCAATACCATGTATCCTCGCTGCACGGGCTGGCAAACACATCTATTGTGAAAAACCTCTTACCCATAACATCGCCGAGGGCCGGACTTTGGTACAAGAGGTTGCCAAAGCCAAGATCGTATTTCAGACCGGCAGTCAGCAGCGAAGTGAATTTGGCGGCCACTTTCGCAAAGCTGTAGAGTACATTTGGAATGGGCGGATCGGACAGGTCAAGCGAGTTCGAATTGGTGTCGGAGGACCCGCCAAACCATGTGACTTGCCGGCTGAGGACACTCCTCCCGGGACAGATTGGGAAATGTGGGTTGGGCCTGCTCCCATGCGAGCCTACAACGAAATCCTGTGCCCCAAAGGAGTCCACAAACATTTTCCTCAATGGCGAGCCTATTCAGAATATGCAGGTGGCGGATTGGCCGATATGGGAGCTCATCATTTCGACATCGCCCAGTGGGCCTTGAAGATGGACACGAGTGCTCCCGCGCGTATCATTCCACCAGCATCCGCAGATGCTCAAAGCGGCCTCGCCTTTGTTTACGAGAATGGTATCGAGATGATCCACAATGTCTTTGAAGGAGACGTCAAGGCTGATTGTGTCTTTGAAGGGACCGATGGCATGATTCTGGTCAGTCGCTCAGGTATATCCAGTCGACCTGCGAGCATCCTTGAGGAACCACTGAACGAACATGACCAACATGTACTGCCATCGAACAACCACCACAATAATTGGATCGAGGCAATTCTGAATGGCTCGCAAACGATTTGCCCAGCAGAGGTTGGCCATCGTTCAGCGTCGATTTGCCACTTAGCAAATATTGGATATCGATTGCGAAGGCCACTCGCATGGAATCCACGTGAAGAACGGTTTTCCAACGATGTCGATGCCAATCAACTTCTGTCCCGGCAACCGCGCAGCCCTTGGGTCATCTAAATTGGCTCTCAGTTCACCTGCACCCGTCGGCTGAAATCTGTGGTTCATTTGCCGCTACGCCTCCTCAGCAATATCGAAGCCCCCGACGCGCGGACGCCGGGGGACTCCAGTCTCGATGCGGTGGAACGCTCGCTGGCAATTATGTTTGGAGATGGAAGTAACAATGGATGTGTGGGTATCCACGAAAGTACCATACCAATTCTGGTCCTTCGATTTGCCACGTATCCCAAACTTTGTCGGAACCGATATCAAATTTGCCGGTATACCACGAGACCTGTAGCTTATCCACGATTTGACGTTTTTCGATCGACTCCATCGTCGCGTTAACGTCGTCCTGACGGAACATTGCCAACATGCCGCGCATCGTTTCGAGGAGCAGTTGTTTCTGATCGGCTGTCAACTCGCTGCAATTCAAGCCTCGTCGTGGGGCTGATTTTTTAATTACTGAGGCGGGATTCTCGCTGCGCGGTTCTTGGACGACAAGCCCCGATTGTTGTTGCTGGCCATCGAGACCCGCGACAAATTTGTTGAACAATTTGCCTTGGTACCAATACGGGTTACCAGGATGATCCTTGGCCTCATTGAAATTCTCTCTCATGTTGGTCAGCGGATGCGGATAGTGGCCGTAAAAAATCGGATTTCCGCCAAAGCCGCGTCCCTGGTCGGTATGAGCATTACATCGTCTGGTAACATGATGTCCAGTAAAGATGAATTCGAAATCTGCGTTCTCGGGCGTTCCGAAGAAACCCGCTGCCGGAGCGTTTTTGGTTTCGCCGTATTGGTCAAGCAGCACTTGCTCTTCGACTGCCGCTTGATGTTCGGAACTGTGCAGCGAATCGAAAATCTTCTTGATCAACTCTTGCTGTTCAGCATTAAAAGTTGTTGGAATTCGATGGTCTGGGTGAATGTACCACCAGTTGCTGACATGCTTCCTGCGCTCGTGGTCGGCTGGCAGACAGACCTTTTGCCGCTGTTCTTCTGTCAAGCTTTTATACAACTGCATCGGAAGCGAATCAGTGCTTGATTCCGCCGCGAGAGCTCGATGCCAGGCCGATTCCATGCCTCCCACCACCCCTGCGCTCAAGGCTGTCGCGCTTACCGATTGAATCCAATTTCGACGGCTTAAACTGTTCATGATCTATCTCGCTTTCAAGTCAGATTCGATTCCGCATCACTCCGCCAGCATTCGAACGTAGGCCATTTACGGCTCGAATGCAACACGGGTTAAGGACGATCGGCCACAGTCAACTTTACATTAGATTGCACAAAATATCCAAACCGTAAGAATCCCGACACTCAGCCCCAACGACGCATGAGATCGTGTTCGATTTCCAGGTGGTCGAGAATGCGTGCGACAACAAAATCGACGAGGTCGCTGAGACTGTTTACACCGTGGTACCAGCCCGGCATGGCTGGCAAGACAACAGCTCCTGCTTGGGCAGCACGCTGCATGTTTTCAATCTGAAAAACGCTTAAAGGTGTTTCGCGCGGAACCACAATCAAACGACGTTTTTCTTTTAAGTGTACTTCTGCAGCTCTTTGAATCAGATTCTGGCTGGCACCATGTACGACACCTGCCAGGGTACTGCCGGAGCAGGGACAAATAACCATGCCTGCGGTGAGAAATGATCCGCTGGCAATTGGCGTAAAATAGTCTGTATAACGATGGTACTTGAGATTTCCGCCTTCCAGCAATAATGCCGATGCGTTTCGAATCCCCTCGTTGTCATCGGAACGGTCTTCGCCAGGCAAGCGAAATTGCAGCAACGAGATCAGATCTATGCTGTCCAACTTGAAATCGATTCCCAGCTCTTGACGAATGACAGCAGCTCCTGATTCGCTGATCGTGAGGTGAACTTCACGGTTAGTAGCCAGCAAGAATCTCAGCAGCCGTGCGGCATAGACCGCTCCACTGGCGCCAGTAATCGCCAAGACGATTGGATGGGTCATCGGTCTCCCACGTAAATAGATGCAACGCCAAAGGTTAACGGAATTACCCGGACATTGGAAACTCCCGCCGAGTGCATCAACTCAGCAAGTGCTTGTCCACTGGGAAATTGCCGAACGCTATTCGGTAGATACTCGTAAGCCCCATGATTGTTTTTGGAAAACGCTTGGCCCACTCGGGGCAAGACGTACTTGAAATAGGCGCTGTAGATTTGGCGAAATCCCGGAAGTGTCGGCTGTGAGAATTCTAGTACCAAGATCTGTCCACCCGGCGCACAAACCCTCAACATCTCGCGCAGTCCAGCCTCAGTGTCCTGGACATTGCGTAGCCCAAATGCCACAGTAACTGCTTGGAACATGCAATTGTCAAACGGCAAGTGTTGTGTGTCAGCTTCTACAAACTCGAGCGGCCAAGCTGGCCCTTGACGAGCGTGTTTCTGTCGAGCCAACTCCAGCATCGGCTGGCAAAAGTCGGTACCCACGACGCGATTTTGGCCTTCCACACGTTTAGCCAGCATCAGCGCCAAGTCCCCAGTGCCTGTACAGCAGTCAAGAATTGGCAAGTCTCGATCAAGCCTCAGTTCGCCCAACGCACGTTTGCGCCACGATATGTCGATCCCCAGCGAAAGCACATGATTCATCAAATCGTAGCGCGGCGCGATCTGTGCGAACATCTGCTGGACGCGATTGCCAGATTTATCTACTGGCTCAACCAGCTTGATTGGTGTAGAACTGGTCATACGATGTATACCTGCAATTCTCGGCAACCATGGGCACCAATGACCAGCGATTGTTCAATATCCGCAGTTTTACTGGGTCCGGCCAGGAATAGTCCGAAACCAGGACGAGGAGGAACCGCCAAAGCATAGGCTTGGTGCATAGTATTCACAATTTGATCTCGGCGCACGATCAAGACCAAATACTGCGTGATGAACAAGACCACTCGATGTTTCAAATTGTGATCGGTGATCCAAACTGCACCGTTTTCGGCGACGCCAAAAGCTGCTGGATAAACGACGAAATCCAGTTTCTCCAGTTCGTGAGGGTCCATGCATTCATTCAACTGGGCGGTACTGGGAATTTGCTCAACCGCCGAAAAGACTTGTTTGGCCTCGCGCCACTGCGGGTATTGATTGAGCTGTTCGGGCAGCACATCCAGCGAAGCCAGCGATTGGCAACTACCACCCACCAACTTTACCATTTCGGCAAACTGCGCCACTGGATCCGCATATTCAATCCATGCTCCGTCGAGAGCACTTGGCAATGGGACATCTGCCACCGATTGCTTGGCTAACCTACCAAGGATTCCCTTTTTGCTGCTGTTGCTCGCGATCATCAATAAAACTGCCGATACCTAGTTAACTGTTTTTTCTTCTTTGACGGAACTGGGCTCGAAAACTCTGACGGGGCGCTTCCGGCAAATCGCGCTGTCGCGCCCATACGTTCAGCCGGTTATGGGTGAGCGACTTGGGCAGCCAGCGCAGGCCGATCCGCGCCAACCAGCCGGCGGTGCGATACAACCACGTATTGCCTAAGATGACGCGAGCAATTTTCATCGACAGTCGTTTGCCTAACGGAATCAGTTTGCGTTCAGCCAGCTCGCCTCGCCAAGCTAATAACTGGTGATGCAGCGGGATCTTAACAGGACAAACATCGGTACACGATCCGCAAAGTGTGCATGCATAGGGCAGCGTATGGTGCTTGTGCGCGTTGGTGGCCGGCGCCAGCACGCTGCCTATCGGTCCGGGAACCGTGTTGGAATAACTGTGTCCTCCACTTCGTCGGTAAACTGGACAGGTATTCATGCAGGCACCACACCTAATACAGTGCAGCGCTTCTTGAAACGCGTGATGCGCGCGAACTGAACTGCGTCCATTATCGACTAAAACTATATGCAGTTGTCCGCCAACTCGCGGCCCGTGAAAGTGCGAAGTGTATGTAGTAATGGGTTGCCC
>CAZVBC010000088.1:0-21059 GCA_964625155.1 uncultured Pirellulaceae bacterium
GTGAGTAATTCACTACTTGTGGACGCCCGTCCGCAATCCACTGATTCCACTGTTCCTTCAGATTGCCTAACGTCTCATACAAATAGGTACGTCGAACTGCTCCCTCCCAATCTTCACTGCGCATGCCATCTTCTAGAAACGAAACAAATTGGCGCGGGCCACTTTGATCGATCAAAAACTGAACAACAGAGTGCCCCTGCGCGTACAACGGGAGAATGTCACGCGGATAGTCCTTAAGAGAAAACATGCGATTAAACGAAATACCGCGCCCGGTGCGCAGGTATTGAACAAGATGATCATTGTGTTTCTTCTTCTCCGACGCATGTTCAACCGTCGTACATGCGCCTTCGTCAGCCCAGCGCGGTACGTGTTTGTTGAGCGGTGCAAAGTAGGTGGCTAGTATCGTGTGAGTAAGCTCGTGAGGCAGTACGCTGTCTATGATCCGCTCGGGTGTGCCTTGAATATGCATAGACCAATTACCAACTTGTCCGGATAGCAAAGTAAAGCGTGTTTCGCCGCCAGCTCCCAAGCGAGGGCCGTCCGTTACGTAGATTGGACAGCGCATGGACCAACCTGGCAGTTCTTGCCCCAACCAGTGCATAGCAAGTTCGCTACGTTGTTTCTCGGCTGCCGCCGATACTGCTCGCGCCATCTGAGCAGTTTGTGCAAACACAATAAAATTTGGGCTGTGAGCTTCGAATCGCCCTGGAATCTGTGCGTCAACAGGATTGGCGGTCAGTGCGCAAGCCAAGAAAACCGTGCCTAAGGCAAGGCGATGCAGGCGAGCTTCCATGCTCTGTAACTCCTCAATCTTAAGGCGACACTGTGGTTGTTTTTAGTGGCGCGCTGTGAGTGTGAATGCTGGGTGTAACTTTGCCCATGTTTACTTCTGCCGCTCATGGCATACTCGATATTGCACGGGCAAACTGCGATTAGGCCAACGGCGAAAGTGAGTCTATGATTTGGTGTGGTGATTTCCGCTTGCTAATTGCAACGGTAATTCTCCCGTTTAAATGAAACTCCAATCGCGCGTTGTGTTACGAGTCCTTGCGGCCACACTCGTTCTCGTAACCATTTGCGGTTTCTGGTTGGCTCCTCCATTTACAACCTCAACTTCGGCAAGCAAGTAAGCTCAATAGTATCGAGCACCTGTAACAAGTCCGCAGAGCGTCCTGTCACGGACATTCATTCTCAGGCCTACCAATATGCCGACCACCGCACTCGCGGCGAGTCTAGAAAAGCCCTGCGGTTCGGACTAGGCCAATCCTTGAACAATTAAGTTGTTTTACCGTTTTTTTCCGCACAATCGGTATGCACTGCATCAATGATCCATCACTGAGGTACAAACACTCCAGCTTCTGAAGCCGTGGATGCTAGCTTTGGAATGTGCCGTTTGCAATTTACAACGCAGGACCGTGCCCAGATTAGATCTTGGGGGGTTGGGGAGGGCGAAGCCACTGCTCTAAACATTTTTGAATTCCATTTGATCAATGAAATCTGTGTCGGGAGAGCGAGGCTCCTGGCGAGCTTTTTCGGGCCACGAATTCGCGAACCATTGTTTGTATACGTTGTGCGGCGCATGAAGACTGAGCAGGAGCGTCGCACTTCCGAAATCCGCAAGCACTCCAATGAATTGTCTGGCCCCAGACAAGCCAGATGTTCCAAACTCAGTGAATACCTTTTTTCCAATGGAACACGTAAGCAGTCGTTCAAAAAGTCGCGTGATGAAGCCAGTTGTTCATATTCAAGATGTCCGCCTCGCGAGCTGGTTGCTTGCAACTCTTGTTGCATGTTTCATTGCATATATCACGCGGCTACATGAGGTGACGCATGATCTCTTTCACGAGTTGGCACTGGCTCGGTCATTCTGGACTACTAGCCTCTTTCCTATTGATGACATCTTTGCGTATTCTTCAACTGTCTCTCCGTCGGTTCATCATGAGTGGGGCACGGGGATGGTAATGTATTTGGCCACTGTTGAAAGTGGTTGGGGCGTCTGGGGCATCACCGTCGTCAAGTCGCTGCTGTGCCTAATATTGTGGGTAACGATTTACTTTACGGCTCGTCGGCGAGGGGCACATCCTTATGTGTTTGCTGTAGTTAGTCTGGCAGTATTTCCATTTTTCTGGGTTGGATTTGCTACGATTCGCGCCCAATTGTTTACTTTGGTCTGTATCGCCATTCAGTTGTGGATGCAGGAACGAGATCGAGATGGAGGCCGAGCATGGATTGTACTGTGGCTTGCCATGTGCGTTGTATGGCTAAATCTTCATGCCGGTTTTATCGTCGGGCTGTGCTTGATGGCCGTTCATGGTTTGGAGCGAGTGTTGAGCCTATGGCACAGGGAACCGAGCATGCTGGCGGTATTGCGTGGTACCTGGCACCTGTTCTTGGCTGCGTTGTGCGTGCCACCAGCGCTTCTGATCAACCCGTATGGTAGTGATTATATCCCCTACCTTTGTCATGCGATTCTCATGTCGCGACCAACGATTGCTGAGTGGCAACCACTGTGGCATACCTATGCCCCAATCACTACGCTCATCGCCTTTGCGCTGTGTTTGGGATTGATTCTCTATGTTGTGAGGCAGCTACCGAAGCGAGAATATACAGGTTTGGCAAATACAATTCTTTGTGCCTGGATGGCGCTGAAGCATATTCGACACGGATCGATCTATGGCGTTGTGTGGCTCGTTTACGTGCCAGCCTGGTTATCGAAAACCGCTTTCGGTCAGTCGCTCATTGCGTTTATCGATGAACGCTCGACCGTTGTGAAGCGAGTTTGCCAGGTACTGATCATCTCTCACTTGGGGTTTGCCGTTTATCACCAGTTTTGGCGACCGACCGTCTCAGGTCACCGGGATTACTCGATCGTATGTTTCCCAACTGGTGCTGTGGAGTATTTAAAGGCTCAGCAATTTCGCGGCAATGTGATGACTCCCTTTCATGTAGGAGCCTACGTATCTTGGGAACTGTTCCCAGACGTAAAGGTCAGTTTGGATGGTCGCTATGAAGTTGCTTATCAACCGCACGTATACGACGAACACCGACGATTCTATGATGGAGATGCGCAGTGGCAGGAAATTATCGAGCGATACTCGAGCGACTGCATTCTGATTCACCGAGAAGCTAAGGTCGCCAGACTGTACGAGGCGCACGGCGCGGCGCCTGAATCGTTTCGCGGTGGGTTGAATCTAGTTTCGTTGACTGGCGCGTCGCGATCTGAAAGTGGAACAATCGAGGAGAACTCTTATTCCGCCGACGAAAAGAACTGGCAACTTGTTTACCAAGATGATTCATATCAACTCTATGCACGTACTAATTTGCAATTACCGATCGTCGACCAACGTACAATTAAGCTGCCCGATCGTGCAAGAGAGACGTTTTCCCGAGCCAACGCCCTGCGATTGAGCGATCATTCACAGTTACCTGCCGCAAAACAATAAGTGACCGAGTTGAAATAGTTGGCAAGTTCCAGACCGCGAAGAGGTGAATCCGCAGCCCCACACCCTTCAGCGCCCCAGGACGCGGCACCCGAAATTCGGTCGCATCACTCTCGATCAATGTCTCGCCCGGCACTTGTTTGCATTTCTGTCAAATGCCGAAGAACTCATTCAAACCACTAAACGAAATTCTGTACCGCATCTCTACTTCGTCTGGTATACCACTACCACCAAAGGTTGCGGTCTGCGAAAATCGCTTATGAATTGAATGACCATGCAGAAGTGTGCGGCCCGACGGGTACGCAACTAGACAACAGCATAGCTCGTATAGAGGTTCGAGTTTTGGGCGAGTAAGGTGGCGCAGTTGTCGGTGGCAGATGGCGGTCTTGTTGCATTCGAGCCTTGGTTTAGGACATTTGCGATGTGTTCTCTTACTGCGATTCGTTTTGCCAGCGAACCTCAGCTTGATGTACAGGAGTTTATCGACGTGCTGCGTCGGTCAACATTGTCAGAACGACGACCGGTTGAGAATCAGGAGCGGATGTGTTCAATGCTACGTCACGCGTCACTAGTGATTACCGCTAGGCACGCAAACTTGTTAGTGGGAGTGGCTCGGTCCATTTCCGACTTCAGTTACTGTACATATCTCTCAGATCTTGCTGTCGATCGCGATTTCCAGCGTCAGGGGATTGGTAAGGAACTGGTACGACGCACACATGAAGCTGCAGGCCGGCACACCAATCTGATTCTTTTGGCGGCTCCGGCAGCCCGAGAGTATTACCCGCACATCGGCATGGAAGCGCACGACTCGTGCTGGATGTTACGTGCCCAGACTCGTTGAGTTTCAGCGCTGAGGCAATTGAGATGTTGCGTTTTCCTGCGGCAAGCGAATTCCAAAATATTAGGGTCGTATGACATGAATCTCTTTGGTTTGCTCATCATCAATAAACCTGAAGGCATGACCAGCCGTCGAGTTGTCGATGAAATGCAAAGGCATACGGGTTGCACACAGATTGGACACACTGGCACATTGGACCCGATGGCCACAGGTGTACTGTTGCTGGCTTTGGGAAACGCAACCAGATTAGTTGAGTACTTTCACGACTTGGACAAAGTCTATGTCGCCGATTTTGAATTTGGGAAATCCAGCGATACACTTGACCGATGTGGAGATGTTCAGCCTTGTGAGGATGCGCCGGTCATCTCCGTCCAGCAGATCGAAAGTGAATGCCGTCGCTGGATAGGGAACGTGGCTCAGGTACCACCTCAGTATTCTGCGATTCACGTACGTGGCAAGCGTGCTTACTCGCTGGCCCGCGCCGGTATTGAATTTGACCTCCCGCCGCGGCCGGTCCGTATTGAACGCATTGAAATACTGGAATTCGCTTATCCCAGGTTAAGATTGAACATTGAATGTGGAACCGGTACCTACATTCGTTCACTGGGTCGTGATATCGCAAGTGGTTTAGGTACTTGTGCCATCATGACGGGGCTGGTGAGGCAATCTGTTGGGCCGTTTGGTGTTGGCAATGCCATCCAATTGCAGGACATTCGCTGTTACGACGACGCCTTGAAGAACTTGATCAACCCAGTTCGAGGATTGATTCGCTGGCAGACCCAAGAGTTGTCACCTCCCATGGTTAAACTAGTTGGCCATGGCCAATCAATCACATTGCCAGATACAATGTTGAACTCATCTAAACTGGCCGCCGTTGATGGCTCTGGTCAGTTGATCGCTTTGTTAAAAAGAACAGATAATGATCAGTGGAAGCCGTTCCGCGTTTTCCAAGCAATCAATGCGACCAACCAACCCACACTGAGTAGTATCAAACACAGCCCTGAATCTTGATACCGCATTCCAAAGTGCAAGAGTTCAAACAATCTTTGAGCAATCGTGGTCACACCCGGGGGAAGCAGCAAGAGATTGGTACTCAATTCTCCGGCGCTGA
Source organism: uncultured Pirellulaceae bacterium (assembly GCA_964625155.1). Classification (GTDB taxonomy): domain Bacteria; phylum Planctomycetota; class Planctomycetia; order Pirellulales; family Pirellulaceae; genus Aureliella. The sequence continues at coordinate 5,390 of CAZVBC010000088.1, forward strand.
ACGCGGCCAACAAAACCCACGCAGCAATCCATGCTCCACCAGTTTGCGGAACAATAATATTGCGCAAAATCGACATGGGGGCCAGTGAGTCGATTTTGGCCAGCTCCCAAGTCCGGCGATCAATACCCGACAGGATCGTGCACGACAAAATGTAGGCTATGGGCAATAATCGAAACTGCTGAGCCAACATGGGAGCAAGAAGTGTACGCTCATACAGCCACGACAAAACTGTGGAGCTGGTTGCATTGAACAACCAAGCCACCCACTGACCAGCCAAAGGTCCCGGAACTGAAATCATGATTATGCACAATCCGTGAATTCCCCATGACAAACCATGCAACCGACCTGCACCGACCAGCAATAATGCACCTAACATCGAAACCGTAGCAGCTCCAATGGCTAAGGCTGCTGTCCAATACGCTTCGATAGTAAAGCCAGTTAAAGTTTCATACAGAGTCATCCACAATCGACGCAGAGTCCACAAGTGAGTTGCTCCATGAAATTCGTCGGGCACAACTTCCCAACCAGCTTTGTAAATCAAGTTAATCATGGGCAAAGCAACTAAGGCCAAGACGGTTGACCACACAACCAAGGTTACTGGGATCTTGGCGCCGATTATGTGGTGCGTGGATTGAACATCAAATCGATGAGGCGAGTTAGGCAACGCAGCAGGCCATACTGACAAGCGTCGCCGGATGAGAAGCAAACAAACAGTTAGCGGTAGAGCGCATCCAACCAGACCGGCAGCGTAGGTCCAGGAGCTGGTACCGTTCAGGCTGATGTCGAGATAAACTTGCTCTGGGAGCGTGCGTACTTGATAAAGATTGGTGACGACCATTTCGGTCAAGACCGGCGTACAAGCCCATACCGCTGCTAAAGCCAGCCAGGGCGTGAGACTTGGCAACGTTACGCGCTTGAGCGCCGTGTACCACCCGCTTTCGATCAGCGCCAAATCTTCGAGATTGCGTGGGGACCAAACTAATCCCAGCGATAGTATGAGGCATACCCAAGGAATGGCTGCTGCCGTGTGAATAAACCCTACGGCAAAGAGCGAATATATATCCAGTGCCTGCAAATTTGCTGGAGCCAAGGGCCACCAACCCAAGGTTCCAAAACCCGCGCTCCAGCCCCCGGCAAACACATATAAGGGGACGATTAATTGAGAAGAGATTAACAGCCATGCCCACCGCGCACCCCAGACATTTGTTCTCAAGATCAATAGCGCAAGCATCGTACCAAGGGGGACCGCTAACAGGATCGTACCCAGTCCAATAACCAGCGTATTGCGAATCGCGACGAGCAGTTCTTCCCAATGCACAGAACGCTATTCCAGTTGTGATTTGCGGCGCAGAATATGATGATAATGTTGAGCAAAGCGGTGTGCTTCGTCGCGCACATACTGCAACAATCGTAGGGCAAATGCGTGCCGGCTCAGTTTGATCGATTCGGATTCACCTGGCAAGAAGATCTCCTCTTCTCGTTTGGCTAATGATAGGAGTGTAGGAGGTGTAAGCTGTTGATCGCGAAATGCGGCCAAGGCCGCGTTCAATTGTCCTTTGCCACCATCGATCAACAGGATATCGGGGGGCGCTTCTTGATTTTGGCTCAGTCGTCGAAAGCGTCTCGAAACGACTTCATGGATGCTTCGAAAATCATCGATGCCCGTCACATCTCGAATCTTGTAACGCCGATATCCAGGTTTAAACGGCAAGCCGTCAATGAACTGAACAAGGCTGGCCACTGTCTCATTGCCACCTAAGTGCGCAATGTCGACACCTTCAATAATCCTGGGCCGTTCTGGTAACTGAAGTACTTTCTTAAGACCTGCCAAACCACGTTTGGGATCAATAAAAAACACTTCCGGTTGAACGTGAGTTTCCAATTCACCACGTTCGTCTAAGCGTTCGAGCATACGGATCTCGTCACGCAACTTGGCCGCCTTTTCAAACTCTAAAGCTTGTGAGGCAGCCCGCATTTCCTGACTCATCTCGGCCAATAATCGAGATTTGCCTCCTTCGAGAAATGTCTGCAAGCGGCGGATATCTTTGCGATATTCCTCCTTTGTAATCCGTAGATTGCAAGGAGCAGTACACTGACCAATTGAAGCCAACAGACAGGGTCGAAACCACTTCCAACGCGCATCATTCTCTTGGATGTCTAAGGAACAGGTTCGAAATTTAAAGACTCGCTGGAGAACTTGAATCGCGCCGCGCAATGCTCCGGCGCTAGTAAATGGTCCGAACAGTTTGACACCTTTGTCGCGCGGTTCCCGAGTGACTTCTACACGAGGAAAATCATCGCGAGTAGTGATCATTAAATAGGGAAACGTCTTGTCGTCTTTTTGTTCCCGGTTATGTCGAGGCTGAATATCTTTGATCAATCGACTTTCAGCTAACAACGCATCGACTTCGCTTTCGCATTCAAGAAAATCGATGTCACAGATTTCATGAACCCAATTAGCGGTTCGCGACTCCTGCTGTGCACCCTTGAGAAAATAACTACTTGCCCGACTGCGCAGATTCTTGGCTTTTCCTACATAGATCACTACGCCGCTGTGATCTTTCATCAGATAGACACCTGGCGTCTGTGGAAAGCTCTTGACTTTTTCGGACGAGCGACGAAACCCCAATGATTCGTGGTGATCCGGCGTAGTTCGGACCATCCCACCCTCGCGCGCAACGGTTGCGTCGCCTTCGAAAGGCATCTCTGTTGCCGGCACTTCAGAATCTGCGTTGTTCATGTGCTAACGTAAAAATGCTGTAAACCAAAACACAATTCTGTCGACTCCGCTGACAGGCGGCTCCAGCCGACCTGGACCGGAACCATCGCGCATAAAGCTGGGCGTGTTATCGTAGTTCGCAGTTAGTATTCCAGAATACTGAATACTCGATGGGGGCGCAAACGAGCCGCACCTCCGAGTGCAGTGAGGTGAATACAAAATGCGCACCCTACAATTTCTGCTGAAAAGTGGCCCAGAAGGCTACAGCACGCTTGAACGGTCCCCCCTGTGGCCAGCAAATCATCGATCACCAACACACGTTGGCCGGGCTGGATCGCATCGGTATGCATTTCGAGTGTATCGCTGCCATATTCCAGATCGTACGAGTGGGAGTGTTTTTCAAATGGAAGTTTACCGGGTTTACGCACAGGGACAAAGGCCGCGCGTAAAGCAAGTGCTAGCGGGGCTGCAAAAATGAATCCTCTAGATTCTGCCGCTACGATACAATCGATGCGTTCATGGCGATAGTGATTTGCAAAACGGTCGATCGTTTCCTGAAACGCGGCCGGGTTGGCCAACAAAGGCGTGATATCGCGAAACAATATGCCGGGCTTGGGAAAGTCAGGAATTTCGCGAATATACTTCTTCAGATCCAAGTTGGTCACCTTTCATGCTCAAATAGGTAGTTAGCTTACTGAGCAGTAAAGCGTACCAGCTAGAACAGGTTGCGGACAATAGTCTCGTCGAATATCTGCCACAAGTTACTTAGCATCCAGCGAACCTTCGGGGCGGTACCTAAAGAGTCACCGGTTCCCGGCAAACAGGTACTGAGAACCAAGAATGCTATGATCATTCCAACTGGCAACGTAGGGTCGCTGTTGACGCTGACTTTGGGAACGAAAATCGACCACCAACTGGAAGGCACTGAATACTTGGTACAATCGGCAAGACGAGCCAAATTGATGCGGACCACTCCTGGTTCATCCTGATAAGTTCCATTGGCCTCGACCAAAGTAGTTTCGCCGTTGAATTCCAGAAGAATAGGTTTGTTTGGAATTCGCTTTGCAATCGCTGGCGTAGCTACGATGGTATAGCCTTCGCGAGATGTATCTCGCACATGAACATTCAACGTCCTGATCCCGGTTTTCAAGCGAGCTTTGGACAACTCTTCGGAAACCGAGCAGCGAAACGCTTGTTTCCGATTTTCTAAGGCAATCATCATCGCAGCTCCCCATGGCCGCCGGTTCATTCCCGACGTGGCACCGATTTCAACCTCGACTCACCAACACTTTGGTTATCGCAACGGACGCTCGGAAGTTGCGTTTAGTTGAACTGGCGATCGAAATCTCGCAATTCTGCCCACTCGCACCTGAGCACAGGCCCATTGTGTAACCTACTCTGCGACGTGGCACAGTGCCGCCGGTTTCTGCACAAATCAGTTAGTTCAACCTAACAAACACGGAGACTAGGCAGTTTGCAGCAAATTTAACGAACAGCCTCGTGAGCGTGGGCTGTCGAAACAGGATATTTAGCAAAGATGCGAGACTTTTTCCGTTCAGTGGAGAGATGATGACGATTTGGATCGAAGTGAATGTTCACGAGAAAGCAAACCGATCGAGCGTAGGGGTTGTACTGACCTGGCGGAGACATTCTATGGATGCTCATGCCAGCATTTGATTCGAACTTCTGGCGTTCATACCAAGCGAGCCAGTTCATTGCCTGTAAGGTTACTCATGACCAATACGCGCAGAAATTTGTTCATCCTGTACGCCGGGTGGTTATGGAGAAGTGTTCAAGCAACAACCGTTGGCGTGGTGAGCTTGTCGATAGCGATTCCGCAAGGGCTTGGGCAAGTTCCCGTATCTTCACTTCAACCGCAAGCGAATACATCGGTCCATAAGCAACCGAGTGCTCTTCCGGCTTGGATGCTTTCGCCTGGCGCTCGACAATTGACACCACTTTCAGGCTCAAACGCGCCGCCAGCCGGCGCGATCAGGCTGCCAACCACACCGTGGGCTCCATTACATGCGCCTGCATCGAATGCGATTCCTGGGCAGTTGATTTCAAATGTGCGAGCCGCTGATGAGAATTTGGCAGACCCCAGCGGGGGTAAAGACCCGTTGGCGGAACTGGAATCAATGGGACCAGCGGCGAAGAGTAATCTTGGTGCCGACACTGCAGGGGCCATACCTGGAGCCGGACATGGCAGCGATGGAACATCGCAGGGGGCGGTCAAACCAGGGGAAGATCCACACGCTGAAGTCTTTGCCAATTCGCTCTACCCTTCAGCAACTAAATGTGCCAAATGCCATCAAAAGATCTATGACGAATGGCGCATCAGCGCTCATGCTTACGCAGCCGTCTCACCGATGTTTCATAAGTTTGAGCAAGCGATTTCGCAACTTTCGTCGGGCACTGTCGGGACATTTTGTATGCGTTGTCATGCACCTGTCGCCATGCAAATGTGCCACCCGCGCGAAGCTTCGGTACTCGACACGGTGAACGTGATACGCGAAGGCATTACCTGTGTCGCCTGCCATCGAGTGCGCGAACAATATGGACGCGTCAATGGCGAGCGACGCATCGAACCGGGAGACCAATTCCAACCAGTGTATGGAAACATTGGTGGTGATGGGGTCGCGCGGGTTGTGGCTGATGCGCAGAATTTTAAAGTCAAACTAGATGCAAACGACAAACGACCTGGGTTTGAAATTCACCAAGCGGGAATAAAGTTCGAACAGATCTCAGAAAGTGGCTTCTGCGCGGGTTGTCACCAAGTTGCGGTTCATCCCGGCATAGCTCTGGAAGTAGTGTATGCCCAGTATCGCGCCAGTCCAGCGTTTCAAAAAGGTATTACTTGCCAAAACTGCCATATGGGAGCCATTCCTGGCAAAGCGAACGGATACGAGTATGGCCCAGCCGCTGAACTGAGTGGCAAGACAATCGACAACAATCGCAAGCATTCCAACCACATTTTCTATGGTCCTGGCATGCCGATCGCCCACCCAGGCATTTTCCCGCACAACGAGAAATCGCTGCGCTGGAATCTGGAGCAATGGTTAGAATTTGATTGGCGAGCCGGTTGGGGAACGCCCGAGTTCGAAAAGCAACTGGCGACGGGCCAAATTCAATGTTCCTTTCCACCGGCTTGGACATCAGCAGACGAACGTCGCGATGCAAGAAAAGTTGTCGACGACAATCTCAAGGGGCTCGAGCGCAAGCGTTTGACGGCCACGGCGGTAATGAGCAATGCGCTGCACATCGATGGCCCGTTCTTTAATGCCACTCCTAAAGCGTGTCGCGATTTGCAATTTCATTTTGATGTGAGCAATATCAGCGAGGGGCATAACCTACCCAGTGGCTCGCTCGGCGCGCAACCACAACTCTGGTTGAACGTGGTCTTGACCGGTCCTGATGGACGTTGGGTTTGGGAATCCGGGTACCTTGACGGCAACGGCGACTTGGCCGATTTGCACTCGTTACAGGTCACCAAAGGAATCGTACGCCCAGATCGGCAATTGTTTAATTTGCAAACTAAATTCTTAATCACTGGCGTCAAAGGAACAGACCGGGAAATGTACCTGCCTGTAAACGTTGATTTTGACCAACTTCCGTTCCTGCGCCCTGGTGGAGTTCCAGTTTCGGTACTCAACCACCCTCCGTTCATTCGCATGGAAGCGCATTCGCTTCCTCCGTTGGGCACGCGTATGGCCAAGTACCATGTTCCGGGCGAGCTACTCAAAACACCCGGCACGTATCGATTAAGTGTGCGCATGCGCAGTCGCATGGAGCCAATTTATTTTATGCGATTTTGCAACGCCACTCCGGATATGGAAAGACGGATGCTCGAACAAACATTGGATCTGATTCCACACAGCGCTGAATTCGAAGTCCATTAACGAACTCCAAGAAAGTCCTATTACGCCCTCGCCACGCCTAAATTAAATGTAAACCCAACTGGCTGATACGGAAAAAGCGAATTGCTAAACATGTCCCGCTATTCGATCGCACTTCTGTTAGGAATCTTGTACGTGGTCGGTCACGAAAGTGTACCGCTCTGGGGACAAAGTGTAACTTTATCTAAGCCAATTCCCTATCCGAGTGCTGAAGCGGCGCAACAAGAAAAATCGCAACCAATCACTTCAACAAATAGAACAACTTCCCTGCAAATCAGCCCAGCCTTAGCTGCCGAACCGTTAGTGATCGAGATTCCTTCGCCGAATACAAATTTGTCGCAAATCAGGTTGTTGCCTCCAATCGCAGATCAGACAAATTTCTCGTTTGCCGGCGACAAGCAGCCAGCCAGCGAGATTGCGGACTTGGCTGTGCCTGGTCTACCCGCCGCTGCGGCTTCACCTAAAGGATCGTCTATATCGCCCCCATCTGATGTATTTTCCCATTCAGGCTCACAAGCCACAAACGCAGCAGAAATCGCGATTCCTACGATGTCCTATCCGAACATGCCGGCCTTTACTCCGGCTCAGCAAATGCTGGCACCAACAGCAACCGGAGCGGACTTGAATCCTGCTGGCAATTTAGCCGCGACAGCAACCGGTGCAACTGCCCCGTCAGATATCAATCCGTTTATACCTCGCAACCAACCTTGTATGGATCCGATGGGACGATTGGTCCAGCCGTCGTATGCGGACTTCTTGCCTTCACCGATGTCGGTTTGCCCATACGATCCGGTCAAAGAAGCCATGGTCTATCGCGGTAAGTTCGCTGTTCCCACGCAACGGCCCTGGATCGAATTTTGGCGTCCGTTTTATACAGGAGGGACTTATGCACCATCCTCCGAGATCTTCGGCAAAACCAATTTGTTTATGCCACATTTCCTGGTCTATGGAGACATGCGCACAGGAGTCGGTATCAACCGTAATCAAGCGGGCGATGCACGCAGTGTAGCTAAACGGCTGAACCTAGAATTGGATTTAAAGCTGACCGCGACCGAGCGAATCCATGCCTTTGTGGGACCTTTAGACAACAACGGCCAGTTCTCGAGACTAGATTTCTCCGACGATGTCCGATTTGAATCGGAAATGGATTTCAAACCGGATACGCTATTTTTTGAAGGAGATGTAGGTGCTATTGCTGGCGGTATGGCCGGAGTCGATTCTTGGTTCGACTTGCCCTTCACTCTCGGGTTAATTCCGCTTCTCTATCAGAACGGCATCTGGATGGAGGACGCCATCGTAGGAGCTGCTTGGGCGATTCCTGCTCGCCACAGTACGTTCCTCGATTGGTCAAATTTCGACGCAACATTTTTCATGGGCTTTGACCAGATTACTTCGGATGCCTTTGCCGGTAACAATAGCGCTGCACAGATCTACGGTACTGCGTGGTTTATCGAGGCTTACGGCGGATATATCGAAGCCGATTATGCTTTCCTTAATGATGACGACCGACGTGGTCGTAGTTATCACAACGCTTCACTGGCGTTTACGCGACGTTATTTTGCCCGCATCTCGAACTCGATCCGTCTGATTTCAAATTTCGGACAAAATGGACCAACCGATCAACGGACCGCAGACGGCGTACTGTTGTTGCTTGAGAATTCGCTGGTCACTGCCGTTCCGAATACTTTTGTACCTTACGTAAACTTCTTCTACGGTTCCGGCAAACCGCAGAGCGCCGCCCGAGCGGCAGGGTCGGGTGGAATTCTCCGCAATACCGGAATCAATTTTGAATCCGACGGATTGACCGGGTATCCCACACTGGACGCTACTGGATTTAACACCTACGGTGTCGCGATGGGGCTGAATATTATGGGGGCCAGTTTTGGTCACCAATTGGTGGCCGAAGTCGCAGCCCTTGGAGCCTATGGCAACGGCATTGAACGCACAGCACCTGGCGACCAATATGCAACGGGCCTGCGCTACCAAAAACCACTGAATAACGCATGGCTAATTCGCTTGGACGGCATGTATGGGTTTCTTCAAGATTCCGACGATATCGCAGGGGGCCGCGCTGAACTACGTTGGAAATTCTAGCGTAATCAATAGTCGGAGAGCGCGTTACTTGATGTCCGCATCAACCAAAGCTGAAACCATCTCGGGTAACCAGCCGCTTGTCCACGCATGAGGGCGATGGGGCCCTTGGTGAAATACATGCGGGATCTTCAGGTCGTTGAGCAGTTCCTCAGTTGCATCGTGTTGTTTGCCGAAATTGCCGTACCCCGCGTGGATCAAGCGAATGTTGTTTTTATTCTCGCCGCTAGGTTCAGATAACAACTCTTGCTGGTCGCGCAGAAGCTGATGGATGTGATAGTGACGAAAGTTTTCTGCTGAGCCAAAAATGGGGCCCGACCCGAACTGGCCTGGTTCCGACATCGCCAAGGGTGCGTCCCACGCTGCGGCCCGACCAAATAGATTGGGGTGTCGCAGTAACAACGACCAAGCGCCCCAGCCTGACTTGCTGAATCCGACCAACAATCGACCATCGCGGTCGTGCCTGGCTTCGGGGTAGTACCAACGCAAAAGTGGCAGGACAGCTTCAACTACATAGCCTTCTTGGCGAATATCCGGCGATGTTGGATGATCGGCATACCAAGGAAGTTGCGAAAATGTCGGTGCCACACAGATCACTCCGAATTTATTGTGCAAGTCCAATCGCTTGATTTCGCTCAACCCATCGCCCCAGCGCGTGCCGAGTCCAGCCTCAACGGGCAAGACGAACAGCACTGGCAGTCGACGTTCATCGGATACGCTATCGGGTAACAGCACACGAATTTCTGTCGGCGCAGATTGAAAGGGGGTGTCGAGCGTGTGAACTATCGCGCCATCCAAGTTCCGCTGACGTGACGATGGCCATTGCAACGTCTTGGACATGGAGACGGGCACTGAACTGTGTTTGCTCAAGAAATCGACGATGGGTGTGGGATCGTCCAATCCATGAGGATGATGTTTTACGCCTGGTTTGCGAATCAGTGTGATATTCCCACCAAGCTTTGGAAAGCGATCCGCAATCAACCCCGTGTTTTCTTCCCAAGGTACAACTTCGTCGGCATCTCCAAACACGTGCAGCAGCGGTATTCCCGCCAGCGCCAGTGGTTGCAGATTATCGACGGGATTACCAGAATATGCGAGCGCCTCAGTGTCGTTCTTGAAATTCCATAGTCTAAGTACGAATTGCCAATTCTGCGCGTTTCCTGGGCCCGTTCCCTTGCCACCTGGCCAACTACGAAAGTCACAAACGGGAGCATCGCCGTAGATACAGGCTACTTTGTCCGGATTGGCAATCGCCCAGTTGTAGCAATACAACCCGCCGCGGCTGAGCCCAACCAAACCGGCTTTTGGTGCTAACCCGTGGTACTGGGTGAGATGCTTGTACACTTTGTTCCAATGCTGCACTGCCTCCGGTCGACCGAGCATATTGGGTATGCTGGCATAGACGATATGGAACCCTTTATGTAACAAAGCGATGTCCGGTGCAGGTTTGTGTCCAAAAAACTCGCCGTGCCAAATCCAAGGGTTGCCCACCGCCGGCAGCTTGGGGCGAATTACCATCAGAGGTTTACCAGCCACTTCAAAATCAAACCGCTCAAATCCATTCCAAAGAGTGTGATTAGCCGAAAATGCACGCCGTTTTAGATCGACAACAGCCATGATTGGGCGATGATCCGATGCAACGGGTTCATCTAGGACGCGAGTCTGTTTCGTTTCCCAACGTCCGGCAGGAAACGTCAGCACATAGTCAATCTGCCGCGTCGGAGTTTTCACTGGAATCGTAAACAATGGTGATGAATTGGTGATCGACCATTGTTCGTTAGCCAGCTTCAAGACATTGCTTTCTGGCACAGCGTTAAGATCGCCAGCCAAAATCGTCGGCAATTCTGGTTGCTCATTCGCAAGTCGGTTAATCGTGCGCATGGACTCGATACGTTCACGATCATCTTGCCGGTGATCGAGATGAGTTGCCAACAATCGCACAATTCCCATTGGCGTGTTCAATTCGACATCCAGTACGCCTCGCTGTTCACTTCCTCCGACAGAAGGCAACCGATGATTCTGCTGTTTCAGAATCGGCAGTCGGCTCAAGATCGCATTGCCATATTGCCCACCCTCATGATCAATGTTCTTCTCAAATACATACTGCATGGCGAGCATTCGAGCCAACTCGGCGGGCTGGTCAATTCCCTGGCTGCGCCGTGTATGGCGATCAACTTCTTGCAACGCCACGATATCGGGCTCTACTTGCTGGATGATCTTGGCAATACGAGCCACATCCAACTTGCCATCGACCCCTTCGCAGTGGTGAATGTTGTAACTAAGTATTCTCAACGTGAGGCGATCTTGCCCCCATGAGATTCCCAGGTTCGTGAAAAGCAATGGATAGCACACAAGTAACAGCAACCAAATCCGCCACATGCCAATTTCTCACTCACAGAAAAAATGATCAAAACCGTAGATAAGTCCCAGCGAGGAAAACGCCTCGCGGAAATCCTCTGGATACAACGCTCTTCCACTTGCGGAAACATGACAGCGAGTGGTAAATGGGACAACGCCACTTTCGCTTGCTGGAAGAACGAAATCGTTGCTGCAAAATCGTTTAACCGCGTGCTCATCGGGCCGCAAGTGCCAGCTTTCTCGCGTGCTAACAATCACCCAATACAGCATTAGCCAGTACCATCCACTGCTCCCTCTTCATCAGGCTCAAGCACGCTGGTTTAGCAAGTGATGCGCGCTAACGCAAAACGATGCCCACGCAGTTAAATGAAGTTAAGCGATAACATAACTCCAGGAATTGGCGCGCAAAGTGGCGCTGGCCAATTAATTAGCCGGCTTGCGGTCATTCGGCGACCGCCTCCACGGCGCGTCGTTCGTACACCGCGATGGCTCGATCATACGCCGCACGTGCCTCCACGCGTTCCGCTTGAGCGATAAAACGCTGACGATTGTGCCATAACAGATCCACTGCTGTCCGGCAGTACTCGGCACTGCGCCGCGAAGCTCGAATGGGTTTGTCGCCGACTAAGACATCAACTGGATTGGTATGCAACTGTGGAAAATGACGCAGTGCTAGCCAACTGCTGTGTTCAACAGCCACTTGGAATTCGATGTCGTGAATCTGTCCGTCCGCAGGAACCATCTTTTTCGCCACAACTATGCCATTGCGAATGATCTCCACAGTTCGCTCGCCACCCGTAACAATCGCTTGTGTGCGCGGTGCATGCAAAACTCGGGTATCACCGATTTCACGTCTTTGTACATCGGTCGGAAGCGTTCCGTGCGAGACAGCAGCGGGGGTTTGCGGGGAAAATGCGACTTTGGCTTTAACGGTAACCATCCCTGGTTGTGTCAACTTGACTGCGTCCTCACCTGCCCGTTGTCCGTCGACCGAGAATTCCAAAGCGTGCGCAAAGCCGTCGGAAACGTAAGACTTTCCCTGCTTGATTCCCTCGCACCAATCATGAAAATTCACTTGTTCGACTTGCCCCAGTCGAACGTATGTGCGACCTTGACCAACGCGCGTGCTGCTCATACAAGGAAAGTCCGTTTCGCCACTGGTCTTTAGGGGAAAGCCACAATTCAACAAGTGATACCAGACGTTCCACTCACCGATACGGCCAGTGTCCATCGAGCTATTAAAATCGCAAACTTCTTCCGGCACGCTAACGAATATTTCCATCGCACCACCGCCAGCCATCGACGGCAGCACATAATTGGGCAGCGTATCAGCCAATCGATCGCAGGCCAAAGTCAGTTCACGCAGGCTGAGTTTTCGATCTTCATCGAGGTCCATAGTCGCCATAGGTGCTGGCAAAAGCACTTTTTCTGCTTCGTCTCCATTTAATAAAGCATCTTGATTCCGGTCAGCCTGTTGAATGATCCATCGAGCTGTTTCTTCGGGAGTAGTGCGCATATCGGAGTGCGGATATCCGGTGACGCCCCCTTGTTCCTTGGCCCACCGCAAGGCTGGTATCGTCCAGGTCGGCCAACCTTTAACCTTGGTTCCTTCCGACCCAGGATACGTTTGATCCTTGAGCCGCAACAAACAGACATGTCCCATAGCTGCCGAGCCGAAGCCACTGATCTCCAAGTCGTATTTCATGACTGTAAACGGTTCACTGATGTCAGCAGCCCGAGGCGAAAAATACTGTCGCTGAAAGTCGTAACACGGTCCCCAAGTCAGCACGCAACCTACGTTGAGCCCTTCGCCTTTGATCTGCAAAAACATATCCTCGGGGCGCACGCCTTCGGTGGGCAGTGTGTAATGTGCGCAGCCGGCCCCGTGAATGTGATGATCACCAGAATAGAATCCAAACTTCATCGGATCGATCCAACGCTCAAGCTGAACCAACACCTCTGTGGATTGTTCTGCCGACACAACGACTGCTTGCTCAATAGTGCGGTACTCGGGACCTCGGCAGGACATCAACGAGTATTTGCCTGGCGGCAATTGAATCACATCTCCGCTGCGCCGATAGATTTGGGATTGAAAAAAGAAGTCTGGCGCTAATCGCTTGGCTTGTTGCGGATACACTCGCCCTTGAGCGTCTCGAAAAATCAACCTGGCAACTGTCGGCGATCCATCGATATCGCGGATGTTTAGTTTTACCCGCTGAGCTGGTTTGATGTCGAACAGGACCGAAGTCTCGGCGCGGAAGCCAATGTCTTGAGTGCCCTGGCCGACGTCGAATGCAATGGTGCCTTCGAGTTTGCCAGGACGAGAGCTGGACACCAAGAGGATACAATACTCAACCGCCAGTCCGCTGAGCGATTCGGCCATTGGTGGCAGGTTGAATATCTCGACATGCAAAAAGCGATCTGGCCCAATCGCCGTCAATTGGTTTTGGCCAAGTTCCGTTTGTTGCTGTCGCTGCAAACTTCCGTCGGACGCACCACCGAAGACCGGTCCAGCTTGCGGACTTGACGCCCTCAACTTCTGAGTCACTGTTGCATCATTGGCGACTTTAACCAAACACGGAGTAAAACCTCCTTGCTGTATATCCGCTCGCGCCGATCCGCGCGAGACCTTTACTCGTTGCTCGGGATTGATACCAATATTCAGTAAAACGTGGCGATCCAACGCGGCTTGGATCGCCAGAACGTCAGCACTTGCCATCGCTGACCTTACTTCTCGCAGACTATCGGGTGGCAAGGGCCAACCCAAATAGTCCAGCGTCTCCAAGACTCGTTCAACGTTTGCCACCAACGGCTGTGCCAAATCCGACTGACTATTTTGGCCGCTTACGTCGCGCGTGGTCACTAACCCAACTAAGACGACCATCAATGGAAACCAAAACCGCGTTGACGCTATCGTTCGAAACATCGCGTAGTTCATTGTCCCACCGGTTTATTATTCGTAGGTTTTGTTGGAGAGATGACTGGTTGTCCGATTGTGGCTGGAAGAAGGCCTTTTAGCCAAGCGGCAGTTTACTCAAACTTCTTAGATAAGCAGCTCTTTTGTAACTCATACAACCGCTACATTCCATACGCTCGACTCGCAATCGGTGAATTGTCTCCGCAGTGGGCCACCCAGACGCAAAACTCAAGCCTGGACTAATTTGAATGGAGTAGATGTTTTTTTGTCAACTTGGCTCCCGCCCCCTCTTCATCAAACACGACAGGGGCGCAGTTTATTCGTTTCCCTTGGACTGGCATATGCGTTCGATTTATCTCGATTACAACTCGACGACGCCAGTGGCAAGCAGTGTGCGTGATAGCATTCTGCCGTTTCTCAGTGAATTTTATGGGCATCCGTCCAGTTCGCATTGGCAGGGGCGCGCATCGCAGGAAGCCATCGAAGACGCGCGTTCGAATCTGGCAACTCTCCTCGGTTGTCATCCTGCAGAAATAGTCTTCACGTCGGGCGGAACGGAGAGTATTAACCTGGCGCTGTTGGGGTCCGCTCGGTCCATCGCCTTGACCGAGCCTGATTTGAATCCCCATCTGATAACCACAGCTCTCGAGCATGCGGCAACTCAACGGTGCGTTGAGCAGCTCGAACAGCAAGGTTGGGAGATCAGCATTGCGGAATGCGATAATCAGGGAGTTGTGATCGCTGATCAAGTTGAACGATTGATGCGCGAGAATACGCGTTTGGTGAATGTAATTCACGCGAACCACCATCTCGGTACGATCCAACCCCTAGCGCGAATTGCAGAACTGTGCGAGGACCGCGACCTGCTGTTTCACTCCGATGCCGCTCAAAGCGTGGGCAAGATCCAATGTAACGTCGATGAGTTAGGAGTCGACTTGCTCAGCCTCAGCGGTCACAAATTCTACGCACCCAAGGGTATCGGTGCCTTGTACGTCCGTTTGGGTGTGTCTCTCGAACCGATCTTGTGCGGCGACGGTAATGAAGGTGGGCTGCGACCTGGCACTCAGAACGTCGCGCACATTGTCGCCCTGGGGCAAGCCGCAAAACTTGTGATGCAGGGGATGGAATCCGCAGCCGATCGGCTCGCGGAGTTACGAGATCGTTTTCACGCCCAACTCGAACATCTATTGGGAATGGCCATTCCCGTTCACGGCATGCGCGCCGCGAGGTTACCCAATTCATTGAGCTTCGAACTTCCCAATACTCGCTCAGTCGATCTGCAGCAGCAGATTCCAGAAATCTGTTTTGGGCCGATGCTCTCTCCCATGTTCGCCAGTGGCAATGGTTCACCATGCTCAGCCTATTCGGCGATCGGCTTGACTCCCGACCGAATCGCCAGTACCTACCGAATCAGCCTAGGATGGCAAACCAGCGAGCAGGAAGTTGAGCAATCTTGCCAAATGATAGCTGCTGCTTACGAAAGTTTGTCACTCTAAATCAAATGCTGGCCACACATTTCGACGGGCCACGTTGGGCCTATTATCCCGGCTGGCACTTTCTGCAGGAACCACCGGTACATTGGTTGAGAATTTCGACGGTCTGCCAGCGTCGATGCCTGACCAGAGTTATGGCATTCTTGTAAACTAGAGAGTTTTAAACTACCACTTCACTGACTTTGGGTGACCGCTT
>CAZVBC010000089.1:0-20948 GCA_964625155.1 uncultured Pirellulaceae bacterium
AGCGAAATATATGGTGGCCTGAATGGCTTTTGGGATTATGGTCCACTGGGAGTGGAGTTAAAGCGAAACGTCAAAGAGGCTTGGTGGCAAGACATGGTAACCCGGCACAACGAACTGGCTGTGCCCGCAGGAGCGCCGTCGGCATTCGAAATGGTCGGCTTGGACTCGACCATAATCATGCATCCCCAAATCTGGAAATGTTCAGGACACTACGATCTATTCCACGATTTTATGGTCGATTGCAAAGTCTCCAAGCGACGGTACCGTCACGACCAACTTCGTGGACGATGGGTCTCAGCCAAAGGGAAACGGATCTTCGTGACGACTTTGTCCGAAGCGGACTCTGAAGAGGAAGATGTCCAACGTCGAGCCCTCAAGTTTTTCAATTTGCGTGGTAAGGATGTGGACCAATTGAGCTGGGAGGCAAAATTTGTCTCCTTGTCGACCGTCGAGGACTTGGGTCAAGTTCTTGCACCAGAAGCCAATGAACTGGGGACGTTGACCGACCCCCGCGAGTTCAACCTAATGTTCAAGACGTACGTGGGCGCGCTAAGTGGAGAAGAGGGGGCGGCCTTCCTGCGACCCGAAACTGCACAGGGGATCTTCGTGAATTTCAAGAACATTCTCGATAGTACTCGCGTGGGCATCCCGTTCGGAGTCGCTCAGGTTGGCAAAAGTTTTCGCAACGAAATTACGCCGCGAAATTTTACGTTCCGCTCACGTGAATTCGAGCAAATGGAGATCGAGTTCTTTTGTCATCCGCAACAATCGCGCCAGTGGTACGAATATTGGCGCCAGCGCAGGCTGAAATGGTACACGCAACTTGGATTGGCCGGCGAGCGGTTGCGGTTGCGCGAACATGCTGAGGATGAATTGAGCCACTATTCATGTGGCACTGCGGATATTGAGTACGCGTTTCCTTTCCTGTCGGAAGGTGAGTACGGAGAATTGGAAGGTATCGCCCATCGCGGTGATTTCGATTTGCGCAGTCATATGGAAGGAAAACTCGATCCGCGTAAGCGCCCGTTAGAGTTGGAGGTAGACGAAAACGGACAACCTAAGTGGCGAGGTAGCGGCAAGGACCTGACCTATCGCGATGAAATGACCAATGAACGCTTCACGCCACACGTAATCGAACCCTCTGCGGGTGCTGATCGAGCAACTTTGGCGTTCCTCTGCCAGGCTTACGATGAGGATGAAGCTCCTGACGACAGTGGCAAACTGCAATCCAGGGTTGTCCTCCGACTGAATCCTCGCTTGGCTCCCATTAAAGCGGCTGTATTTCCGCTGGTCAAAAAAGACGGCATGCCCGAAGTCGCCAAAGAAATATATGGTGCTCTCAAGCAAAAATTCAACGTGTTTTATGACGAAAAGGGAGCAGTGGGACGCCGTTACCGCCGCCAAGATGAAGCGGGCACACCCTATTGCATCACCGTCGATGGTCAGTCCTTGCAAGATAACTCCGTCACCATTCGCGATCGCGATACGCTACAGCAAACGCGAGTCAAAATTGACGATGTCGTCAAGGAAATCGAGCAACGTATCATGGCCGGTACTTGTTGCTAAACCCTGATTGTCGCAGTGACTGTTACAGGTGATATCGGGCTACGTCCGTTTTGCCCTCGTTGACGATTTGAGCAACTTTCTCGGCGGAGGGATGTTACCGAGTATGTTCGCCTGGAATCGAGTATGTTCGCCTGGAATATTGTAAGATACTCCCCGGGGCGTTATCTGAGCTTGTTCACTTAAGTAGGGCAATCGCGTGAAGAACTGGCTGAATCGTCTTTTCTGGTCGTGCGCGTGTTGGTTGTTGCGATTACGCTACAAAGTAACAATTGATGGCGGCGAAGCATTAAAAACTCTTCGTGGGCCAACGTTGGTACTGCCAAACCATCCCGCATACGTCGATCCTGCGTTGGTGCTTAGCCATTTGAGGCTCGCAAGGCCCTTGCGTCCGCTGGTCTTTTCAGGCACCTATCGCATCTGGTTATTGCGCCCGTTGATGAGCCTGGTCGATGCATTTGAAGTACCAGATTTGTCGGCACAAAGTCGTGATGCACAAACCAAAACACTGGAGATGATCGACTCCGTGGTCGCGCGGCTCGAACGAGGTGATTGTTTCCTCATCTATCCTTCCGGCAGACTGCAAAGAGGCAATCGCGAAGTCATCGGTGCGGCCCGGGCGACACAAGAAATCTTGGCGCGGTGCCCGAACGCAAACGTTGTTCTGGTGCGCACCAGGGGAGTTTGGGGAAGCATGTTCAGTTGCGCCGAAACGGGAGGCTTGCCGAATTTGGCGAGGCGAGCCCGTTCGGCAATCGGTTGGTTGCTGGCAAGCCTAATATTTTTCTTGCCACGGCGCCGCGTTTCGATGCATGTAGAAGTTATTTCACGTGCACAATTACCCACAGCGTCGCGAGACAATTTGAATGCTTTTCTTGAAAACTGGTACAACGCCGACGGCGACCAAGAACCGATATTCGTACGTTATCACCACTGGTGGGGCCCTGATTCCGGAAAATTCCAAGCGGGAGGAATTGGCCAACAAGTTGACGTCGCCTCATTGAATCCAAAGACTGTCCGATTAGTGAACGAGCTGATTCAGTCTCATCTCGATCGACATTTGTGTGATGAGGAACTGCAGGCGGCGACGACACTCGAGTCCATAGGGCTGGATAGCTTGGATCGCATGGACCTGGCACTGCGCATTGAGCAACAGTTCGGCTTTCGCTCAAGCGCGGTGGCCTCAACGTTGGGGCAGTTGTGGGCGCTGGCTGACGGAAAACTTCAGCAGGGGCCAACCGCGCCCGCCAAAGCTCCCGACGCGTGGATCGCAACCGAGACTAATAAACAGCCACCGCAGATCTTAGCGGAAACGATTGCAGCCGCGTTTGTGCGTCGAGCTTTAGCAGAGCTGGACAATGTGGCGGCTGCCGACGGACTTTCTGGTGTCCTCAAGTATCGTCGGATGTTGGTCGGTTCCACGCTGATGTCTAAGCGATTCAAGGAGTTACCACAGCAACATATTGGTGTAATGTTACCGGCGTCCATCGCAGCAGATATCGTGTTCTTCGCCGCGCATTTGGCAGGCAAAGTTCCCGTCATGATGAACTGGACTACGGGTCCCGCACATCTGGCTCACGGAGCCAAGGTCACCGACGTCAAGCATATCGTGACCTCTCGAAAAATGATCGATCGACTCGGAATCGAGGTCGCGGGAACTCAGTACGTTTATCTTGAAGATCTCCGCTCGCAAATCGGTAAGGGCGAAGGGTTGTGGACGCTGGCAGCCACTCATTTGTTTCCTGGTTCATTCTTGCGAAATTTGCCGCAACAATCACCCGATGAGCCGGCTGTGTATCTGTTCACTTCGGGGTCAGAGTCGTTGCCTAAGACCGTTCCCTTGTCGCATCGTAACTTGTTGACCAACGTAAGCGATGGCTTAGAAATCCTCGGTGCCGACGCGACCGATGCATTATTAGGATTCCTGCCACCTTTTCATAGCTTCGGTCTGACCGGCAACGTACTTTTGCCACATGTGGCCGGCATTCGCACAGTCCGTTATCCCGATCCGACGGATGCGCGAGGACTGGTGCATACGATTGCCGCGTATCGCCCCTCGATGGTCTTCACCACCCCGACCTTTCTCGGATACATGTTGTCCGTTTGCCGGGGCGATGAATTGCACAGCCTACGCAAGATCATCACAGGGGCCGAGAAATGTCCAGAGTCAATTTTCGAACGCTGTGCCGAGTTGGCTCCCAATGCACAGATTCTGGAAGGTTATGGCATTACAGAGTGCTCGCCTGTGGTGGCGGCGAATCCTTATGGTCAAGCCCGTCAGGGATCGGTGGGCAAGCCGGTGAAAAGTGTCGAAGTGTGCGTGGTCGATCTTGAGTCCAACGTGCGGGTACAGCAAGGTGAGACTGGTATGTTGTTGGTCACTGGCCCTTCAATTTTTGCAGGCTACCACGCGCACGATGGAGCCTCACCATTTGTCATGTTGGAAGGCAAGTCGTGGTATAAGACAGGCGATTTGGTTTCGATGGATAGTGACGGATATATTCACTTTCAAGGGAGATTAAAGCGATTTCTCAAAGCTGGCGGCGAAATGATCTCGCTGCCCGCATTAGAGGAGCCGTTCCTTAAACTGTTTCCGGCAGACGAAAACGGTCCCCGCGTGGCAGTAGAAGGCATCGAAACTCCGGATGGTCGGCACATCACGTTGTTTACAACCTTTGAATACACACTTCGCGAAGCCAGTGCACTGTTACATGCCGCAGGCTTGCGCGGTGTGATGCGTCTGGATGAAGTTCGTCAAATCTCCGCCATTCCCGTTTTGGGTACCGGCAAGACCGACTATAAACAACTGCGTCAAGCTCTCGTCGATTGATAATCGGCTGAGTCGAGACATGCTATTCACATTCGATCCGTAGCCATGCCATTCACAGCGGATCGCTCAGACGTATTCCTGACTGACGTGTCATAACGCGTCCGTGTGGTCATTGGGCTCGACTACCTAGAGCCCTCTGGCAAGCAGTGAGATGTGTCGAGTTTACGCATATTTTTCACGTAGTATCTGCGCGGCGGCAACTTCGTTTTTAAGTTTGACGTAAACTTCGTCGATGCTGACTTCAGCGGCGGAACCTGGTGCAAACCCACAATCGGGATTCAACGTGATTCGGTCCGCTGGTACGTGCTGCAATGCGGCTTCGACGCGTCCTACGATCGTCTCCACCGAGTCGATTTGGCCAGGATGACAACTGACACACCCTAAACCAATTTCGATGTGTTCTGGTAAATGTCGAAAAACGGACATGTCACCTGCACCGGGCGCAGTAAATTCCATCGTTACGTGCTGAACTTTCAGTCTCGCGAGCTGTTTTAGAATAGGTTCATAACCACCTTGGTGCTCAGCTTCACCGCGCACTCGGGCGCCAGCGCGACGACACAAGTGGACTGCCAGCTTGATGTTCGATGCTGCATCAGCGACCGCGTTGTCCATATCGACTGCAAAATCTGCCGCTTGATCAGCATTGTTATACCCTGCGCGCACTCGCGGATCGACAAACAAGCACAAATGTGGGTCGTCGATTTGTACAATCGAAACTCCTTCCTCACACAGCAATTGCAGCTCGCGCCTTAGAATTGGCACACAGTCTCGAATAAACAATTCACGCGTTGGATAAGCTTTTGCCGATTTGACTGGATCCCACATTCGTTCACCGAGCAAAGCGGGAGCAGGCAAAGTAGCTTTGATGTCTCGCTGAGTTAGTTTTTTTAGGTAGGCAACTTCTTTAGCAATAAAGCCAGGTTGTTTCGGGGTCAGCCGATCAACCACAACTGTCCAGGGGCGTCCATCAACGGGATTGCGACTGAGTTCGAAACCGTGTGCCAATTCGGCAACCACGCCAATATACGACTTGCGCCACCATTCTCCGTCGGTCACCACGTCTAAGCCCGCAGCTTCTTGCAAGGCAACAGCAAAGTGAATCGCTGAGCCCATAAGCCGCTGGTACTCGTCGTCCGAAAACCGGTTGTCATCGGCAATTAAATCGCGCACAAAGGCTGGTCGGGGTAACGAGCCAATGACCGAAGTGGGGAACAGTTGCTTATTCATGTGCGATACCATGCGAATGGGAATACTGAGTGCAAGTCCAGGTGATCAGACTGTTCTCGATACAGTTACTTGTCCAAATGACGTGTTTTCCAAAAATTTCGTGCGTACTCGAAATCCTCTTGAGTATCGACTTCGATATAGCCTCCTGGCGTATCGACGTGTGACATCTCGATGCCCTGTTCCAACATGTCCTGCAACAAATGAATCAAATAGGCTTTCTCAAACAACTTAGCTTCGCGCCATGGCCGACCGGCAAATTCGCTGCGCCGACGATGATAGGATTCTCGCAATAACCTGGCTCCCTGTGGAGTGAATTTGGCCGCACCAATGTACTCGCCATAGGCTTCCTGTTCCGAGATTCCTCGGTGTATGCGAGTCACCAACCCGTTGCGGGCGGTAACTTTTTCGGCATCATCCGCAGGATGTTGCGACCGTGATTGATAACGCAAAAGCCACTGCGTGTCGACACCTAACACAATATCCGCTGGTGATTGGGTAAGTTGCTCAATGATCTTTGGCGAAAATAGAATGTCGGAATAACAACAGATAAACGGTTCGTCCATCAAATCTTCAGCGCACAACAGCGAGGCCAAGATATTGTTGTTTTGCCAGTCTGTGTTGTGTCGAAAGTCAAACTGCGGGTAGTCTTGTCGAACCTTCTCAATCTGGTATCCACCAATAAAACAAATTCGGTCGATACCATTAACCGCGAAGGCCGAGAGGGCCCACTCGAGCAGCGATTTCCCTTGGACCTCTGCATAACACTTGGGTGCATCAGCAGTCGTGGGCATCAGTCGGCTCCCACGGCCGGCCGCAATCATGATGACTAACATCTCAACCGTGCTCCTCTTCCCTTGCCGTATGATTCCAGAGCAGTCCAGCAAATACTGCAGCCGCAATTGCCCACCCCGCCCAGATATAGATTGCGACTTGCCAACCCCCGTTCTCCGGTTCAATAAAGTGTCCTGTTACCACATCACCGACCGAAGCCCCCATGTAACCAATAAAGTTGACAAATCCCGCTGCGGCTGCTGCCGTACCGTAGCGAGCCAAATCGGCCGGTGCAGTGCCTACCAACAGTACCTGTGGTCCATAGATACAAAATCCAATCACAACTAATAGTACCACTGTACCCCAAGCGCTTGCGTCGGCTACAGCTTCGTAGATTAGTGTCAAGACGCCGAGCGCCACTAACAATAAACAAATAACCGGGGCCCGGCGGCCACCAAAGAATCGATCTGTGGTCCATCCAGCGACAAACGAGCCCGCTGCCGCACCAATCGCCAGCACGACATAGGTCAAGCCAGCCTTACCAACTCCGATATTCTGAACACTGATCAAATGACTGACCCCCCAATCCAAAAAGCCGTAGCGACAAGCGTTGAGTAATCCTAGCGATAGTCCTAATAACCACAATGCTCGATTGGAAAGCGTTAGTCTCAGCGTCTGTTTCCATGTCAATGCCACAGTCGGATCTAACTTCCGATCTCCCAGATGCAGGCGCTGACCCTCATCAATATCTTCCGAGATTCTCTCGGTCGGCTGTTCGGACACAAGCAGTAAAGTGCAAACGCCAGCCAACGCCAAAAACAACGCCGGTACATACAACGCAGCGCGCCAACCGAACCACTCCGCCGATTGTCCTGCAATGAAGTAAGTTAAGCCCAAAGTGATTTGATAACCGGTGCCAATAATGCCGATCGCCTTGCCTCGCTTTAGAATACCAATCCAGTTCCCTACAACCCGCACCGTCGCGGGCCAGCCCAACGATTGGCAGAAACCATTGACTGCCCAAACAAACAAAAGAAAATAAAAACCGGTACTAAATCCAAACAAAACGTTCAACGCCGCAGAACCAAACATGCCAATCGCCAACAGCACTCGCGGAGAAACTCGCTCTGCTAGTTGGCCGTTGAGAAGTTGCCCGAAACCGTAGGCAATTTTCAGGGACGCAAGTATCCACCCAGTCTCTTCGCCGGAAAACCCCAGGCCACCCTCTTCGGTCGCCATGCGCATACCCGGCACAGCAGCCGATAAATTTGTGCGACAAAAGTAAAAAGCACCGTAGGTCATCCATAACGTCCAGACGACGTTTGCTTCGCCTCCTACAAATCGGGTCGATGCATTATCCGATTGCAGCGACCGTGATCTTGAATTCGGTGGTCGATTTAGCGACTCATGGGAGTTCACAAATGGAGCCTTCGCTAAAGTGCAAGATAAGATGCAAAACGAGCGTAGTGTATTTCCCTGCAGGGATAGCCAAACTGGGAAATCCAACCAACGCCATAGCTTACTGTAATTGTGTGGCGAGTTGTTTTAGGGTACCGAACTGGATCAGTGTTTTTTCGAGTCCAGGTTGGTCGTGCCGAGATAACGACACGCTAAACGCCATCCTCCGAGACAGCTCCGGTGGATTGAGGTATATTCAACGCAATAGTGTTGAACCCGACCCTGATTAATACAGAAGAATGCTGACAGATGAACGCTCCCGCCGTGCGCCCCACTGAATTGCCTGAACCCTCGATCCAACCGATACAGGGTTGGCATTGTACTCATATGTATTACCGATTCGATCGAAATGTCCTCAGGCAGCTCTCCGAATCCGAAATCGTTCGTGGCGCTGGAGAATTCATAGACATATTGAATCCACAGCAGACCAACGCTCCCACGCGACTTCAGACGTTTGTCGTCAGTGGTCACAAGGCGGACTTTGGATCGATGATGCTCGATCCCGATCCACTCAAGATCGATGCTGTTCACCAAGCCTTGCAAGCCAGCGCACTTGGGCCTGCTTTGTTGGCAATTTATTCGTTCGTGTCGATTACTGAAATCTCCGAATATGTTCCGTCACCCCAGCAGTATGCCCAGCGACTCGTGGATGGCGGTGAAGATAGTAACTCACCCGCGTTTTCCGCAAAAGTCGCGGCCTATGAAAAACGCTTACCGATGATGAATCAGCAGCGATTGACACCGGAGTTACCGAATTGGCCTTCAACGTGCTTTTACCCAATGAATAAAAGCCGCGTGGTGGGAGCCAATTGGTTTACCACACCCTTCGCAGAACGCAATGAAATGATGGCTGAGCATGCCCAAAGCGGAATGGCTTTCGCCGGTCGCGCGACCCAGGTTGTGACCGCGTCCATCGGATTCGACGATTGGGAATGGGGCGTTACCTTGTGGGCCAGGAATCCGCAGTACCTCAAAGAAATCGTTTATAAGATGCGCTTTGATCAAGCGAGTGCACGGTTTGCGGAGTTTGGTCCGTTTTATATCGGTTACGTCACCGATGCGCCTGCGATTCTCAAACACTGCCGAATCGTCTGATCAATTGGAAAACGCCGCTTTCGATAATTACTGGAGAATTAAGTCGTTGCCGCAAACAGCGTTTAACCGCGTGCCCAACGGGCCGCGCGTTCACCTTCCGCATGTGATGCGCCCCAGCGCGAGATGCACTCGCAGTTAAACGAAGTTAACTGACAACATAGGCTCAACGAACTTAAGTACGCAGTGAACTCAAGTGTGCAGTGAACTCAAGTGTGCAGTACGCTCAACCCTTTGCTCGGCTGGCTCCAGCCGGTGGTTGTTTAGCACTGGAGTTGTACTGCGGTTGCTGCGGATCGTAATCAGGGTTCGGAGTTGGCATTTGGGCACCTATTTCGCGCCGCCAGTTATGCAGCTGTTTTTGTAACTGCATGGTGACTGCCACTTCGGTACCGACCAAATTGCGTCGCTCGCTGAGATCATTACTTACGTGGTACAGTTCCAGATGTTGATCGTCATGGAACTCGATCAGTTTATAATCACCCGACCGTATGGCGCTGTAAGGCATCGTGCCACCAAGTTGATAGTGCTGGTGGTGTGGGTAGTGCCAGTACAAATTACGGTGATTCATCGATCCACGGCCGCTAAGTATCGGCCACAAGCTTTCTCCGTCGCAACCAGGTGCCCCTGACGGTGATCGCCAATTGTCCTTTTGTAAACTCGGTTCATCAATGCCGACCGCCTCGACGATTGTGCGAAAAAGGTCCATCGAGATTACTGGCTCGTGCGATACGTTACCCTCTGCGGATACTCCTGGGCCTCGGATGACGAGCGGAACTCGGACGCCACCTTCATATGCGGAGGCCTTACCAAATTTCAAAGGAGAATTATCGGTCGTGGCTTGAGTTATGCGTCCGCCGTTATCAGAAGTAAAGATGACCAGCGTGTGTTCGAGCAAGTTTAATGTTTGGAGTTTATCGATTACTTGCTCAATCGCTGTATCCAAGCTCTCGATCATCGCGGCGTATCGCGGGTTATTGTGCCGCAGGCCTGATTTCAGCTTGCTACGATACTTCTCAACGAGGTCCTGTCGACCTTGGATCGGAGTATGTACTGCAAAGTGGGGCAAATATAGGAAAAACGGACGATCCTTGACTGACTCAATGTATTCCGCCGCGGCGATCCCTAAACGATCCGTCAAATATTCTCCGGCCCGACCTTCTGGCAATGTGGGAATGCGCCAGGGTGCAATAAAACTGGGCGGAGCAGCTTTATCAGTGCCGGCCAGATTAAGGTCAAACCCTTGGTGCTGTGGATAATAGCGTTCGGTACCCAAATGCCATTTTCCAATGTGCGCAGTCGCATATCCAGCCTCGCGCAGGATCTCGGCCAGCGTTGTTTCTTCCAGTGGTAGATGCTTCTGCCAATCGGGAACCAACAGTTTTGGATTGTTGGGCATCTGCCCTGGACTCCAGTCGGTGATATGCAGGCGGGCAGGATATTTGCCGGTCATTAATGCAGCACGTGTCGGTGTACAAACCGTACACGCAGAGTAATTCTGTGTGAAACGGATCCCTTGACGCGCTAATGCATCAATTCTTGGAGTCTCGTACAGATCGCTGCCATAACAACCCAAATCGGTCCAACCCAAATCGTCAGCCAAGATCAACACTATATTGAGTCGACGCGATCCTGTGTCACTCCCTGTCGCTTGCCTAGAGTGACACAGTACCATTCCGGCCAAGACTATCACCAGCTTCAGAATATGTCGGTACAGCATTACGACTCCACAATATGTCCGATAGGCTACTAGACACTTTCGAGCGCACCGCTGGCGACCGAAGAGCCGGATTCTCCGAGCTTCTCGCGCAATTCCTTCAATTCTCGCTGCAGGTGTTGGACCACGAGTGTCACATCGGTACTGTGCATAATCAAATTAGCCCCCGACTGTGCCCAGTGAACTTCGCTACCCACTCCCTGCCACCAGTGTAGACCAGCACCACATCCTTTTGATCGCGCGATACGAAAGATCTTCTCAGCCGCTTCAGCAAACTTCGGATGTGTATATTGCTCAGGGATTCCCAAACTGCACGATAGGTCATGCGGACCAATCAGCGCAGCGTCAACTCCTGGGACGGACATCATCTCCTCCAAATTATTGATCGCTGGGACGCTTTCGATATTGGCGATAAAAATCGTGGACGCATTTCGAGCCTCCAGATATTCTCGCAATTCTGGTTCTAGCGTCGAAGGATCGCGCAAGGCGTCCTGCAGACGTGCTCCTTTCAGTGGACGATACCTAGCCACTCCAGCCAACTGACGAATTTGCTCAGGGGTTTCCAAATAGGGAGCGATAAAGCCTGCGGCACCTCCATCGAGCACTTTGCAAGCCTCGTAGGGGTCGGGACTGGGAATGCGCACCACAGGAGGAATCCCCATGGCAGAATAGGCGTGGCACATCCAGGAAAGTGTTCCGCGATCTAACGGCGTGTGTTCAGAATCGATAAAAACAAAATCGATGCCCCCCACTCGCTGCAACGCTCTAGGCCAATTCGACGAAGGGGAAATCGCCGCAGTAGCATAAACTCTTTTTCCTTCTCGCAATGATTTTCGTACTTGCAATGCGTCCACGTTAGGTCTCTCCTAAGCTAAATGAATGGTCTGTTCGGTTGCCCCAGTCGAGCTTTGCGCTGAGCACGATATTGCGAAGCGATTGTTCTGAGCACAGGAAACGTTCCTGATCAATCAATGATCTCCAAACGCCCTGATTTTGCCGATCGCAACGCAGCTTGAATAGCGGAGGTGATATGTCTGGATGTCCGTACGTCCAGAATTGTTGAACCCTCGCCATCAAGCGCGCGAGCAAAGTTGTCCATGATAAGAAAGTCGTTGTCAATCGCGACACGGCGTCGGCGAAATTCTTTTTCGGGTTGGCCTCGGTAATGTAATGCCACTTCAGGACGCGCCTCAGCCACAACCAAGGATCCTTCCGTACCAATAATCCATAACTTGATTTCGCCCAGATCAGGATGGCTGGCTGCTCCGATGCGACCAATCGCCAGCGTGGCCAGCATTCCTGAAGACATTTCGAGCGTGACGGTCCCCAGATCTTCAACGCCGTTGTCCACATTGACTTGGTGAAATGCAGTCGCAGTTTTTGCGTAAGCTCGAAGAAATTTACCCCCAGTAATCTGATGAATGTACGCTAGTGGATAAATCCCTTCGTTTTGCAACTCACCGATGGGTGATTTTCCAACAGCGCCGTCGGAACCATCCACGTGCGCAGCCCTTTGGAACTCCAACCAATCGATGAGTGGCTCATGGGGTTTTCTCGAGCCCTTGGGTGGGCCAGCGTCTTTGGAAAAATAAAAATCGGCATTGATCGATAGTACTTTTCCGATCGCACCGGAGCGCACGAGATCGGTTGCTTGCACTACGGCAGGCAACATGTTGCGGTTCCACATCGAAAACGTAACTCCGTTTCGCTCAATTGCTTGTACCAAGTCATCGCACGCAGACAATCGATTCGACATCGGTTTGTCCTGGATGACATGAATACCAAGATTTGCCGCCCGCTGGCTCAAGTCACAATGCCGTTCCGCTTCGGTGCTGACCACAGCGACGTGTACATTAAAGTCCTTGAGCGCTTGTTCGACATTGCGCATGTAAGGGATCTTTTTTTCGTCAGCAAACTGTTGATTTCGCTGGTGGACCCAATCAGGAACACCAGGATCGTCCGCGACGACGACCAGTTCAAATCTCGGATGGCTTGCCACTCCACGTGCTACGTAATCGTGCTTGATCACGCTCAATACCGCCACACGAAACACGTCGTTCGCCGCAATACTGGCTCTAGGCGATTGAACAATTGCTGGTTGGCTTGGTTTCCCAGTGGACTGTGTAACCGCCGGTGGTGCTTCACTGGTAGGATCGGCACCTCGCGATTTGTATACCGGAATCGTATCGCTGGGATGCAATTCAAAAGGCTGAGAACGACTTGCTGAATGCACCGCCGCTTCAGCAAGCGCGATAGCTGTGACGCCCGATTCGATGGGGACGCTCGACTTGCGATTCTGAACGATCATGTCGCGAAACTCTCGCAGTTCGTTGACCGTGGCAACTATCCCCTCGTCCGTAAACATCGCTTGAGGTTGGCCCTGCCCAAATAGCAATTGTGCCTGCTCAGCCATATCCCAATAAGCGGCACCGGATGAACCGATCAGCGATGTGCAATCGTACGGCGTTTGACCGCGAAGCGATTCCGCCAAAGTGAGCAATGCCATTGCATCACCGGGAAAGCCACATTGGATATGCGTGACATTGGGAACAGTTGATCCCGATGGACCGTTTTTTGATGAAGTGACCAGCAAATCTGTCGGCCATGCTCCAAACAGCCAACTTGCTAAATCGAGTCGCTCCACCATCATTGCGAACAAACTGTCCGCTGAGCTGTCCTCGCCTCGCCAAGCCTGCGTGCGCAGTAAAGCTGGTGTACCTAACTTACCTCCATCCACCGCTTGTTTGATAGCCAACAAGCCGGTCTGCATGCGAATTGAATTAGCGATCATCGTCTGTACGTTGTGCATGGCACATGCGGCAACAATCGCTTGTGCTTGTTGCGACGATCCTGCCAACGGCGACGCAATCAGGATATGTTTACCCGACGACGCAGCCACCTGAGCGTCGGTACCGCGCTGCTCCATGGAGCTTTGAACTACAACTGCATCAAATTCGCCAGCACGTTGCTTAAGCAACAGTTCGAGACCCGATGCTGTCGCCAACGCCGGAAACCGCTGTACACAATTCGCCAATACTTGCGAATCCTCATGGCACGCCGCCACGATCTTGACATCACGAAAACGGTGAGCCGCATGAACATATCGAGTCGCAACCGACAACGAACAACCGCATAGTGCAAGTCGCGGCATATCACGACCTTTCATATTGCATTTGTGAAAAGTAACTCTGCAGACCGATACTATTTTCAACTGAAGCAACCAGGATCCACGCCTGCGACGTGATTCTGCATGTCACTTTATAAGTGGAATGGCGTACTGTTGGAAATAGGATAGACCTCCGTCTTGATAACCGACGGTTACAAACGCCTTTAGCTTAGCTAGATAGCGGCACGTTTGATAAAGCGAAAGTATGTTGGCGGGACAAGGCGTTGGAGTACATCACATTCGATTACTGCACGAAGAATTACGTCGTTGCAGTACAGCCGTTTAACCGCGTGCCCATCGGGCCGCGCGTGCTAGCTTCCGCACGTGCTAGCCTTCCCCCTATTACCGCATGAGCTCGGGCTGGTAAAAATTTGTATCCGTTTTCAGCAGCGAACCATCTTGATTGAAAGCGCCAGGGCACCGAAGAAAAAACCGAGCGATGCTATCGTAGATACGATCAATCCCAAGGGCGTTGGATCCATGAAGTATCTTGCTGGCTTACCTAATGCCGAACAAGTGGCCATAAAGAGAATGAATGCACAAAACAGCAAAATGGACGTTAAGATGTACGAAAACAACAATACTCCCAAGGGTGATGGAGCAACCTTGTTCCCTCGCCGATATCGCGAGTGAATTTTCGATGCGCGAATCGGAGCAGTGATCGCGACCACCAGACAAAAATAGGGCAAGGTGTCATTCACATTTAATATCGAAAATATCACAACTAACAACACCAGCGTCGCAACAGCACGAGCAACCCAAAGATGCCACGTTCCTAAGGTCGGAGTTGGCGATGGCGTTGAAGTCGGAAACGTAGGGCTAGCGTAAGGGTTGTCTCTTGGCGTTTGAGATTCCATTTTGTTTCCTCGCAACAGAAGAACGGCGTGTACAGCGCCACTTTGCGGCCCAAATGTGGTCTTAAGCTAATCGTGTGACCCGCAGCCGAAGGCAAGGACTGGGCTGAGTTTGGTATGATTACGGTTGGGAATTTACACGATTGCGAAAACTCGACCCAGTCCTCGCCTTCGGGTTAAACGATTTCGCTGCAACGACTTAGTCTAACAACATAATCGAAGCGAGTTGCTAACGCATCCGGCTCCTAGCTATCACTTATCTACCAATCTCTTTTTTCAGGCGGCAGACATTTCCAAGTGGCTGATCCAAGGGCGCGGTTCGGATTGAGTTACAGAAGTATCTGATCCCACAGAGGACCGATCCTATCCCAAGAATATGCTTGGGCGATTTGCCGAGCGGCGATAGACAATCGAGTACGCTGGTCAGGCGCATGAGCTAGACTGATGATGTTCTGCGCTAGCTCGATTTCGTCGTCAATGTTAACGCACAACAAGGCCCGCTGGGAGTCAGCGAGTGAATCAACTGCTGCGGAACAGCGAGTCGCAATGCAGGGCTTGCCGCAGCTCATTGCTTCCAGCAGGGCCATGGGAAATCCCTCATAGCGCGATGGCATGACGTAAAGGTCGGCACGCGCATACGCTGGCCAGGGACTGTCCCACCATCCGAGAAATCGTACCGAATCAATGACATTGAGCGACCGAGCTAATGCCTCGAGTCTGTTTCGCTCTGGGCCATCTCCCATCAAAACTAAAATCCAATTAAGCAAATCTGAATGAGCCCGGCCCCAAGCTCTTAACAACACATCGAATCCTTTTTCATGCGCAAGCCGCCCAACTGAAAGCAAGATCTGTTTGCCTGTCGATTCTTCGATGTGTAGCGAACGTGTGGGCTCGGCAGTACTCTCAGGCAATGTCACTGCGTTGGGAATGACACGCAGTTTGTCGGATGGCAAAATCCGCGCAAGGTACTGCTGTACACTGGCTGTCTGCACAACACACCCAGAGCAGTACGGATAATTCCAGCGCCGTGCCCATTCCCAAATCCAACCGATTTTTTGCTTGCGCGGATCACTGCGTTCGGAAATCCAAATCGGAATCGACAGTCCATGACAAGCTTGCAAGCAGAGCACATTCATGCGGTCGCAAAAGCTCAAAATGCGATCAGGACGCCATTGTTGGATCGTCGCGCGCAATCGCTTCATGCGCTGCCGATTGGCCATACATGCAGCTAATTTGTTACGGCTGGTTCTCATTACATCCAGCCCAATTCGCTGCACAGCCGAGTCAGTGACATATTGGTCGGTAGAAGTCGCCGCGAGTGTAATTAGAGCCACGTCATGTCCCTGCGACGACCATCGGTTGGCCAACTGGCTCATGACCCGTTCGGCTCCACCGCCGTACAACGCGTGAATGACCAGTGCAATGCGTCGTTTTGGTCGATCCTTTTGCATCGCTGTGTCTATTCGATCGGCGCTTGTAATTGGCCAGAGTACTCTGACCAACCTTGAACATAGTTGCGCACTTGCTTGCCTCCGAGCATTTCGGCTACGAGTGCAACGACACTGCTGCGTCCACCGGTTTGGCAATGGGCGATGACTGGTGCATCAAGGTCAATCTGCTGTGCAATAAATCGCTTTTTTAATTCGGCATCTGATAGGAATCGACCGGAATCGTCAACAAATTCTTTCCATTCCAAGTGCTTGGCACCTGGAATATGGCCGCCACGAGGTCCAAGTTGGCGCGAACCATTAAATTCTTCTGTTGAACGATTATCGAGAACTTGACATTGAGTTGCCTTGCGGGCATCGGGAAGGACATCCGACAATACGGCAAGCATCGCCGGTTTGAATTCGATCCTCGGCATGGTTTTTTCGATGCGAGGCACCTCCGCAGTGGTCTTGAATGATGCTGCGCTCCAGGCTCCCAACCCGCCGTCCAGCAAGCGTACGTTGGGCATGCCTAAGTACCGTAGAACCCACCAACAGCGTGCGGTATCAGTAAGTGTCTCGCCGGTAACAACGATATTCTGCTGAGGATCTATCCCCAATCGACCAAGTTCATTCGCCCAGTAAACGGCGTCTTTTAAACCGAACTGTTCTGCCCCTTTGGTTCGCCACAGCCCGATATCTACCCAGGTTGCTCCTGCAATGTGTCCAGCATCGTACAATCTTTGTTCGCGCACATCGAGAATACGCAAATTGCTGGTGTTCTTTATTGCATCTAAATCAGTTGCACTGATCAGGAATTGCGATCGCTTTGAACCGCTGGCCGATCCTTTTTGAGCAACTGCCGACTGTGTCAACATGGCAGCAATGAGTGAAAACCAAACGAACAAACCAGAGACTTGGAAGTGAAACATTTGTACATTCCTTTTATTGTGAATCGGTGCGAAGACTGACGAACGGGCGTGACGATGTTTGACCGATTCTAAATACTACTCGCAGGTGCCCAGAGTGCTGCACAACAACGTAGGTGATAGTTGTCACCGACCATGATCACTGATAGTGTCGTAGGAAATCGTGATTGTCACAAGACTCCCCACGTTTGCATTTCCGCTTCAACCATGTTTGAATGTGGCTCGCATGCTTGCGTGCTTGAGTGTGGCTCGCAACTTGCTCGCGATTTTTGCTTATCCACTGCCGCGATGCGAGTCACAAACCGGCCCCAATCGTTTGATTGAAGTGTATTAGAAATCCAATTGAAGGCGAGTACCAAACGCGTCCGTTTCGCTTTTAATATTCCCGGCGGCTGGTGAAGGAAAGAAGTCGCGTGCGTTGGACCAGGAATGGATGTAATTGAAGACCCACTTGCAATATGGGTTTAGATACCAATTAACTCCGGCAGTAAGGTTCTGCAGCGTACCTCCTCTCAGGTTATTGTCGTTAAGATCAATGTAGGACCAACGGCAGGCTAACTCCCAAGCACCCGTTCCGCCGTGGCTTCCAACATTTGCGAATGGTATGACGCGGTCGATCGCTCCTAATTTCCGGTCGTAGGGCCGATGTTCGCCTGTCAGAAAATATCCAATTTGCGAGTAACCTCCGCCAACAATTGAGTCGCTGGTAGGTTGATCAATCGTTACGGCCATGGCTTCCGATTGGATCGAGAGGGGACCACGTGCCCAAAGTCCTTCTAGGCCAAAGGTGTTGGTACTGTTAACATCAATAATTGCGCCGGTATCGACAAAGAACGGCGTGCCATTTAGAGCTCCCGGCACTGCCTGACCGCTGGTTCCGACCACGCCAGGAGCAAACTCACCGACAAACATTTCTGGGATGGAACGAAATCGCGCTGTATCGTGAGGAGGAGCATTCAAGTAATAACCGAGCCCGAGGTGCAAATAGTCTTGCCCTTGGTGACCACAGTACCACAGCAAGTGAGTCCACCGACTTGCCAATCCGTTGCCTCCGTCCGTGCTCAGCGAGTTCCCAAATTGATCCTGGCCAGTTCGCAAATAGGAACACGCCCAAGTGGAATTCAAGTCCTGCGCATGATCGTAAAAACCGATTCCTAAATGCCGAAATGGAGTAAACGCTTGAAAGGTCGACGAACGCTCCATGAAAGTTGTATAACGAAAACTGCTGACAACCTCCAAGCCGAACGGGTGTTTCCATTGACCTGCACGAACTGTCCCCAAAAGTGGCACATTCGTCTGTTCGACCCACACGTCGGTAAACGTCGGACGACCAAAGAAGCCAAAGTCCATTTGTAAAAAGTAATTCATCTGCTCCGTCACGGAACCCTTGGTAGATAACCGCGCGCGGCGAAAGTCAGCCCCACTCTCAATGCTGCCAAATTGGTCTCGCGATTCGTCTGTCTGCGAAAACCACACCGCATCTGCTTGGAACACACCGTTGACCGTAACGCTGGGTAGTTTCTTTTTACTTGCGTCCGCTTCGTCCATTCTGTTTTCAATTTGGCTGAGCCGCTTTTCAAGCTCGGTAGACGCTGAATGTCCGTTATTGGACGAATTGGCTCCGTCCAATGCTAGCGACTTGTTAGATTCCGGTAGACTGTTGCCGGCAGGTGCTGAAGTCACGGGAGAATGCAGTACTTGCTCCACGACAGTCGTGCTGTCGCGAGATTCTTGCGCCAGTACGTACTGACTCGGGCAGCCTATTGCCAGCAACGAAATCACAATTCTTAATCGCATGCTCATCCTTCCACCGAATCCCAATAACCCATGCACCGGAGATAAGCTAGCGTGCTCAGCATATTTCAGACGTGTTAGAACGCTAAACTGCTGAGTGCAAATGGGTTGAACATTCTTCAGTAGGGAGTGCATTACACAGGGAGGCACTGGAAGGCTTCCGATGCACCCGATCCGATGTCATTTGCTGTACGATCTTGGTCATAGATATCGGATCAATCGCTGGTAGAGCTCCATGTGTATTTTTCAACTACGACACAGTCCCGAAATAGCTTAACGAATTCAAGCAAACGGCGCGCTCAGCAGCAAGTTCCTTCGCACCCATACCCGCGCGCCGCAGTTAAGGACTTTTAAGGATGTGAGCAGATAGGGCGGACTGTTAAAAATCTGGTTTGACGCGCGTTTTGATGTGTAGTTTTTATTCCGCGTGCATCGTCCCGATAGGGACAAAATGTCGGTAGCTTGCAATGGTAGAAATCATCCGACGTCCCGATAGGGACAAAATTTGATTGAGCGAGTCGCGCTCTGCGCAGCGATCGCCGCATCTACGCGCGGTACAAAACTTGCGCAAACACATTCCCTTGCAATACCAGATCTTTAACAGCCCCAAGCTCGCGCCGATTCTGCTAGAAAAGTAACTGCCAGCCACACGCCTTTTCTTGATCTACCGACCGAATACGGGCGTGAAGGTGCCACTATTGGTCTGAGCGATCGTCTGTAGCGTATTTCTCCCTTCAGCACTAAACAAATGGATAGTGTGAATCGGTATTTGTGGTTTATCTAAGGTCGCTCGATTGTGCTTCAATAGCTGAATCACGGTGTCATCTTGCAACTCGCCGTCCGATAGCAAAAATATTGCGTCGGGCTGCATGCTCAATGCATGTAACATTGCCTGCGCTGGTCGAGTACCACGCCCCAAACGTCTATTCACTAACCAGCTTCGAACTTTAGCAATGATCGATTCGCTCCGGCGATAAAAAGAAATCTCCGTGGGGCGCCGACTAAATAAGTAACCGGGACGAAGATCAAACGAAATGATGAAAAACTCTTGATCCGGGGCCAACCTGGTTAGACTTTCAATCAACTTGTTACACGCGTAAATCCAACGTTGCCCAGTCATGCTCGTCGAACTATCGATCACGTAAACAAATCGCAGCCCCACCGCGTACGCACCAAAAAACTCCGCCCCAGTATGAGTGCCCTGTGGGCTTGTCGCAGGGAGTACACTACCTGAAGTGCTGCTTGTGATAGCCGACACAAGACTCGTTTCCATCACCGAAGGACGCGCCGGCAACTGAGTATTGACTTCGAAGTCCAAGGAAAGTTCATGATCGATAAGTGGCTCACTGTCTAGTTCTGTCTCTTGAAGTACTGCCAGTGTCGGTGGTCCTATCGTGACGAGTTCGTCGATGGATCCATTCACAGCCTCTACACAGACTGCACTTCCTCCCACTCCAGGTGACAGAATCCAAAAAGCCAAAACAGCTAAGAAACTCAAATGCAGCCCGATGCTTAACAAGATTCCAGCACACGGAGGCGGCATTTTCGCCAGCCTCATGCGGAGCCATTTGCTGGTCATAACCATCGTCCTTGGCAATAATCAAAAACTTCCGCTCAACTACTGCTAGTCCACACCGTAAAAATCCGTCGCTAGCACGGAATGCCGTTTTCGCATTTCTAATTCCGCGTGACGGATTCCCCGAATATCTCACGGCTCTCTCAGCATCAAGATAGGCCACTGATTAACGCGACCGAGGGCCAAACAAGGGTTGCCTTTCTTTGTCCTTTCCTCAACCAAGATTTTATCAATCCACGCTACGCAGCTTGCAGTTGATTCTAACAGATACAGCATCATCAACAACCAAATTATAGGCGCACCACGCCTCGCATTACTCAGAACTTCCAATTCGTGACACCAAGCTTGGCGGAATGCCGTTATTCGTTTGGGTTGACCAGCGATCGCGCTACTCGAACTCAAATAAAAAAAGCCGCTCCATTTTGGGAGCGGCCATCTTTTTTTCTGACAACTAAGCTGGTGCTAGAATCCGTTGGTGTTACGTTGCTTCAACAGAGTTGCCACCAGGGCTTGGAAGTCTCTACTTAAAGCAATGCATGACAAA
>CAZVBC010000090.1:0-2740 GCA_964625155.1 uncultured Pirellulaceae bacterium
ACCATCCCGTAGGCTTAATTAAGGGGCGGGGCTCTTCGTTGCGAACCATTGCGATGTCGACGTGAGGCGTTCCCGGCTGGACCAACATTCCAGTGGCTTGAAAGCCATCAGCGCGCACAAAAATCCAAGCGCCATGGGACGGTAGATCGTTGAAATTGACTTCTCCATTTGCATCCGCAAGGCGCTGGTCCGAGTGCATCCCACTCTTGTCACCATACCAAACCTTGACACTTGCAGGCACCGCTTGTTGACTCGAATTAGCGCAGCGAATCCGCACGTTGAAAGTGGCGCCAGCAACGTCGGTTCGAGGTGCTTTGAAATACTCGCGTCCCGGTGCTCCAACCGACGGCTGTAGCTGAGCACTGGCGTTCGCGCGGATGAATAATTCACCCAAATCGAATATCGCGGTTTGGGCTTGCCCAGGGTCAGTCGACGGAATCGTGATCCATCGTTGAAAATTTCCTAAAGTCACATGTCTGTGTGGATCTTCACTGTCTTCCCTGGCCGATATCGAGATGTGGTAGCTGCCGGGCGGAATACCGCCAATTGAAAACTTGCCAGATTCATCAATAAGAAAGTGGCCTGTCGGCGATTTGACACCTGGCTTAAAACCCTGTCGGATGCGAGACGCAAGAGCGATGGTCCCGTAGGAAACTCGACATTTCTGCAAACTCTCGTCCAGTCGGACTTGACCGACTAGGCTGCGTCCTACTTGCCCCAGCGTG
This sequence comes from uncultured Pirellulaceae bacterium, assembly GCA_964625155.1. Taxonomy (GTDB): domain Bacteria; phylum Planctomycetota; class Planctomycetia; order Pirellulales; family Pirellulaceae; genus Aureliella. Next base: position 726 of record CAZVBC010000090.1, read on the forward strand.
ACACGGTAGGTCTCTCCCGGCGCGACAGACATCGTTTGTGAAGGCCCGCTGCCTATTTCCAACAGAGGGCCTCGTTTCGCAAGAACTTTGGTGCCGCAAAGCGTACCGTTCATTCCACCAGGCAACTCGAGTGTGAACTTGCCAGTCGCATCGGCCACCGTTTGGATATCGAAGTAACCATGGGGGCCGAAAGGTGAATCGCTGCCCGACTGGCCTTCGATCTCAAACTTCACATCGGAATATTTCTCCAGCGTATCGTCTTGTAACAGTTGTCCTTCGATGCGCGCGTAGGGGCGAACTTGAATTTCGGCCGGCGTCTTAAAATCCTGCTTGCGAATATGAGCAAATCCGCTTTTCGAGAAAACGAACAGTGTGAAATCGTCGCCGGGATCGGTGAACGTAAACGTACCATCCGCGCGCGTCGTCAATTGCTGATCGTGATTGTGAGTTTCTCCACCCGCCCGTATATAAGGCCGCGCGTCCTTGGTTCCCAAGATCACCTTGGCTGCGTTTGCCAGCGAACCGTCCGCCTCGCGCACAACGCCGTCAATCGTCGCACCGCGCTTCAACTTAAGCACAAGGTCAAGATTGCCCTCTCGGATGTCATGCAGTTCCGACTCGGTTGGTGCAAAGCCCGGTGCTTCGACTCGAAAAAAGTACTGATATTCGGCGTCGCGAATCGTTCGTTTGGCCAAACCATCGGTGGTTTGGCTAGCGCTATAGCGTTCAAGATGCCTTCCTGATCGAAGCTTACCGGGGATAAGCTTGAAAGACTGAATCGCATCGCCTGAACTTTCATCAATGGCGCGAACCGTGACGATGGCCTCGCGCAACATCTGTACGTCCACAGGCGTAGGCGATGGCGATATATTTTCGAGGCTGGGACGCGTCCAACCAAAGCGGTAGAAGCTGTACGCAAATGGCCCTTCGGGTGCGCAGTGCCAAACGCATATGCCGTTTTCGTCGGTCTCGGGTTTCTTGAACCGATCATCCCAAGCAAACGTGTTCAAAACCCCATGCCATTGATTGAATCCAAGCGATGCTCCGGGAACTGGCTTGCGCTCCGGGCCAATCACTCGAAAACGAATCGGCGTTCCCCTTGCGAGCGTGACATCTTGTGTTAACGAGTCGCCGTTCAATCGAATAGGAATCCGGCAAGGAGCATACTCAGGGTGGAACGCGACTAGTTGCGTGTCAAGATTGGGATCGCAATGAGGGAAATGGAACTTCCCTTGCCCATCGCTACGTAGCGTGAGCGCGTGATCGTTTACGACATACGAAACTAACTTGAGCTGCACGTTTTCGATCGGCGTACCGCGCTCGTCCGTGACTTTGCCCCCAAGCGATTTTCCTTTGGACAGAGAGGCCACATATTTCTCGGATTGCATATCCTCGATGTCGCTGGTCGAAATTACGCGGCTCCACCGGTTGGGATCGCTTCGATAGTCTTCGTGAATCAATTGCAAGCTGGTGCTACGGATGTCGGCGGGAGCATTCAGAATCTTCCAGCGTCCCTCCGAATTTGTCGTCGCTGTGTATGTTTCGCTTCCAGATGGACTTTTGATTTCCGCGATTACCTTCACTCCTGCGATCCCATCCGATCCACTGTTAACCACTCCTCCAACCGCGATCCCTTTGAGCAATTTGAACTCATGGGTATCGGGAGGAACTTTGCACTTGATCGGCTGCTGATTCCAATACTGGCTCTGATGAACGAAGTCTGGCGATTTGACTCGGACGTAAAGCCACTGTGGACGAGTCTTAGGCCATTGAACTCGTACGACTCCCTGCGCGTCACTTCGATAATGTTCCACCTTTTCATTGCGATAGTGGAGACTAATTTCAACTGGCGCATCTGCCACAGGCTGGCCATTCACATCGAGCAAGCGAAACTCCGTGGTCGTGGGCCAAGGTGTTCGGGCTTGTTCGTCTGGATCAAGCACACCAGAGGCCGGTTCCGCGTTTTCTTGAATGCCGGTTGCTACAGTCACTGGCGTTTGCGAAAGTCCAGGCAG
>CAZVBC010000090.1:2840-20783 GCA_964625155.1 uncultured Pirellulaceae bacterium
CGTTTTCTTGAATGCCGGTTGCTACAGTCACTGGCGTTTGCGAAAGTCCAGGCAGGACCACCATCGCAACCAAAGCTGTTGCCAAGCCGGCAATCCAGTTGAATTTCCAACGCCGCGCGATCCGCTTGTCCATAATGCGTTTGAATCGCTCAGCCAACGGAATCCCGTCAGCCGCCATGCTGATCGCGATCGCAGGACGCAGTGTGCGACGCTCGCAGAATCTGGCCACGTTCAACAATGTTTGACAGTATTCAACTGGATCGGTCAAACGCGAATTCAGCAATGCATCGTCGCAACAGTCTTCGCGAACTTGACGAATCGACCTGTTCAATAACCAAACTACAGGATGAAACCACCACACAATCGCAATTGCCACTTGAATAGCATTGACAATCAAGTCGCGTCGCCGATGATGCACCAGTTCGTGTGCCATAGCCACTCGAATCTCGCTCGGTGTTAACCGGTCTCGGCAGATGGCTGGGATCACGATCGTCGGTCGTAGAACTCCGAAGGAGTACGGACCAGTCCTTTCCGAGCTAATCAGCAACTCGGGAATTCGACGAATCGACAGCGATTTTGCAACTTCACGAAACATGACTTCCACTGAGGAATCCGGACGCTTCATCAAACGCCTGCGGAGCTGGAGACTCGACATGCGAATAACGAGCAATATCACGCAGACTACCATACCTAACGCATGCGCGAGAACTAGCCTGCCGAAAACGTTGACAGTTAAGATGGCCTTAATGGTAGACGGATCGTTCACAGGCATTGGAGCCAGGTTTCGCTCGTCGGGAAGGCGTTGCGTGGAAATAGGGGCATCGTGCGTGTTTGCGGTATGCGATTGAATTGCTCCAGAGAGCAGTTCACGCGCGGATTGGATTTGGCTTGGTTGTCCGTGTTTTTCTACCCCAAATTCCGCCACGGCCTGGCTGGGTACACCTTGCCGTGAACTGGGGTGTTTACCTTGCAGTTCGGAAATCCGAGTCGCGGTGTCAGCAGCCGAAACATTGCCTCCGCGTTTCTCAGGCGGATTTTCAGTTGTACTGGAAGTGACTTGGGACTTCGAAATGTTTACCAACCCAAATACTCCAGTTGGTAACGAGAGGAGCGGTGGAAAGGCAAATTTTGCCAAAGCAATTAATAAAAGAGCATATCGAATTGGAGCCGGAGCACGCGTGGCCCAGCGGACGATGAGGATTGCGACGCAACCGACCAATGCCGCTTGCCAAGCCACATGTAGGACCTGCCAAGCCCACGCATCAGCCATCGCATTGAATGCTCGCAAAAGGTTCATGATTGCCTCCCTTTTCTCTTTTGTGGCTTGTTAGCATTCGTGCTGGCAGATTGTTTTGACGACTTTTCTCGGGGCGCCGACGATTGGCGTGCCTTCAAGTCGTCAAGCAAACATTGAAGTTGTCCTATTTCAGAATTTTTAAGCCGTTTGGTCTCCAACAACGAAGCGATCAAGTCCACACCACTGCCTCCGAAGGCTCGTTCGACAAGGTCGTCGATCATTCCGCTAAGCGTCTTGTTGGACGCGACGTTTGCCCTGTAGACAAACGCTTTTCCCGAGAGCCCTTTCTGACGAGTGACGAATCCTTTGGCGGACAATCGGTCGAGCAGAGTACACACAGAAGAGTGTGACAGCGGGCGGCGCTTGGCGAGCAATTCCCGCACCTCACGCGCCGTCAGTTCCTCCGCTTCCCAAAGGCACTGAAGCACATCCAACTCCGCTGGCGGCAATTCCGGCTTAGCCATCAACGACTCCTTGGCTCAGAACTATTCGACGCTAGTGCTAGTCTATAACTGCATATCGACAAATGTAGATATCAAATCGACACCTGTCAATATATTTCGAGGAAGGAATCTATGGCAATAATTTCGCCAACTATTGTTTGCTTGCAACTGCTCAATAACCAGGTGCATCGGATTTGCGCATTAGTCATTTGTCTTGCAGGCTCATAGAATGAGCTTGGCTCGTTCACCTGGTTCTCGTGCACCTAGTGATTGAGTAGTTACGATAAACGCATCAGATAGAAACCGGACGCTAACGCGTTCCGGCTGATTAGTTCATCATCGTATTATTCGAAACAGTCATCATGAGTGACGACTACTCCAGTTATTTTATCACTTGGACCGCCTATGTCATTATTTGCAAGGTGTTGAGCGCGGTTGCAGGAAATGGGGAAAGGGACACTTTTCATTGCGAGACACATATCATCAGCCGGAAGGCGTTAGCCTCCGGTTCCCGATATTCGATAAACTTGGCTCGTGCACCTAGTTATTGAGTAGTTACGTTTGCTTCACGATTGGCAAGCACTTCATCAAGCCAAGACGGAGTAGGCAACGCTTGCGTGCTGCATAGATGTCGTTGCCAAGTTTGGATGCAGACTGCTGCTCAGTATTCATGCCTTCATAGAGTATTCAAGTTTACTGTGCATCCTTACACAAAACGGTTCCCTCTCAACGCCTTAACGACCGTCGCTTGACTTTGGAATTTTCAACAACATATTCTGTTATGCTGCTACAAAGAGCGAGTGTAGACTATTTAAACTTCCTACCATCGATGGCAGCTAACCACGATGCTCGGCGTTCGAATGCGTTGGCCTAGCGTGCGATTACCTTACGCGGGCCTACGTGCCAATGTCCAGCAACTGAATCCCCGGAGAAGACACAAATGCCGAGCGTTTTCGAGTCAGTCAGAATTCTCGTGTTGGTTTCTACAGGACTGTTTTCTAGTCAAGTGCTCGCACAACCCAATCCAGGCAATTACTCGGCTGCAGAATTTGGGATCATCGAAGAACTGGACCGATCGGCGTCGATGCGAGATGGAGTGGCCTTGAAAGTGGATGTCATTCGACCAGCGTCTGACCAAAAGTTCCCAGCGATCCTGCAACAAACTCCGTACAACAAAGCTGGCGGATTGGCTCGCGCACGCAAATTTGCTCAACGTGGTTATGTCGTGGTGAACGTGGATGCGCGAGGGCGATTCGAATCGGGTGGCGACTGGGATCCATTTTCACCATTGCATAAGTCGGATGGATACGATTTAGTCGAGTGGGCCGCTCACCAGCCGTGGTGCTCAGGAAGGGTCGGCACTTATGGTTTGTCGTACATGGGTTGGAAGACTTGGTGGACCGCGACCGAAGCGCCGCCGTCGCTGAAAGCGATCGTACCCGAGGTCGCTCCGCCCGACCATCTGTTCAACTGTCCATATCAAAATGGAGTGCTAGTATGCTGGATGGTCGATTGGGCTGGCACAATGTCGGGTCGCACGCCGCATTCGGCTGGACCAGGACCCTACGGAGGTTTTGCAGTCGAACGTGAGCAAGCGTATCGCAAGCTGCCCTATATCGACTTCGACAAATCTCGCCACTACTTGCCGAACGCATGGTGGCGAAATTGGATGACGCAAAACACTTTGGCTGATCCTTATTGGCGCGATATAGCCTATCAAACACCTGCGAGCTATGCGAAAGTCCAGGTCCCTTCATTGGCTATTACAGGTTGGTTCGACGCGAATTTCCCGGGCTCGGTGATGAACTACCAAGGAGCCAAAGAGCATGGAGCCACACCGCTGGCTCGCCAGCCACGATTGGTGATCGGCCCATGGGAGCATATCGTCAATTCGAAACGCGAGGCGGCGGGAGTCGATTTTGGCGAGCAAGCGATCATCGACTGGGACGGATACGTCTGCCGCTGGTTTGATTGCCATTTGAAGGGCATCGACAACGCCGTGATGAACGATCATCCGGTGCACGTATTTGTTATGGGCCGCAATCAATGGCGATCGGCGACGGACTGGCCGCTGCCTCAAACCCAATTCACAAAGTTCTTTTTGCACAGTGGCGGACAAGCCAATTCGACCAAGGGGAACGGACGCTTGACGATTCAACCACCTATTGAAGAACCCGCTGACAGGTTCACCTACGATCCAGACGATCCCACACCCTCAGCCGCGTTCGCCAATGGTCACATCGACGGTCCACGCGACATCAGTTCAGCCGCAGCGCGCGACGACGTATTGGTGTACGATACCGAGCCACTTGACCAAGATGTCGAACTGGTCGGGCCGATCACTGCCAAGTTATACGCGGCCACCAGCGCACGTGATACCGACTGGATGGTACGGCTTGCCGACGTGTTTCCGGAAGGGCGAGCATTGTTCTTAGCTGAGGGAATCATGCGAGCTCGCCATCGCGACCCGGATCGCGACGGAGTTTTCAATGCACTGCGTCTGAGCACGATTGATCCAGACAAGGCTTATCTCTACACCATCGACTTTTGGCGACCGACGGGGAATGTATTTGCAAAGGGGCATCGCATTCGAATCGAGATTTCCAGCAGTTACTATCCTTACTATCTCCGGAATCTCAATACTGGCGAAGACAATATCGCGCTAGCGACTAAACCGATAGTCGCTCGACAGACTATTCTGCACGACCGGCAACATCCTTCGCACTTAGTATTGCCCGTGATCCCGCAAGCTCTGACGGAAAAGGCGTCCAGAGCGGCCCGGAGTGATGACCAAACTGGAGCCGAACGACCTAAGTTCGCAGCTTCCGTACACGCTGATTTTGGCGCAGACCGTGGCCAGAGTTTGGGCTCGTTGCTGGAGATCAAGGACAGGTCGGGGAAAGTGATCGCGGGTGCGGGTTTCTTGGATGTTTACAACACTCGCTTTCGTAGCGACCGACATACGGTGCAGTTCTTTGTGCGCCAGTCGAGCCACGAACTCGCGTTTAAGACGGAACGACTGCCGCATCCGGACTTAGGTTGCGGAGTCTACTTATTAGATTTTGATCAGCACGTTTGGGCGTGGAGCGACGTGAACGGTAGCGAGCTGAGGCAGTGGTCGCCGGAAAGCCAGAGTTGGCTGGCGACAATGCCGAAGCGTACGAATAGATTGCGGTCTGGAGACGGGGTCATGCGAGTGGGTAGTGGCACGTTGGTGTTTGAGAATAACACTGCGAGATTTGACGAGCGTCGAATTCTCTCGCCGCCCGATCGCGGCGACTATACGCATTTCTATTACGGATTAGGGCAGTTCTGTTTTTACCACACGGACAGATCTGAGAATGGTGGCTTCACCAAGATTCATTCGTGTCCTTGGTCCGCCCAAAATCCAGAGCCTGCTGTCGACATGCGCCAGGCTATTACGCTTGATGCGTCGATCGTAGGCGAAACGCCGTTTGCGTGGGGGCAGTTCAGGGATTCCGTGTTAACCGTTTCTAATTACGGTGGCGTGTATGCTTGCGATGGCAGGAGATGGAAAACCGTTCGTCCTCCGATGCGCGGCGTCAGCTTTCAAGTCTACTCGATCATGCAATACTACGATACGTTGCTGCTGGCTCAGTATCCCAGCGGCTGTGTGTACGAGTATGACGGCGAGCGACTTGAATTGAAAAAAGACTGGCCACCCGTTGTGTCAGGCGTGGCCACTTCGGCACGCGAGGCGCAGACGATGGCGATCTACGGCGGCGACTTGCTGGTGGGGGTGTGGCCATGGGCTGAACTGTGGCGGCGCGATCACTCAGCCGATCGTTGGGTTTCGCATGGCCGCATGTTCACGCATCCCGAGTTGACTGCTGCGCGTCAGCATCCTTACGAACCGGAGGCCGTGAAGCACAATTTGGTGCTCAATCACTGGGGCCAGCGCATTACGGGCATGGTGCCGGTAGGTGATTCCCTGTTTCTTTCCACGTCAGCCAAAGGGACGACGCCGTGGAAGGAGAGCTTCGATTTCCTTACCGACGAAAAACGCCGCGAGTATGGAGCCGTGCTGAAGCTCACATCAACGGGTAATCTCAGCGCCAAGATTGAGTGGAAAGATCGTCCTACCAAGTTCACATTCCGAGTTTATTCCAACCGCATCGAAATCCATCAAGACGACCGCAAGATTGGCGAAAGCGAACTCCGTGACTTTCAATTACCCGATTTTGATCAAGCTCAAACATCGCTCGGCCAAGGAATCTATGGCCCAAGTTCCGGAGTGCTGCGAAATGCGCCATAGTTCCCACGCTGTGCGCAATATCGAAATCAAAGAGTCAGGTGCTTAGCGCTCAGGTGAAAATCTCTATCTACGGGCTGCTGGTTCTCGATGCATGTGGCCTGTAGAATTTGTTGAAATTGGGGCTATAGCAGGGCAAGGCTGAAGTGCTATCTTTGTGACGATGCACGGGCAAAAGATTTGATTAGAGAGTTGTCGTTGGAGTTGGCCACTTCAAAAAGATCCTTTGCTTGGGTCACGTTTCGACTCTGGGCTCCGTGGAACAGGCAGCCATGATTTAATAGACGAATCGGTTCCGCAAGTGGTGCGGTTATCGCTCAACACCTTGTTAAAAGCAGTTTGACCATGTTTCATCGCTTAGGAACTGAGGCGTTCAGGTCGGTCCATCGAGATTTTATGATTCTGCGACCAATGTTTTTCTTAGCGTTAAGCACGACCATGTTCTGGTTCGGCAGTGCAACCGGGGCAGATCAGAGCAAGCCCAACATACTGTTCATCGCGATTGATGACCAGAATGACTGGGTGGGAACTATGGGAGGACATCCACTTGCCAAGACTCCTCATCTGGATCGATTGGCACAGCGTGGAACTGTTTTTCTCAACGCACATTGCCAAGCACCCCTGTGCAATCCGTCGCGAACTAGTTTGATGCTCAGCCTGCGGCCGACGACCACTGGGATTTATGGGCTGGCTCCCTGGTTCCGTACACTAGATGACTGGCAAGATCGAGTGGCGTTGCCGCAGTACTTCAAGGCTCATGGCTACCGGACGATGAGCGTGGGAAAAATCTACCATGGTGCCGGAGGTGGCCCGCGCCAGCGGCAAGCAGAATTCGACGTCTGGGGCAGCGCTGGTGGAATAGGGGTTAAGCCTGAAAGCAAATTGATCGGACCTACACCCATGGGCAATAATCCACTCATGGACTGGGGTGTCTTTCCGCATCGAGACGAGGACAAGGGAGATTACCAAGTTGCTAATTGGGCCATCCAGCAGATTCAAAACGCTTCGCCTAGCGAGCCGTTTTTTTTAGCTGCCGGTTTTTTTCTGCCTCACGTTCCATGTTATATCACTCAGCCCTGGTACGACTTGTACCCTGATGACGATAGCATCTTGCCGCCGGTTAAGGATGACGATCGACAGGACACGCCTCGTTTTTCTTGGTACATCCACTGGAACCTACCCGAGCCCAGATTGAAATGGGTGCGGGAGAATGATCAGTGGCGCAATTTGGTCCGGTCGTATTTGGCTAGCACCAGTTTTGTCGACGCTCAAATCGGTCGCATTCTCGACGCGCTTGAACGATCTGGCAAAGCTGACAATACGATCGTTGTGGTATGGGGCGACCACGGGTGGCACCTCGGCGAAAAAGGGATTACCGGCAAAAACACTTTGTGGGATAGGGCGACCAAGGTTCCTTTGATTTTTGCCGGTCCAGGTATCGCAGCAGGTGGTCGATGTAAGTCACCTGCCGAGTTGCTGGATCTGTACCCGACGTTGATCGATCTCTGCGATCTACCGCCGCGCACGGACTTGGAAGGGCACAGTCTCAAGCCTCAATTGATGGACGCAAACGCCGTGCGTCCTTGGCCTGCGATTACGTCGCATAACCAAGGCAACCATGGGATTCGGACCGAACGCTGGCGATACATTCGTTATGCAGACGGATCAGAAGAACTGTACGACATGATCACGGACCCACATGAATGGACGAATTTGATCGGACGAGCCGATGTAAACGGCGTCGTTGCCGAACATCGACGGTGGCTCCCCAAAATCGATCGTCCTCCCGCACCGCGCAGTGCCAGTCGAGTGTTGACCTACGATCGCTCGACCGATCAAGCGATCTGGGAAGGGACGGCCGTGCACAGAATCGATCCGATCCCTGAATGACCTTCTTTGACCATCAGTTCTACTCTTTCGAAAAACCTTGTTCCTTACATTGTTGGAGTTCGTCACCAATGAATCGCCGATTCAACTCGCTTGGAGCTGTCCAGTTCCTGATATTTGCCATTGTGGTGGCGACAGTCAACTTGGTTGTCGCTAGCGAGCCCAAACGACCCAATATATTGTTTGCATTCGCGGACGATTGGGGGCGATTTGCCAGCGCCTATGCCAAACTTGATGGTCCGGGCACGATCAATGACGTACTTAAAACACCGAGCTTCGATCGTCTGGCTAACGAAGGTGTGTTATTTCGGCGTACATTTGTATCGGCACCGAGCTGTACACCGTGTCGTAGCGCGCTGTTATCCGGGCAACATTTTTGGCGAACTGGAAGAGGAGCAATTTTGCGAGGGGCCGTGTGGGACGGAACACACGCAGCATGGCCATTGCTGCTAAGAGACTCAGGTTATCACATTGGAGAAACATACAAAGTATGGAGTCCAGGGACGCCTGGCGATGCTCCGTTCGGTGCTGGCAAACATGGATACGAACGAGCCGGAGGACGATTCAATCAATTCTCACAAACTGTGACGAAATTGGTCGCTGACGGCAAACCTCTTGAAGCTGCCAAGCAAGAGCTGTACGACGAAGTACTCGCGAATTTCAATGCTTTCTTGCAGGACCGAAAACCGGATCAACCTTTTTGTTACTGGTTTGGGCCAACCAACGTCCATCGGAAATGGATCAAAGGTTCAGGCAAAAAATTGTGGGGGATCGACCCAGATCAACTGCAAGGAAAAATGCCACCGTTTCTCGCCGATGTGCCTGAAATTCGCGAAGACCTCGCCGACTATTTTGGCGAAGTTCAAGCTTACGATACGATGTTGGGTTTGCTCGTCAAGCGACTTGAAGAGATTGGCGAATCGAACAACACCCTGATTGCGGTCAGCGGTGATCACGGTGCGCCTGGATTCCCGCATGGCAAATGCAATTTGTACGACTTCGGATCGAGTGTTTCGTTAGCTATTCGGTGGCCGGGGACGCCAGGAAATCGCGTGGTTGATGACCTGATCACTTTGCCCGATCTGGCACCTACGTTTTTGGAGGCCGCTGGAATTGTGCCGCCGGATGCGATGACTGGACGCAGTCTAATGAATATCCTCAAAAGCGACCGCTCGGGGCAAGTTGAACCGCAGCGTACGGCTGTCTACATAGGTCGCGAGCGGCATGTCGAGAATGCTCGAGCCGATTTTATGCCTTACCCTCAACGAGCTGTGCGGACCCATGAATACTTGTATATCATCAACTTCCGTCCCGATCGGTATCCCTTGGGCGACCACTATCGCCTGAATGGCCCCAATCCGCCAACTGCGGAGGAATTGACCGAAGATACACGCGTATCGCTGCCGGACGAAGATGCCGGGCCAGCCAAGGCTTGGTTGGTTAGTCAACGTGATAACTCGCAGTGGAAATGGTTGTTCCAACATGCTTACGATAAACGGCCGCGAGAAGAGCTGTACGATCTAAAGGTAGATCCGCACCAAATGAAGAACGTGGCTAATGATGCCAAGTACGCTGATATTCGTCGACAGTTGGAATTACAACTGATGACCGAATTAAGTTCTACTGGGGACCCACGTTTGGTCGATGGCGGCAAGTTCTTTGAAACTCCCCCCATGGCTGGTCCAGTTAATGAGCAACCAAATGAAGGCCGACCGAAGAAACAAATTCGTTCAAAGAAGAAGCAAGCGGCTGGGTAATCCCAATTCCGATTTGGACGCGCATCAATTAATCTTTGGCCGCTTGGGACAGCTTGCGAAAATCACGGAATTCTTGTGGCCAAGGAGCGATAAACTTGATCGACTGCTGACTGACCGGGTGACGAAATCCCAAGGATTCAGCGTGTAATGCCAAACGCTTGTATGGCCACCAACGATGGGATGCTTGTTGAGTCCGGTAACGCGGATCACCAATGATTGGATGACCTGTTTCAGCAAAGTGGACTCGGATTTGATTGCGCCGTCCAGTCTCCAGACGAACTTCGACCAAGGAAGTGTCCTTCCAGATTTCTTTCACGCAATAGTGAGTGATCGCCAATTCTCCGGACTGGTCGTCATCCACGGAATATCGATTGAGCTGTTTGTCGGTTGCCAAAAACGAACGCATCGTACCTGTGGCCGGCTGGACTCTGCCGGCTACGATAGCGATGTACTGTCGATCCGGTTTGCGAGCTTGGAACTGGTCGCGTAATAGCTCGGCGATTCTGAGTGATTTTGCAAAGACTAGGATGCCCGACACGCCCCTATCAAGCCGCTGGACGCAAAATGCTCTTGTCCCTGGCTGCTGCTGGTCGAGCCAATGTTGAATGCGAGTGATGAGCGTATTGCGTTCTCGCTTTGGGGTCGGAACCGTGAGCAAATCTGCAGGTTTGACCACAAGCATCAAGTGTTCATCGTCGTACGCGATTTCAAATGGAGTTCGTTTGCCTTGCCGCTTGGAGACGATTTTCGGAGGTTGAGGCGTAAACTCCACTTCGACGCGGTCACCAGGTCGCAATTTCCAGTGCGCTTGGCTCACGTTTCGACCGTTAACACTGACTGCACCAGAATGTACCAACTCCAGAGCGGCTTTGCGCTGGATTCCCAACAGCGACTGGATGACCGCAACCACATTCCGAGCTGGCTCGGGTAACCTGACATCAACAGTCGTACTTTGTCTCAAGCTTTTTTACCGATCTAGTTATCCGGTTTGCGATTCTCTTCAGTAAGCGCCTTTAAATCCTCTTCGGAAGGTAAAGGTGGCTCGTCCTCTGAATCCATTTCATCTTCTTGTTCGAGCCGGTTGGCATTTCCCGTAGGATCTAATTCATCATAGCCTGGAACTCGTACTGTTGTACCCACCGAATATGCCCCAGGGTCACTCAAAACGGATCCGACGCGACCGCACGCGGGGTCCGTTCTTTGCCACTTTCCTCCCACTGCAGAATAATCGCACAGGTTTCCCGTATTACACATGGTACAACCTGATGTGAGTAAACACTGAAGGGCACAGAAAGCAACCACGCATGCAAATTGTCTAAGTCGTTCCATAACTAGTCGTTCCGTGCAGCAAGCGATAAAGCCATTGGCGGTCGGCACTTAGGGATGGTCGCCTCTTCAGAAAGAAGGTTGAGCTGACTTACGCATTCCTCCATCCTGAATTGGTACCACGAATACTATCGACAGTTTGCAAGCGGGCAGTTTAGGGAGAATTTATCGATTATGCTGCTTGTGAGACTAACTTTGCTTAATACTACGAACAAGCGTTGGCGTAATCGAACAATCCCTGAGCAATCTCGTCGTCAGTGATCCCATACCGCTTAAGCAACTTGAACATCACACCACCAATGCGCACGGGTTTACCAATCCGGTGGTTAATAAATTCCAAACGACCCTCGTGATTACCAGCAATTGCGGTCTGATTTCGGTTCGTCCAATTACTAGTTTCGAACGTGTTTCCTGTGTTTGAGTTCCTGCCAGCAGCCTGAGCATTAGCGTTTGGAATAACTTTGGTCGATGCTGGAGGCAATACAACGGTCTTTGGAATCGGTTGACTTTCCGGCTGATCCCATCCAAAGGTCATCTGAGAAGAAACCTGAGGCGTTGTTATGATAGCTACCGACATGGCTGTATCCGGCTGGTGGCCGCTCCTGAATCATGGACCTGACGTGAGTGGATGTTTTTCAGTTTCGAGCTCATCAGGACACCTTGGGTCACTAACTAAAAGATTTTTTCGACCTCCTGAATTTCGTTTCCAATCGAGGACATCATGTACGCTGCATATATCCAGAAGACGGGCTCACCCGATGTGATTGAGTACGGTTTGCTGCCGGATCCAGTCGTCGGTGTTAATCAAGTGCTGGTGAAAGTGGGCGCGGTATCGGTCAATCCAATCGATACTTACATTCGCAACGGAGCCAATTATTGGGAGTTGCCCAAGCCGTTTATTATTGGTTGCGATGTCGCTGGAACCGTGGTGGAGGTTGGCAATGAAGTGCGCGGCATTGCAGTTGGACAACGAGTTTGGGGAAGTAACCAAGGATTACTCGGTCGACAAGGGACGTTTGCAGAGTTGTGTGCGATTGACCAACAGTGGTTATACCCGACACCTGATGGAGTGCGCGACGAAGATGTTGCCGCAACCGCTTTGGTCGGCATCACTGCTCATCTGGGGCTGTTCTCTGAAGCACAATTGAAACCTGGCGAAACAATTTTCGTTCGAGGAGGAGTGGGAGGAGTGGGTTCGATGGTACTGCAGATGGCAAAAGCAATTGGGGCGACTGTAATTGCCACTGCAGGCGGCCCCGATAAAGGCGCGTTATGTAAACAGTTGGGTGCTGACCATGTCGTGGATTACCATACTGAAAATATTGCGGACACCGTTCGCCAGCTTGCACCCAATGGTGTCAATGTATTTTGGGAGACGCTGCGCGAGCCAGACTTTGATCTGGCCGTCTCATTAATGGCACAACGTGGGCGCATGGTGTTGATGGCTGGCCGAGATGCTCGTCCGCAGTTTCCGGTTGGGCCATTTTATGTAAAGGGATGCTCCTTGCATGGGTTCGCCATGTTCAAAGCTCCCGCTGACCAACAAGCTGCATGCGCGGCGGACATCAATCACTGGTATACATCCAATCGGTTACAAGCTTTAATCGATCGCGTGCTGCCGCTCAGCCAAGCAGCGGAAGCTCACCGTTTGCAGGAAGCCCATACGATCCGCAAAGAGAGTTCCCTGAAGGGCAAATTAGTCCTCGTCCCGTAACAAAGAAATTCGTTGCGAGGGAATGAGCTGGCCTAGTAGTCAACGAGATGGGGTTTGTCCGTGGGAAATCAAAAGGCTGTAACAAATTCGTCAACAGTGCCAGATTTAGTAAGGATTAGGTGGCGGGGCAGTATTTTGTGTGCTGGTTCGATCGCAGCCGTATTTGTGTTGTGCAATTGGATTGTGGGGGGCAAGATGTTTGCCGAAAAGGCCGCAACCCTCACTGTCATGCCTGTGGGGCTGACATGGACAATCTTGGCAGGCCGCTTGATTCATGTAACCTGGCTAGGAAAGCTGCGTGAGAACAAGCGGGTCTTGTTTAGCGTAATCGCCTTATGGGTTTTGGGCTCACCTCATTTGGCAGATTGGTTAGTCGAGTCCATGGAGAATAGTGTCCCCAATACCTATCGAGCAAACATCGACCCACCCCTGGATGTGATCGTCGTCTTGGGAGGCGGGACCAATATGGGACCCGATCGAGCTCAAGTTGCGGGAGCAGGCGACCGAGTTATTTATGCCGCAGAGTTGTTTAGAGCTGGGAAAACAAAGATACTGGTAACTACTGGCCAAGTAGTTTCCGGTTTGTCGCGCAGCGAAACCTCGCCAGCTCAACAAACGATTGAGATTTGGCAGAAACTCGGTATTCCGCGAGAGGCCATGGAGACTTTTCCAGGAAGAAATACGTTTGAAGAGATCAGCCAAATAAAACAGCGCGTTGACCAACTCGCAGGGCGTCGAGTTGGGATTCTAACCAGCGCTTTGCATCTGCCGCGGGCAATGCGGTTGGCAAAAGCGGCCGGATTATCAGCGATTCCAATAGCCGCTGATGTACGTTCTGCGGACAATCGGTTTATTCCTTGGGAATTTATGCCCCAAGCTTCCAACTTGGATCGACTACACTTTTGTCAGATTGAACTGATGGCTAGACTGGTCGCCAGGTAATCGATCGTGTCCACTGAGCCAGCATGAATTAAACATCTTGGAGTTTCCGATGGCTGACAGGTATCGTTGGGCAAGAATTGGTGACATCAACGCTTTCTTTGGATTGATGTTGGACAATGTCGCTGGGTTGATCTTGATGGTCAGCCTGCTGTCCGAGAATTTTCAGTTCCCGGTTCGGTTTGCACTTCGATACATGGTTCCAGGGACTGCCTTAGGTGTGTTGATTGGCGATCTCCTCTTCTTCTTGTTGGCCATCTACTTGGCGCGAACATCGTCGAACAAGCATGTTACAGCCATGCCTTTGGGGCTGGACACTCCCAGTACGATTGGCATGGTGTTTTTTGTACTTGGCCCTGCCTACAGCAGTGCCGTCAAACAGGGCATGGCGGAAAATGATGCAGCTTTTTACGCGTGGCAAATTGGAATTTGCAGCGTTTTTATCAGTGGGATTTTTAAATTCTTGTGCGCCTTTGGCAGCGGCTGGGTGCGCCGTTCCTTGCCGCGCGCAGGCTTGCTCGGTTCGTTAGCCGCGATAGCGCTTGTATTGATCAGCTTTTTGCCACTCCTCGAAGTGTTGCATTATCCACTAGTTGGCTTGATCGCTTTAGCCATCGTCCTCACCGCATTGGTTGGACGCGTGCCGTTGCCCTTCCGTTTGCCTGGTGCGTTAGGTGGTTTGGTCGTGGCGGGCGCGATATTTGGAATCATGAGCCTTAGCGGTTTAATCGAACCTCCCAAGCAGCATATCAACCCGAGTGAAGGACTTTGGCCGACCGAGTGGATGCAAGCGCTCAGTTTCGATTGGCTTTCTAGAATGACGGACACCATCAACTATCTGCCTATCGTGATTCCTTTTGCCCTAGCGACGGTCGTAGGTGGCATCGATTGTACGGAAAGCGCTGCGGCAGCGGGGGACCATTACCACACCGGAACGGTAATCGGTATCGAAGCCTTTGCAACCTTGGCAGCCAGTTTTTGTGGGGCCGTAATTCAAACAACTCCGTACATCGGACACCCCGCTTATAAAGCCATGGGAGGTAGTGCAGCCTACACTCTCGCTACCGCCATCATGATGGGCGTCTTGGGGCTGACGGGTCTGTTCGGTTACTTTTATCAGTTCATTCCAGTGGCGGCAGTATATCCAATTCTGGTCTTTGTTGGATTGGAGATCACAGCCCAAAGTTTCTTGGCAACTCCGCGACGGCACTATCCTGCGGTTGCACTCGCATGTGTGCCCGCGCTAGCGACTTTGGCTACATATTTTGTTGGTCAATTGTGGGGTGATCCAGCTCTATTGGCTCATGGAATTCATCCGGGAACACTGCAAAAAGCTGAGTTGGCCAGCAAACTGGCTACGGTAAATATGCTCAGCAACGGATTCCTGCTGACCAGCGTATTCTGGTCTTCCGCTCTAGCGATGGCCATCGATCGGCGTCTGGCTGTGGCAGCAGGATTTTACTTCCTGGCAGCAGTTTGCACCCTGTTTGGCATCATTCATTCTCCGATGCCAGGGGCACCAATACTCTTGCCTATTGCACTGCCAGGCTTGGACCCGTCCACGGCGTTACCCAGTGCAGAGCTTCACAAAGTGCTGCATTGGGCAGCAGGCTATCTGCTGGCGGCTTTGGCCATGGTGGTTTGGGACCGCTATTTACATGCTAGTGGTCAAATGCAGTCCGATTTTTCCCATGACGATTGATGATGCGCCCCACTTTATACGATCAAGAGGCAGTGAAGCGATTCTTGGCTGATCGTCGGATCGAACCAGATTTGATGCGACGCGTAAAGTACGCGATGTTGCAGAACTGCGAGACAGTTGAACAGGCATTGTCCCGTCTAATTAGCGCAGATCGCGTTGCCTTGCACGATACTTTCGACATCGAACCACTGGCCGAAGTCTCTGCTGTTGCCTCGAGCATCGACCGATCCATAAAGTTTGTCCTAGCTACGCGCGACGGCAAGCGGCTGGAAACCGTACTAATTCGCACATCCGGTGAACGTGCCATGGAAGCTCGCACCACGGTTTGCGTATCCACACAAATCGGTTGTCAAGCAGGATGCCCGTTCTGTGCGACGTCGCGCATGGGATTGGTCCGCAATTTATCTGCTGACGAGATAGTCGAACAAGTTCGCATGATGGGAGAGCGCGCCGCGCGCGAAGGAGATCGCATCCGCAATATTGTCTTCATGGGCATGGGAGAACCATTGCATAACGAAGCCGCGCTCCATGGTGCGCTGCAACTGTTGACCTGCCAACGAGAATTTAATATTCCTCACAGACGAATTACCGTCTCAACCGTCGGGGATCCAGCAGCCATGCGACGATTGGTTGAACGATTCCCCGGCGTACGTTTGGCCCTTAGCCTGCACGCCACCAGCGAATCCCAACGTCGGCGGATTGTCCCTTGGTCTCGTCAATATTCTTGGTCAGAATTGTGGAGTGCGGTGCAGGATATTACTTCGCCCAGCGATACGCGGCGGTTTGCAACCTTAATGATCGAGTACATCTTGATCGCAGGCGTCAACGATTCGACGGATGATGCCCGTGAACTGACTGCATTGCTGAATGGACTCGACGTAGTAGTGAACTTGATACCCTATAATCCCATTACGTTCGCCGCTCATTGGCAACCAACTTCACGAGAGCATCGAGAGGTATTTGGGCAAATCCTGCGCAGTGCGGGGATTAAGACGACGATTCGCTACTCGATGGGGCACGATATCCAAGCGGCTTGTGGGCAATTGATTGTCATCGAATGATTATCGCTGAAGGACAGCGATCGGCAATTGCGGTCAATAATCACTGACTGTTCGCGCAGATTTTTTTGTACGCCACATTTACTTGAGAATCGTTGCCTCAGTCGGGTAAGGATCGCAACCAAATGTTGCGGAAACGAATCTTGTTTCCATGGTCTTGCAACATGATCGGAGCCGCTGGTTGGAGTGGCGAATACTTGGGCTCGCGAGCGCCCGTGGGGCCGGGCAAGACACGGTGCATTTGTACCAACACGCCATTATGCACTACCGTCATAGCCGCTGGTCTCACCAGTCGCTCGTCTTCGAATTTCGGTGCTTGGAAAAAGATGTCGTAAGACTGCCATTGACCAGGTTGGCGTACCGCGTTGACCAGTGGTGGGTATTGACCGTAAATGGCTCCCGCCTGGCCGTCGGCATACGTTTTTGAGCCGAAGGATTCCAATACTTGGACTTCGAATCGTTCCATTAGTTTGATGCCACTGTTGCCACGTCCCTGCCCCACTCCCGTCGTCCCCTCCGGGATCATCCATTCAATATGCAACTGACATGATGCATAGCTCTCAATTGTGTATAAGCTGCCAGAGCGAGGTTCTACTTCCAAGCAGCCATCGACGATTTTCCACTCAGGTTCAAACAATTCGTCTGCACCACCTCGGTGACACCAATTGGATAAATCAGTGCCATCAAATAACACGATAGCGTCCGATGGCGGGAGCGAATCGGACTTGCCAGGTGTGACCATCGCCGGTCTTGGTCGCAGAGCGTCATGAATTCGCCAGGGTTGTCCGGGGATCTTCTGAGATGATAGGGAACCCAAATGCCCCAGTCGCTTGCGCGCAGGTTTCTCTTTTTTGGCTTCTTCAGCCTGTGATTCAGCCTTTTTCGGCGGCTCGACAGCCGATTGCTCGGCAGTCTTGGCTTCGGACGATTGGGGCGTGGATTGAGCCACTTGAGTCGCGACGAATTTGGTTGGCGTGGCGACGGAAGTGGCGGATGGCGTCGGAGGTATTCCCGAGTCAGGTCGAGCAACTAATTCGACTGTTCCCTCGGTCCCGTAAGTGGTCACCGCTGAGCAAGCCAAAACAAACAAGGCGCAATGAAACTGCTTCATGATGTTAATCGTCTTAAAGTAACAAATGGTCATGTTTACGGATTGGCTGTAGTACTTCCACAGCTCGCGAGCGATTAGCGATATAGTATAGTCAGCTTGCCAAGAAATTCGCTCCCGATTTCTATTCGTTACCGGCGGGAGATTTCTACAAAATCGAAAGCCTGGGAAGCCGGTCCGACTGGCAGCATTTTATAGGACTCAGTTTATGACGCCGGTAGTACTCGGGGATTTTACCAAGTTAGCCGAAAAATACCGCCAAACGCGCCCCAGTTACCCAGCCACGATGATCGATTGGTTGCTTGCATCAGCCGGCCTCAAACCCGGTCAAGTGGTTGCCGAATTTGGCGCAGGTACTGGGATCTTGACCCAGTTGCTGTTAGAACGAGGCTTGAAAATTACGGCGCTCGAACCGAATGCGGCTATGCGAGCTCAGTCG
>CAZVBC010000091.1:0-20503 GCA_964625155.1 uncultured Pirellulaceae bacterium
GGCATCCTTTCAATTCGCTGCGGTGTTTGGCCGGTCAGATCCGATGCCCACATCGACGAGCAGGTCAATGCTACGACACCGAGCAAAATCGCGGGATGGCTTGTCCAACGTTGGGTTGTCGCGGTCATGTTGATCCTCCGATACAAGAAGCGAGAGTCATTTGCGCACCTCATTCACGTTAACCGTTTGAATCTTCAGATCCTTAACAATAGTGCGATGTCTTCGGTTTCACTCACTCAATCAACTCCTATCCAACGTCCGCACCAAAATCGGTCTCGCCGTGCAATTGCGAGGGTCGGCAACACCGGCAAAGCCTGTGGCACCCGCGAATTTTTCCAGCGTGCCAGCGTACCGAATTTCCAGCATTGACCTTGCGAGTAACAGGCATTTTCTGAGAAACTTGCAATGTCCAGCGTGGTCACATCGCGTAATCGTTGACCCAGATCGTGCATTGCTAAAGAGCGAGAATGCATACAGCCATGGATAGGCGTTTAATGTCAATTCCAATCAACCAGCTAGCACAGTGGAGCAATGTCCCCGGCGTGTCATGTAAAGATCGGGCGTTGGCGCAAGCTGGGTGTGCTGTGCTGTGTTTCGCAGTATATGCCAGAAAGCGTGTTACTCAATGGATCGGATCCGTCCTGTTAATTTTCGCAGCGATGGGCTGCCACCATTGGCATCTGCCGCCGGTAAAGTTGCCTCCGATATTAAAACCGCCACCACCGGTCGAAGTTCCGCTGAACAATCCAGCTCAAATCGGCCCAATTGCACCTGACTTCCTGTGGCAGCAAATCGTAGATGCGGTAGACGATTCTTTCCGTATATCCAGTGAGCAACGTGTACGTCGTGATGCGAACAACTGGATGGAAGGAAGGTTAGAAACGTACCCGGACGTTGGGCCAACTTTACTAGAGCCTTGGCGAAAAGATTCGACTCCGGGTTTCGAACGAATACAAAGTACTATCCAGACGATTCGACGCACCACGGTCGTGCGGGTCATTCCGAACCCGCAAGGGTATTTAATCGACGTCAAAGTAACTAAAGAACAAGAAGACGTTGATCAGTCACAATTTGCCACTTCCTCTGCTGCCGCGCGAACTCACAGTGGAGCAGTCATTCGCACCGATACTAATGTGCGTGGTTTGCCTATCACGCTGGGCTGGATCAACATTGGCCGAGACATGGCGCTAGAACGCCGTTTGTTGGAGAGCATTGTAGGGCGAGTGACGAATGTGGAAAAACCCACTCGCAAGTTGCTCGACTTCAGTCGGTAAATATTCAACCACCAAACAGTTCATCGATCGGATGACCGTAGTATACTTGGTGAGGGCGTTTCAAATCGTCATGCCAAGTTGCCGTGGGGGGAATACCTAGCGCACGATAGATTGTGGCGGCCATGTCATCGGGACTCTTGGGATTGTCCGCCGGATATGCGGCAATTTTGTCAGTAGCGCCAACTACATTTCCACCTCGCACACCACCACCAGCAAAGAACAAGGTCTGGGCTGCGCCCCAATGATCGCGCCCAGGTTCTTTGTAGTGTTCTGGCAAACCTGAAATCTTTGGCGTACGACCAAACTCGCCTCCCATGACGATCAAGGTACTGTCGAGCAAGCCGGTATTCGCCAAATCGTCTAATAGGGCTGAGAGAGCCTTATCTGTCGGTGGTAATAGTTTTTCTCTTAGTCGCCAAAATGCTTCACCGTGAGTATCCCAAGCTTCGTTGTTTCCCAAATTGACTTGGACCAGATTGACGCCCGCTGAGACTAGGCGAAAAGCCATCAGTAACGACCATCCAAAGCTGTTCTTGCCGTATCGCTGTTGAACTGCTTCATCAGCATTAGTAACATCCAGCGCGCTGCGAATTTCTTGATTGGCTAACAATGATATGGCCGATTGTCGATGCAGATCGTAGGACTCGACATTCGCTGAATCCTCCAATGCACGTCGCTGGTCGTCGAGTGTTTTGAGCAACCCCATGCGACCTTCCACACGATTCGAATCCAAACCAGTCGCAAGCTTTAAGCTTGGCGCCTGAAACACGGTCGGAGTTGGTGTCGTGGGATCTTTCTTGGGTAGTTGATAAAATGTGTATTCGGGGTAGGCACCTCGCCAAAACGGATCGCCGTACTGAGTCGCTTCAACGAAGAATGGATCGCGAACGCGCCCCATTTGTCCGCCGTATGCACCAGGTATCACACCGCCCGACCAGTGTATCAGGCGTTCGGGCAATACTACTGCCGGAGGTAGGTTGTTATTGCGCGACGGTAAGACGTCTCCGACTACCGATGATATCGATGGCCAATCGATCGAACTGGGCAGGCGATCCCCAGAAAAACCTGGCGGAGCAACTGAGCGACCGGTCAACATAAAGAAATGACCGAGCGTGTGTCCGTTAGTCGAATGTGTCAACGAGCGGACGAGCGACCAATGTTGACTGCGCTGGGCCAACAATGGTAAGTGTTCGCAAATCTGTATTCCCGGAGTACGAGTAGCGATTGGTTTGAACTCGCCACGAATATCGTCGGGCGCTTCAGGTTTCATGTCAAAGCTATCTTGCTGAGCCAAACCACCCGAAAGGAAAATGTAAATACATGATTTGGCTGTTGGACGTACCGAGGTTGTGCTCGCAGCCGAGCTTGACTGTAGGCCAGTCAAGTGATTCATGCCTAGTCCGCATAGGCCAATCGCCCCAGCCTGGATTGAAGTGCGCCGTGTGATGCGTGGATGGATCCAGTTTTTCAAGACAATCTCCTGCAGACGATTGTGTACTCGGATGGCTCGTTCTTCATTATAACGTTACCATCCCGGTGTCATGCATGGTCTGTATTGGCCGAGAAGGTCTCCGTCAAGATTTCTGGAATGATGACTTCGAGCGAGATGCATAGAGTATCGGGACAGTGGAACACTGTTCTCGAGTATATGCAGCTTGGCCTCCGCCCCAATTACGACAAACTGATTACGACAAACTGAATAATTATGGCACAGCCTATTCCCCTGTCTGACGAAGAGAGGGACATTTATCAGTGGCAGATGTGGACAGCAGGTTATGGTGTCCAAGAACAGTCGATGCTGAAAGGATCGTCGGTTTTAATTTCGCGAGTAGGTGGTTTAGGCGGTTTAGTCGCTTATGAATTGGTGGCGGCCGGGATTGGCAAGTTGGTCTTGGCACACGCCGGCAACGTGCGACACAGTGACTTAAATCGCCAACTATTGATGACCTATGAGTGGCTTGGAAAGCCACGGTTGGAATGTGCCAGTCGGCGGCTAAAAGATCTAAACCCGCGTGTCGAAATTGTGTGTGTGAATGAAAACGTAACGCGAGCGAATGCGCACGGCTTAGTCGAACAAGTTGATTTGGTAGTGGATTGCGCTCCCATGTTCGAAGAGCGGCTGGCAATGAATGAAGCAATCATCGCGCTAGGCAAACCCATGGTGGAATGTGCCATGTTCGAACTGGAGGCTACGTTAACGACGATCGTGCCTGGCAAGACGCCATGTTTGGCATGTTTGATCCCCGAACCACCATTGAACTGGCGACGCGAGTTTCCGGTGTTCGGTGCGGTTTCGGGAACTGTTGGCTGTATGGCTGCAATGGAAGCCATCAAAGTGTTGACTGGTCTCGGTCAGCCTTTACTAAGTCGCATGTTGCACTTGGATCTGCGGGGAATGCAAAGCACGAGCTACCCAATTGCCGTTAATCCTCAATGTACGGTGTGTGCTCATCTGCCTCGCGCGTAATCGAAGTGGTGATTACGAGATGCCAAGGTGGATCAACAATCTTGGCCAGTGCTCAGTTGCTGATCGTTGGACGGAAGGCTTGCGGCGCGCTGTTGGTAGGCATATCATGACTCCGTGAACGAGGGGCCTCAGCGAAGCTTTTGAGGAGTACTCAGTCGTGCAAACCAACGACCAGAGCGGGCGAGGTGGGCGAGACGGCGCGAAAAGCGATGGCTGGAGTACGGTCGCAATTCTGGCAGCGATCTTCTGTGTCTTCTGGATTCTATTTCAGCTCAGGAACAGTCTCCTCGGGCAACGTCACGAAATCCCTGATGGATGGTTCTGGGGTTACTCGGCATCGCGACTTAACGAATTATTTGAGGATTGGGGCCAAGCTGGCAAGCAATGGTATATCGCTACGCAACTCACCTTGGATGTGGTATTTCCACTTTTCTATGGTTGGTTGTTCATGGCCATTTTTCGGTGCGGATTTTCCGCATCAAGGAAGGTGGCTGGACACATTGCAGTCGCCGCGACTTGTCTGGCGGACCTGACCGAGAACATCGCCCTCGTAATTATTGCGTCCAAGGATGGTCTCGTAAGCGACAGTCCTCTGTCGGCTCTGGCTTCATGGTCGACGGTTACGAAATGCGCACTCTGGTTATCAATTTGGCTGTGGTTCCTAATTGGCGGATGCATCGCACTGTACCGTAGTTTTCGAAACGGTTTGCTTTGGTCGAACCTGATCTTTGTAGTCGAGAGATTTGTGCGGTTGCGTTTTCCCGTGCTTGCGTTGACAACATTAGCAAGTTGGGGGTTTACCGCGTACCAAGTTGACGTGCTGCGTCCAATTGCCTCCAACACTCTGTTGTTGGAAAGTCATTGGCAGTTAGTATTACTGGGCTTTGTCAATTCATTAGCCATACTCTTTGCGCTAGCGACGCTGCGCGCGGTCATTCATTTTATCGAAGTTGACGTTTGCAAAAATGTTGAGTATCGCACGACCAAGTGGAAGTGGGAGCATTTTTTGCTCGTCTACTTCCTGTCACTCGTGACTCCGTTGACGGCGTTCCATTTTTCGACAGGGCAAGGAGCATTTCCTGGCCATGTGCCGGCTTGGGATTACGCGGTATCGGTATTGTTCATTTCTTGGGGTTACTTTTGGGCATTGGCAATCATGTACATTTTCGGCTGGCTATCGGGAATACTGATTGGCCAAGAGCCGGGAGATAGTAATTTTTTCCCAGCCCAGGCACGTCAGCAGAAAGCTATGTGGCTTGATCTAACCAGGAAACAAAAGTCGCATTTCAATATCCAGATGTACTTCTACTTTGCTCTTCTGGCGATATTGTTTTTTGTGGTCTTCAATAGCTACGAGAGACATTTAACTTGGCTTTCCATTCCAGTGTATTTGGTCATGCTGGTTTGGTTGGTATTCATGATCATGACGCGGTTATCGTTGATGCTCGATAGCGCGAGGATGCCGACGACGTTGATACTGGTGTTGATTATTGTTGCTGCCAGAATCTTCGAAGCGCCCCCGACGCTCAACGCCGTACGCCTGCCTGTGCAGTCGCCATCGGCGCTGCTAGTTACTCAGTTTCGCGATGTCGAGCAGAAATACTCTGCGGCTGTGCAAAGAGTCTTACAAGCCGAAGCGGCCAACAAGCTCCAAGAGATGACTGATGCGGAATCGGAAGCTGCTCGCCTAGAAAACGAACAACGGCAGATTCGCGAACAGCTAGAGGAATTGGCCTGGAACGTTGTCGTCAAACGTATGGCGAAAGTAACGGCCAAGGATCAGAAGAAAACATTGGTGATTGTCACCTGCCCTGGCGGCGGCATTCATGCGGCGGCTTGGTCAGCATTGGTTCTTGAACGGCTTGATTGCCTTTATCAGGATTTTTCTCAATCATTGTGTCTGATCAGCGGCGTTTCCGGTGGTAGTGTTGGCACGATGTTTCACGCCCAAAGTCGTTACATCGACCAGACCGATGGAACGGTGCCACTGGATGGCAACCAATGGAAACGAGCGGCTCAATCTTCCCTGGGCGCAATCGGAGCCGGTTTAGCATTTCACGACATACCGTCCGCGTTTATTCCCTGGTGGTACGGACTCGATCGAGGTCAGCGTCTGGAATTTGCTTGGCGGGAACGTATTGGCGACCAGAACCAGCAGCAAACGTTGTCGCAATGGGGACAAAAAGCGCAACAGGGTGAGATGCCGGCAGTTGTATTCAACGCTACCGACGCATCGTCAGGTAGAAGAGTCGTATTTGCCAGTGTCCCATTGCCTCCCCGTCCTTCACTGGAGCGACGCGCTGGTCGTCCTTGGGATTACCGAGAATTACTCGATATCAATCACGATTTGCATGTGGCGTCGGCAGCCCGAGCTAGTGCCACGTTCCCTTATGTGTCACCACTATCACGTCCCGATCAAGCCAGTTCGCTTGGTTCTGAAGTAGCTCTTGGGGACGGAGGTTACGCCGACAACGAAGGGATCGTAACTGCTATCGATTGGCTTGACTTTATCGGCCGCAAAGCGGCGGATCAGAAAAAGAAGGGACAAGAAGTCCCATTTCAACGCATCTTGTTGTTGCGCATCCAGCCGATCTCCGATCTTGAAATTACCAGCAGTTCAAATTCAACTTTCAACAAACTCTTGGCGCGATTGCGCTGGTTGACCGGCCCTCTTGAAGCACTTGCAACCATGCGAACCAGTTCGCAGGTCGAGCGCGGGCAATTGGAAGCGGATTTAGCCACCACGTATATCGATACACCTTGGTGGACCGACAGTAGCAAACAGACCCAACCCACTCTTGCCGCAGCAAGCTCTGCCAAAGATGATCCGGACACACCAGGGACCTGGGTTGAACAGTCACGCTTGAATTCATCCAACGTCGATTTGCAATTGCGAGTTGCAAATACCGTGGCATACGAACAACAAAAACAGCAATCCAGCGATATTCCTCCGCTTGAGGTCGAGCCTACCCCGCAAGTCTATGTTGGCGACTCTTCGAATTCGATGGATGTGCCGGTGATCGTTGGCACCATTGCTTTTCAACACCCTGCACCAGAAGAGCCCATTCCACTGAATTGGCGACTTAGTCCGCGACAAGTGGATTGGTACCCCAAAGCATGGAATTTGATCGTCAACGCCGCGATGGTGCAAGAGAAACAACAGGATCCTGCGAAGCTCACGGTAATTCAAGTCCTCAACAAGTACTTGCATTTACGCGAGAAGGCGAAGGTGGAATTGTGATCCGACTATTTCTATGTGCTCTGTCGATTGGTTGTGGATTTTGGAAGCCGATTATTGCTCAGACTGTGGACGATACAGGTCGACCGGGATTAGTAATACAACCAAACTTAGCCACCGTTGCCTCTCAGTTTCGCCCTGAATGGCGAATACCTGCTTCCTATCGTCAGCACCCCAACGGACTCGAGATCGCCTGTCTTCATGAAGGTTTTTCCCAGATGGTTTTGAAGCCACTTGAAGCGGGGAAAGCCGAATCGAAACTAAAAGTGGGAGACATCATATCTGCGATCGAAGGAAGGCCTGTGCGTGATATTGGGCAGCTATTTAGCCAATTGAGCGCGGGCAGTGACCAGCTCGCATTGACGGTGATTGATGTTCGGAACAACACTGCCGCTCGATGGCATGCCCAACCGACGCTTGTTAATGTTCCCCTAGGTTCGAACAAAGAACCAGCCAACGGGGAAGGGAGCATCGTGATGATCCACGCAGTAGCCACTAAAGACCCGCAGATCGGTCCAAAGATCGCTAAGAACATCCCGGAGATGAAACAGTTGTTCGATAGTCACATCGCGAAGCGTTATCTCCGTGAGTACATTTTGTTAAAAGACGATGATTGTGCGTCGATTCCAATCGCTGAAGCGTTGCACCGCGTACAAATATCTCCGCAAGATACCCTCATGTTTTACTTTCAGGGGCATGGTGCCTACGATCCCAATGCTGCTGACCAGGATCCTGCGTCCGGACAATTTCTCGATTTTCCGCGCGAAGATATGTGGCGCCAAATGTTGCTACGAGCCCTGCAAGCCAAAGGAGCCCGCCTGACCGTTCTGATTACCGATATGTGTAACAATCGCTCGGCAATGGATATTGTTCCTAGGAGGGAA
The DNA here is from genome assembly GCA_964625155.1 of uncultured Pirellulaceae bacterium. Taxonomy (GTDB): domain Bacteria; phylum Planctomycetota; class Planctomycetia; order Pirellulales; family Pirellulaceae; genus Aureliella. The sequence goes on from CAZVBC010000091.1 coordinate 7,864, forward strand.
TTCCGTTCCAAAGCCATTCCCATCGAGGGTTGGACTGGGCTCGAGGAATTGCTTTTATGTTATACCGGGACGATTGACTTGACTTCTGCTTCACGCGGCCAGTATGCGTGGAGTTCGATTGATATTGGAGGCTGGTTCACCAACGCATTTGTCGAAGCGTTAGCAGCCAGTTCGTCGGTTCCGGCCGATCGAAGCTGGACTGCGGTTTGGGAAAGTACCAAGCAAAAGACAGAATCAGTTTTCAAGAAACGCCAACAAATCTACGGAACGCAATTCATACAACTCAGGCGACAAAAGACGATGATGCCTCAAGAAATCATTTGGGACATGGATCGTGATGCTCCGAAAAACCAACCAAACCAATCTCGCATTATTACTATTAGAGAAGGTGTTGAGGTCCTCGTAACTGCTCAATAAACGGGTGCATCGGATTTGTGCATTAGTCACATTTGTCTTGCACGATCATTGAACGAACTTGGCCCAAGGTCGACAAAGTTGACCACGATTAGCAACTCTTCTATCATGAACTCCATCGCTTCATCTCCGTGGCGCAGAAAATAAAGTATGCGTCGATGGAATGCTTTCGGCGGACTAAGTTGGTGCAACGTACAGATTTCGGTTCGCATTGAATTGGGAGGTTTGGCGATGGTTGGTTCAGTAGAACTTTTGACGTTACTGATTTTGGTGATTCTGTCGGCGACTGTGTGGCGGAGAAGCGATTATTCGCGGTGGTCTTGGGCGGTTACCATCTGCTTCGCCATTGCCGCACTGGTGACGCCTGCAGATGTTTTTTCAATGTTATTGGTCGGTGCAGTTTTTCTGGGTTTCTATGTCGCGGGGACCCGACATTATTCAAGGCGTCTGGAAGCTACGGTGTCCAGTCGGTAATTGAGGTTACTGGTCCGCTGTTTTAGGCGAGCGGCAGAGCCCAGCGTAAGCCGATGGGCACTTACTTCGTCGCATACCCGGCGCAAGCCGTCCGGTATACTATCACCTGCCGCTGGCTTTGATTAACTGTTCGACTTTAAATTAGGTTTGGTCCATGTTGAATTTTGTTTCCAATTCCAATCCTGGGGTTCGATATTGCGATCGGATCAGCCGGCGCGAAGCATTACAAATTGGGACCTTGGGGCTGGGCGGTCTGACCTTGCCAGGGTTGATGCAATTGGAATCGCGTGCGGGAATCAAGAATTCGCACAAGTCCGTCATCATGATTTACATGTGTGGCGGCCCTCCACATCAAGACATGTACGACCTTAAAGTCGATGCTCCGATCGAAATCCGAGGAGAATTTGATCCTATCCCAACAAACGTGCCTGGGATCGAAATCTGCGAGCACTTGCCGAACTTAGCGAAATGTATGGACAAGATGGTTCCGATCCGATCGATGGTCGGAGCGCGCGACGCACATTATTCGTATCAATGTATGACCGGCTATCACGAACAAAACGTGCCCGCAGGTGGCTGGCCACACATTGGATCGGTGGTCAGTAAATTTCAGGGGCCAGTGCATCCTGGAGTTCCGCCCTTTGTAAGTTTATGTTTTACGACTCAGCATCGTCCCTACAACGAACCTTCTGCTGGCTTTTTAGGATTGGGGCATTCTTCCTTCAGGCCAACGGGTGAAGGTCGCGACGACATGGTATTGCAAGGGATTTCGACAGACCGTTTGGCTGATCGACGTGGGTTATTGTCGGACTTTGATCGGTTCCGTCGTGAAGTCGACAATTCAGGCCGCATGTCCGGTATGGATGTTTTTTCTGAACGTGCCATGGGTATTTTGACTTCGTCGGAGTTGTTTAGCGCGTTGGACATTACCAAAGAGAGCGAGCAGACTCGGCAACGCTATGGTAGCGAGGACCTTAAAGTCCCCAAGGGAGATGGTGCACCTCGAACTCCGCAGAATTTCTTGATCGCTAGGCGGTTGGTTGAAGCTGGCGTGCGTTTTGTCACGATCAATTACGGTTTTTGGGATTGGCATGGCAACAACTTTAAGACAGCGAAATCAGAATTTCCTCCGTTTGAGAAGGCTCTGGCTGCATTAGTTGAGGATTTGTACGAGCGTGGGCTCGATAAAGACGTGACGGTTGTGGCGTGGGGTGAATTCGGTCGTACTCCCAAGATCAATAAAGACGCTGGAAGGGATCATTGGCCGCAAGTTTCGTGCGCCCTGTTGTCCGGTGGTGGTATGCGCACTGGGCAGGTAATTGGTTCCACTGACCGTTTGGGTGGTGAAGCAAAGGATCGGCCGGTGACTTTTCAAGAGGTGATGGCGACTTTGTATCACAATCTGGGCGTCAATTTAGAATCCGAACGCCTCTTCGACTTTCGAGGTCGGCCACAATATATCGTGCCACCGGAAGTGCAACCGATTCGAGAGTTGATTTAGGGCTGAGGGTAAGCGACAGCCTTCGCGTTAACAGATGCATCGTTCAGTACTGTTGAATCGCTGGGAATGCGGCGAACGCTGAGCTGGGAATCGATTGGCCGCACGTTGGCTCATCTGTGACCGAACTTCCAGATTTGTCCCTGTCATAATTGTGGTGCGCAATGAAGAATTCCGTGTGCTGGATGATGTTGTTCGTTGTGGTTGGTCTGTGCCGCGTTCGAGCTGCGGATCCGCAAGCCACCAACATCGTCTTATTGTACGCCGACAATTTGGGTTATGGTGATCTTGGATGCTATGGTAACTTGGGCATCCAGACACCGCACATCGATCGCTTAGCTAGTGAAGGAATTCGTTGCACTGATTTTTATGTGGTAGCGTCCACATGTACGGTATCGCGTGGTGCCATATTGACTGGTCGATATCCTTTGCGAAACGGCCTCCAGCATCAACTGGTGAGGGAAGAAAACTGGTACGGAGTGGGATTACCGCATCGCGAAATAATAATCCCACAATACTTAAGTGAGGCAGGTTACAGTTCCGGTTGCTTTGGGAAATGGAACATCGGATTTGCTGAAGGTAGCCGCCCAACTGAACGTGGATTCGATGAGTTTTTCGGCTGCCGATCCGGCAACATTCATTATTTCGCTCATACGTATCATGGCGAATACGATCTGTTTCGAGGTATCGAGCGGACAAAGCTCGATGGTTATAGCACTGAGTTATTCGCTGATGCAACTTGTGATTTCATTAAGCGCCAAGCACACGCAAAACGTCCTTTTTTTGCGTATTTGCCATTTAATGCACCGCACTATGTCAGCCACGTAAATACCTCGGTGGGCGAGACACCTCGATGGCAGGTACCTTCCAAGTATCTCCAGCAGTATGGATGGTCAGTCGAGGAAGGCAACGAAAAGAAGAGGTATTTTGCAGTAGTGACAGCCTTGGACGCAGCGGTTGGCCGAGTTCTCAAGACGCTTGACGATGAAGGTTTGAGAGAAAGTACTTTGGTGATGTTCATTTCCGATATGGGAGCGATTCTCCGGCCCACGCACGGCTTCGATGCAGCGTCAAATGCTCCATTTCGAGATGGTGCGCCAAGCATGTACGAAGGAGGAATTCGCGTACCTGCTATCTTTCGCTGGCCAGGCAAGATCAAACCGGGGACGGTGACTGGCGAGATGCTGACCCATTTAGATGTTTTGCCTTTGTGTTTGCATGCGGCCAGTGTTCAGCCACCTGCCAATCGTATTCTCGATGGTCGCAATCCGCTCGACACTCTAGCGGGTTCAGCGAAATCGCCGCACAGTTTTATTGTCTCTCACTTGCGTGGCAGTGCTGCACTGCGCAGTGGCAAGTGGAAGATCGTGCGTCCGGCACCAGACGCTGATTGGGAGCTGTACGATATAGTTTCAAATGGGATTGAATCCAACAATCTAGCCAAGCATCGACCGCAGGAACTCAGGCAACTGGTTCGACTCTATGAACAGTGGGAGGAAGACATGCGCAAGGATACCAGTCAACCAGTCAAATATACGCCTGCGAACTCTCGCAAGTCTTAACCTTGAATTGTCGTGCAAACTAAGATGCTAGATCTGGATGGTTGGTTATCAACACTTGGCAGTTGGACACACGTCGACTCATGCCAAGCCAGATCAACCCGTACCGATTCAAGCTCCAGACCGCCAGCAGTTCATGATTCATTGTTGTTAAGCATCGAACGTTCTTCGATGGCCTGCGAGTTCGAGGTTTTGTTAAACCGCGGTCAATATCCACATGGAGTGGAGCAAGCGGGTATCGCTTTGGACGCTATCAGCCACTTAGAACATCTGCTGAGCGTGTACATTCCAACCAGCGACTTCAGTACGGCCAATCGGTACGCCGCCATGCGCCCCATACCAGTTTCGGCAAGTACATTGGAATTGATCGGGTTAGGTCAAGCCATATCTGAGTTGACCGATGGTGCATTCGACTTAACTGCTGGCAAGTTGTCCGAAGTTTGGGGATTCTCACGTCGCCAAGGAAGGGTGCCGACTGACACAGAAATTGCTGCGGTACTGAGCGCCGCGAATTCTCGACATATTGTTATCAATGCGCAAGGTCACGTACGATATAACCATCCCGCAACGAATATGAATCCAGGTGGTATCGGCAAGGGTTATGCACTGGATGTTGCCGCAAAGATTCTCAGCAGTGCAGGTATCGGTGACTTTCTATTACACGGCGGGCGCAGCTCGATTGCTGCGATGGGAAATCGTCAACGCTCAGATATTGAAGCTGGGTGGATGGTGGCACTAAAGCACCCATGGCGCATGGACGACGTGCTTGGAACCATTCGTCTGGTCAACGCCGCTTTGGGGACCAGTGGGTCGGGCAAGCAGTTCTTTCACTTTGAGGGACGACGTTACAGCCACATTATTGATCCGCGAACGGGACGACCTTCCGAAGGAATGATGAGCACTACGGTGATCTGCTCCAGCGCAGCGGTTGCCGATGCGCTGGCCACCGCGATGTTTGTTATGGGAGCGGCCAAAGCTGCTGAGTTTTGTGAGGCACATCCACAAATTGGTGCCATTCTCATTTTTCCAGATCCTAAATCTGGCTCAATGCGCATTACAACCCACAACTTGCCGCAGGATACCTGGATCCCCGAGAGCCATTGAGGGTCTCCACTGGTCTGGCCATTCGATTAGGAATTGAACTAAGGAGTCTCGAACAATCGTGGATTTGCTTCGCCCTGTAAAGGCAGTTGCCACACCTCCAATGCCAACAGGCAAACGAAGTTCAACACGAACTTCGCTCTTCTCATCCGCACGTCCGCTACATCGTCGCAATGCGGTACCGTGAGCAGGACGAATAAATTAGAGAATCGTAGGCAATTCACACGCGACGAATTACTCAGCAGTTTCCAACTTCTGAGCACTAGACGATTGTGTCGCTCGCTTGTTACTGCCAATCATGCGACAGGTGTCATCACGATGGAATGGCCAAATTGCTCTGCCAAAACACTTGGTTGGTGAGTCCGCGCAAGGTTGAGGTCCATTTTGACGGACCATTTGCCTTCTACGTCTCCTTGGATTAGCCAATGTGGCATGACACATACCGACTGGTGTACCAACTCGAATCCACCTTCGCTTTGGCTGACAGTTTCAATTGGGTAAGCCCACAGCCCTGCAGGACGACTTAGTGAGAGAAAGACGTCCAGTCCTTGCCACTGATCGATCAATCCCAAGTGCTGTTTGCCCGTCAAATTCAATCGCTTGCCCAGTTGGCCGATGCGTCCACCTTGCTCATCGTAAAAATAACGATCATCCGCACCGGCGGGCATGCCTGCGAAATTCCACTCCATAGCAAAATGAAATTGTCGATCTCTGGGCAATCCTTCGATCAAATAGGCGAGCTGTAATCGAGCATCCCCTTCCTCGAGCGTGAGCGCCTTGGTAATGCGCAGGGGAACTCCCCAAGCATTTCCATCACGGCACAACTGCAACTGGACTTTCCCAGTTCCTCGGCGCAGTTTGGCTTCGTAGGGCATAGCCACGAAGTCCCCTCGTTCGTCTGCCGTACCTTCTGCAATGCGGTCAAACGAAACGTCGTTGTCGAAAAAGTGATCAAGAAAACTCTTGCGTGCAAACTGATCGTACTGCAGTCGTTTCTCCAATCCTTCTTGCTTGAACACGACGCGATCATGAATGCTGGCTACTGCTCCCTCGGTCTGCTTGTTGCCACGCAAGACTTTTCGATGATAACTCTCGGGACGACGCCGAATGGTTCCCAATAAATTATGTGATACATCACGGAGGTCCAATTCATACAGCATACCTCCGACCGCTGGTGCGATGAACGCAACGATGCGATCGTTTGCCAACCGAACTTCAGGCCTTAAGTCAAAGTCGTAATCTTCAGTTGTCGCTTCGACCCAAGCTCCATCACCATGTTGGAGGCGATCGAGTGCCGTATCTGCTTGGATAAGCTCACGATAGATCGCGTTTCGCAAGTGTGGTAGATAGATGCCACCAAAGGCGCCGTGCCAATAGGGACAATTGCACTGTCCGCGATAAAGATGATCTTCGATCAAATCAAGAGCAGCAGCATCCTCGCCAAGCTGCCTCGCGATTTCCAATCGTCGGCTGACCAGCATCATCCGCGCGTACATTTCGTTAGCTTCGCTGTAACGCACTTTGAAATTGCGCCAGTTGCCTCCGCGCACAAATCGCTGGATATCTGACCAACGAGGATGTTCGTGCAGTTGATGCGTGACGTCATCGTACAACTCCTGTTGCTTAACAGGGAGCGCCCATTCGGTCATCTCTCGGTAACTGCAATCGGGCAAGTAGACCTTCCCCTGCGGAGCATGCGCATCGACAATCTCGGCCAACGTTTGAGTTTTCAGCCAAGATGCATTCTGGACCAACAGCCCAAAGAAAGTGCGCAACCACCCTCGTTCGTAGACATGGTATTTCGTGTCGGGCCAAGTTCCGAATTTCTCTCCATCATCACCGAATACCAACACTGATCCCGGATACTTCTGTGCAATTGTGCGAGCATATTCGATTGTCTTCTCTGGAGCTTCGAAGGGAATCGTGTACCTTAGTCGCTCACTACCTGGAAATACTCGCAGTAAATTGCCGTCATCTTCGGTCACGAAATAGCTGAGTAACTCCTCTTCTGCCAGTCCGGCAGCCTTGAAGTGATAATCGTCCAAGACGGTGTAAGCGATGCCAGCTCGCGCAATGTCGCTGGTCAAATCGCTTTCCCAAACTCGCTCGGGCATCCACATGCCCATAACGTTGGTCGAGAATGTCCTGTTTAAGTAATCTGTGTATTTGCGAATTTGTCCAATTCGATCGCGACTCGGGAGCATAGGCAGGATGGGTTCGTAAAATGGCCCGCCAATAATCTCAATACGGCCCGCCGCCACGAGCACAGCAAGTCGGTGAATGTACTCAGGATGCTTCTCAGCCAACCAGACCATCAAAGGCCCAGAGGTGTGCAGTGAGATCTTCAGCGGATCAAATGTCTCGAACACGTCAAGAAAAGGCAAGTAACTATCTTGGTATGCTTGTTCGATCACACCATCAAAATTGCCGACAGGCTGGTGATTGTGCAGTACCAGGCAAAGACTTACTGATTGGCTCATGGGGTTATTGCCGTTTCGAGATTGAAGCTAAATTGTGTGGCTTTGCTAAATTGACTTTGCGAGTAGTCATCCATAATCATTATCGGCAAATCGAACCTCGTCAGAATAGTTTCCATGAGGTGGAAGAGCACCCGAAGCTGGGACATTTCACGTCGCTAGCAATCCTGTGTTCAAGCAAGCAATGCGGCTGCCTTTAACTCGGTTGGCAATGATTCGTAAGGTGCGGGACCTTCCCCGCGAACGCTGGAGTGATATTATTCTTTCAATATATGGCTTTGCTCGCAAAGTCTGAAGCCACCCTTCCCGACTGGGAACAATAAACGAGCCTCTAAAAACAGAACTTAGTCTAACGCGATTCGTTTTTTGGAAACCCAGTTCCTACCTTCCTTGACTAATCCGCCGCGCCTTATCAACATGGCAGGAACTTAGGCTCGGCGAGTTAGCTTCCAATCGGAGAGATTTTATGAAGACCAAATTACTTAGCGCCACATTTTTTGTTGTGGCAATCAGCGTAGTGCATATTGCTTCAGCCGCTGATTGGGCGGATCTGAAAATGACGATTACGGTAAAAGGTACGATTCCGAAGACCAGCGAAATTGTTGGGAAAGAACGTGATCCTTTTTGCGCAGCATTGAGTATTCGCTCCGAATTAATGTTAGTAAATCCGAAGAATAACGGCATTCAAAACGTGGCTTTGTATGTCGATACCAGAAAATACAAGCTCAAGGAAATCCACCCTTCTTTGAAAGAAGTTCCCAAGAACAAGGTGGTGTTGGACAACATCAACTGTGTGTTTGTTCCACATGTGCTGGTCGTCCGTGCAGGGCAGACGATAACTGTCAAGAACTCTGACAAGACCGGCCACAATGCGAATTTCAGTGCATTTTTTGCTAATGAACCACAGAACTTTACTGTCCAAATAGGAAGTTCACGAGATCTGACGATTAAAGAACCCGAGCGCGGGGTTTGTCCAGTCGAATGCGGTAGCCATTCATGGATGAAGGCTCATATTATTGCCCAGGATCATCCCTACGTTGGCGTGAGCGATGCCGACGGAGTTCTGAAAATCGAAAAGCTACCCGCTGGAAAAGTTCCTTTCCGGATCTGGCATGAAAACACCGTTACGGCCATCGACGAAGTCACGCTTAACGGCAAGAAAGTCAAATGGGACCGAGCTTCGCTGGAACTGGATCTGAAGCCCGGTGCGAACGAGTTCAAAGTCGAAGTGGACGCTAAGAAGTTTAAGTAACGCTCTAGCTTGTACTTCGCTGAGGTCACATTTTTTAACCTCTCCGAATGTCCCCGAAAGATTTTGGTAGTTTGGGGTCTTTTAATTTCCTGAGGGGTAGAAATTCTTGAAACTCTACCCCCAACTCCTCGTACGTTCAAAAGTATTTGGGGCCTGGATTTTTAAAAACGTTTTTTTACACGACCTGAGCCCCCGGATTTAGGTGCAGTCTATGTGCTTTTGAATAGGCAATGCGTTGATGCGACGCTTTGCCCCAGCGTATTTCACGTTGCGTCGGAAGGAGGATGTGGTTCACTAAGTGATTACGCCAGCAGTAGATAGTGAGAATACATGAAGCGTTTGCGTCATCACCGAATCAATCGAATCACAGTTGCCGCGACTTCGTTAGTGGCAGTGTGTATTTTCAGCGGATGTGAAGTTCCGGTTGCTTCGTTTTCGTCGAATTTGGTTTTCGCCAAACGAATGGAAATCGAAAGCGGGATGGAAATGCAATCCGCAGTTACGGATGCCGAATTCATCCTAGCAGAGATGTTTGGTACTCCTGACCAACCCAAGTTGCCTAAGCCGATGACGGATGATCCGGATTTGGCTGGTCTGGTTTCTCTCGAACGACTTTCGCGAGCTGCAGGGCCGGTGCGTAGCGATCAAAATGACAATCACTTTGGGTTGTTCCGCGAGCATTGTGTTCATTGTCATGGTACACCTGCCAGCGGAGTGGGGCCAACATCGACTTTCTTAAACCCGTATCCGCGTGACTTTCGCATGGGTGTGTTTAAATTCAAAACAACTCCTAAGGGAAAGAAGCCAACGCGCGAGGACATTCGGCGGTTACTTATGGAAGGCATCATGGGTACCAGCATGCCTTCTTTTAGTCTATTAAAGCCGGATGATCTCGAAGCACTGATGGATTACGCCATTTATCTATCGATTCGAGGGGAAGTTGAGCGACGATTGATAATCGAAGCGGCGAACGAATTGGACTTGGAAAAAGGGGAGCGGTTATTGGACCCAGCATTAAAAGAGTCCGCCCCTGACGAATATCAAGCTCAATTGAAAGCCATTGAGGACATGGTGATCGAAGTTGCACAAAGTTGGGTTGAAGCCCCGCAGTCTGTGACTGAAGTGCAAGCACCGCCAGCGGACTACCCTTTGTTTGGACGGGATTTGGGAGGTTCGCCGGAAGTTCGTCAACGGTTAGAGACGTCGATCGCCAATGGACGCAGTATTTTTCATGGCAAGATCGCCAATTGTGCAAACTGTCATGGAAATACAGCGATGGGAGACGGCCAAATAAACGATTACGATGATTGGACCAAGGAATGGACCATACGTGCCAAAGTCGATCCTTTGGACAAGGAGCAAGTTAAGCCGTTCTTGCAGTTGGGTGCATTGAAGCCTCGAAATATTTTGCCTCGTAACTTGCGTTCAGGTATCTATCGAGGTGGCAGCAAGCCGATCGACTTGTATCACCGCATCGTTCAGGGTATCGACGGCACGCCGATGCCTGCAGTCGGCTTGAAACCCGATAACCCGCAAGGACTCTCCACGGAAGATGTCTGGGATTTAGTGAATTATCTACTGAGCTTGCCTTACGAACACATCACACAGCAAGCTGCACATGTACCTCCCTATCAACGCGAAAAACCTTAATCGGAGACCGTAGGTGGGAAAGTTTTGGAGTCTGTTGTTTCTCTGCGTACCTGTTTTAGGTACGGCCATGTATTTGGTAGGCATGCTTTCAAGTACAGGTCCGCTGGCGATGTGGTTTCCAGAGAATATCAACCCACTAGCCACTGAGATCGATCGGCTACACGACATCATCTTGGCGTTAATCGGTGTGGTTTTTGTTGGTACGGGCGTCGCACTTTTCCTCTTTATGTGGAAGTACGATGGGGCTTGCAATCAGCAGGCCCCGAGATACGTGCATGGCAATCATCGACTGGAGTTGTGGTGGACCTTGATTCCCACAGTAATTCTGGTTGCTTTGGCGGTTTACCAGTTCAAAGTTTATGCCGACGTGCGCATCAATCGTCCTATGTTGCCAGGTGCTGACGGGCAAATGGGGACCAGCGATGATCAACCTGAACCTGCCAGTTTTGAAGTTGTGGGTCGTCAATTCGAATGGCGAATTCGCTACGCGGGCGAAGACAAATTACTCAACACGCCGGATGACATATTAGGAGACGTAAACGAACTGCACTGCCCGACGGGAACCATGATGGTAGGCTCGTTGAAAAGTGCCGATGTATTACACAGTTTTTTCGTGCCAGCGCTCCGTTTGAAAAACGATATGATCCCTGGCACGCGGCAGATCGTGTGGTTTCAAGCGGAAAAAGTTGGCAGCTACGACATCGTTTGCACAGAATTGTGTGGCTGGGGCCACTACAAAATGAAAGGACGCTTTGTCGCACAGTCACCGGAAGAGTTCCGAGAGTATTTGAGCCAGTTGCGTGAACGACAGTTATCTCGCGAGTACCAACAGCCGGTTCCTCAATCTCGCGCCGAACAAATTGCAGGAACCTCAACCGTCGAGCCCTCGGCGCTGGTACCAACCGGCGCAGTCAGCCAGTGACTTGTTTGCGTAAAAAACATATTTTGGATTGCCATTGATGAGTTCGACAACTGTCAGAAACTGGCCAGCGGAACCTGAAGCCGTAATCGAACAAGGAGGGCTGATGAAATGGGTCACCACTTATGTATTTGCGCGTGACCATAAAATAATCGGTTTGCAGTTTCTGTTTTCAACTCTGTTGTGGTTCTTGGTCGGTGGCATGCTGGCGATGGCGATTCGGTGGCAACTGGCTTGGCCTTGGCACAATATGCCGGTTGTTGGTCCGATGCTGTTTAGTGGCGAAGGGGGGCAGATTTCGCCTGAGTTCTATACTTCTTTAGTGACGCAACATGCCACGGTAATGATCTTCTTTGTGATCATCCCCATACTTGCAGCGGCGTTTGGGAATTACTTAATTCCCTTGATGATCGGTGCAGAAGACATGGCGTTTCCGACATTAAACATGTGTTCGTATTGGGTGATGTGGCCCGCATTTATGTTGATCGGCGCCAGTTTTTTCGTACCTCCATACGGCGCGGGGGCTGGTTGGACTTCGTATCCACCGCTATCGGCCTTAGTGGAATCGTCACCGGGAAGCGGTTTGGCTCAAACGCTGTGGTTGGGTGGCGTGATGTGTGTGGGTATTGCCTCCATGATGGGATCGGTAAACTACTTGACAACGATCATCCAAATGCGCGCTCCCGGGATGACGATGATGAGATTGCCGATGACCATTTGGGGAATGTTTGTCACGGCCATATTACAAGCGTTTGCGCTGCCGGTGCTGACCGCTGCAGCCATTATGCAAATGACTGATCGCTTGTTTGGTACCGGGTTTTATTTGCCAGAAATGGCGACGGCCAACAACAGCGCGGCGGTGTCCGGTGGCGGCCAACCTTTATTGTGGCAGCATTTGTTTTGGTTTTATTCACACCCCGCCGTATACATCATGATTTTGCCAGCGATGGGAATGGTAAGTGACATTCTGGCTACCTTCTCGCGCAAACCACTCTTTGGCTATCGACCGATGGTCATTTCGATGTGTGTAATTGCAGGACTCGGATTTGTTGTGTGGGGGCACCACATGTATACGTCCGGGATGAGTCCGGTGCTTGGGATTACGTTTGCTGCGGCAACGGTGATGATCGCTGTTCCAAGCGCGGTAAAAGTATTCAATTGGCTGGGAACATTGTGGGGCGGTCAACTGCAATTAACCACACCGATGCTGTATTCCATTGGCTTTGTTTCCATGTTCATCATTGGTGGGCTGTCGGGAATCTTGATGGCTTCGACGCCAGTGGATGTAGTTATTCA
>CAZVBC010000092.1:0-20488 GCA_964625155.1 uncultured Pirellulaceae bacterium
AAAATCCGACAGGTAAGAAAACAGGCGGTATTTGCTGTTAGCTTGAAACCTAACCCTCCACCGTGCAAGCCGGTGGGATTTGTGCGGCGATCTTCGCTCTCAAAACTATGTTGCCTGAATCGCTAGAAGCTACAAACAGTGTACAAAACCCAACGGCACCCAACGCTTAATCCCTCCGGCTTGCCCGGAGGATGGTTAGGTTTCAAGCTACACACACTGCCCTCCGCCCCAATTCCAGTCCAACCCTAATAAAATCAGAAATCACCACCCACATGAGTGACACCTTTAGGCTTTTCCGAAGCGAGATCCGGAGGCTAACGCTTTTCCGGCTGACTAAATACCCTGTGTCGCAGAGAGCTATACGATCGCGGGGTGCGCTGAGCAGGGCTTGAAATAACAGCGTGGAGAAGTTGATTTATTGTGATCGCACCCACGCGACGTTGTAATTGTCAGTTGGGGAGTTCAGCAGGCTTTGAGACGAGTATCGATATTGCCTGCCAAAAAGGCTAAGTCGCGATAGTCATAATCGTTGCCACTAGCCTCGACAAGCTGATAGGCTCGTTCCCAGTCGTCGTCATTTTCAAGTACAAAGCGGAGATCATCCCGATCGATTGAACTTGGTAGCGGCAGCAATCGAGCTTGAAAAACTTCGGGCATAGAGCGAACTAGCTGAGGAATTCTGCGAGGGTCGTCGGAGAAGCGATGATCCTTAACCAACCTCTTGAGGACTCGCCGATGTACGACCTCGGCTACCAATCCAAGGTCGTCCAGCGAAAACGTCGGGCGCATTTGTGATGCGAAGGCAACAAAATCAGCCTCGGGTGAACCCCAAGCGGCGGTGATCAATCGGTCGACTAGTATGGGATCAATAAAAGGACAAGCTGGCGAGACCAGCACAACTAGTTCGGCATCGAGTTGTTTGGCTGAATCAGCGACGCGTGCAAGTGACACGGAGTTCGGGTTGGGCAACCACTGTGCGGGCTGTAGATGTCCACGTTGTATGTGCGACGAGAATTCGGGTGCACCCGTGATGGCGATGGCGTCTAGTCGCAGGCAATCGGACAACCGGCGAACCGTTCGCTCCAGCAACGTTTGGCAGCCAATACGTCGGAACGGAAACATTTCGGTGGACGATTCGTTAACGTGCGAGGTTGAGCCTAGATCGACCACGGCAATTGTATTCTGCTTGGTGGACATTGCGCAAACTTCCTTGAAAAATTGGCACCGAGAATTTGATCAGCGTTTCTGATCGACAAACGAATCCTGCTGTCTGCACTGCGCCTCGAAGATGGTGGCTCTAGATATATCAGCGGTTCCGTGTACCGCGACCGCAGTTGCAAACGGAATGCACTTCGAAATTGTGTTGAATATCAGTCTAGCTCTGTGGACAGTGAACCGTCAACTAGACCAACCAGCCGTTCCACGGTACAAACATAATTCTCGACTAGCAGGAATTAATTAACAGCTAATGCTAGCTAATCGTCGTTACCGGTTCCTTATTATTCTTTAATGCCTTGGTCAAGCAATCGTGCCACACATATTTCGCACCCAGGACATTCGAGGCGAGTTCATCTTGCTCGGTACAGGGACGTCGGTTGGTGTGCCGGTGCTCGGTTGTGGATGTGCAGTATGTTCTTCGCCGGAACCTAAAAACAAACGCACGCGTTGTTCGGCGATTATGGGGCTGCCTGGTGGAAACTTACTAATCGACACGCCGCCGGATTTGCGAATTCAGTTATTGCGAGAAGGCATTGGAGTGGTGCATGCAGTATTGTTTACGCACGAACATGCAGATCACATTTTTGGGTTGGATGATTTACGCCTATTTCCCTTTGTGTTGAATGCTCCAGTTCCTTTGTACTGCGAACCGTTGGTAGAGGATCGTATTCGGCGCAGCTTTGACTATGCATTTCGGCCAACGACGGCCACTCATCCGGGCGCAGTGCCAAAGTTGGAGCCTATCACGATTGATACAGCTCCACTGGAAATCCTCGGGGCGATTGTCCGTCCCTTGCGCATGTTTCATGGGCCGCATTATCAATCATTAGGCTTTCGCATAGGAAACGTCGCGTATTGCACTGACACAAACGGCATACCTCCCGAGAGCCTGGATGTGCTTGCAGGGGTCGAATTTCTGATTGTGGATGCACTTCGTTTCGAGCCCCATCCGACCCACTTCCATCTCTCAGCGGCATTGGCGGTGGTCGAGCAAGTCAAGCCTCAGCATACTTTTCTTACGCACTTGTCACATGAATTCGACCATGCAACCATGCACGAGATTTTGCCGCGAGATGTTTCGTTAGGATACGATGGCTTGCGCATTCCATTGAAATTGGACGTTTCGATCTTGGTTCCTCAATCAAGTAATCATCGCGAGCGTTGGGGGTAGTCGAGCCCAGTTGCTTGCGTTGCGAAGAGCACGAATATAGGATCTTTGTACTGCGAAAATCCTTACCGTTTTTACAAACCAGCGATTGCATCAACAATCAACGAGTTAGCGCATGCTACGACAACAACTATATCGCCTTCAATTGATCGCCGTTTGCATCTTATCAATCTCCATTATTACCGCCTCGATCGCTAAGGGAGATGCAGCGAAACAAGCCGCCGAAATACTGCACGCTACGGGAACGTCTGGGGGCTTTGTGGTTCACTTGGGAGTGGGAACAGGTGAATTGACGGCGGCGCTACGTCAATCGGCTTCATTCCAAGTGCAGGGTTTGGATCGGGAGCCGGCAATCGTGGATGCAGCGAGGCGCAAACTGCAATCTCTGGGTGTGTACGGAGATGTTGCGGTCGATCGGCTGGTGGGTAACGAGTTGCCGTATGTTGACAATTTTGTCAATCTGCTGGTGGCCGAACAACTGGAGCCCGTTGCGATGCAGGAAGTCATGCGAGTGTTGGTTCCCAATGGAGTCGCTTACATCAAGAGCGATGGCTCAACGTGGAAAAAGGTGATCAAGCCTCGTCCTAAAAACATCGACGAATGGTCTCATTATTTGCACGATGCCAGCGGCAATGGCGTAGCTCACGATGATGTGGTCGGTCCTCCTCGGCATTTGCAATGGGTTGGCTCGCCTCGTTGGTCACGACATCATGATCGCATGGCGAGTATGAGTGCACTGGTTTCCACCAATGGTCGCATGTTTTACATCATGGACGAAGGGAGTCGGATATCGATACAGATGCCGCCCAAGTGGAAGTTGATTGCTCGCGATGCATTCAATGGAACAGTATTGTGGAAACGCGACATCGAAACTTGGCAGAGCCACTTATGGCCGCTCAAGAGTGGCCCGACACAACTTTCGCGCCGGTTAGTGTCCACTCACGATTCCGTGTACGTAACGCTTGGTTACGATGCTCCCTTGGTGGCCCTGGATGCCGCCACTGGCGAAACAAAGATGACTTTCGCCGAAACTGCGTCAACGGAGGAAATCATCACAATTGGCGGAAAGATCTTTGTTGTCGTGCGCAAGGGTAAGGCGGAGTTGGCTGATTATTCGCCCGTCAATGGAACCGTTGGCGATCAAGCATTGGCTCGGGACATGTTTTGGAACGAAGAACCTCGTGTGCTGATGGCGCTCGATCCGGCAACCGGTAAGCAGCTTTGGGCGAAACAAACCAAGATATCACCTTTGACGCTTGCCGCCGATCAAGCGAATCTGTACTTCCACGATGGTGAGAGTTTGGTGGCTGCCAATCAAACCAGTGGAGAACTGGTTTGGCGGACCGAGCCAGTGACGAGGCGGAATCAGTTTACTTTCAATTTTGGTCCCCGTTTGGTTGTCCATCGCGACGTCGTGCTGTATGCGGGCGGTGACGGAAAAATGTTTAGTTTGGATGCGGCCAGTGGCAAACAACTTTGGACATCACAGCACCCGAATTCTGGTTACCAGTCGCCTCAGGACTTGATCGTCATGGACGGATTGGTGTGGTGTGCACCGACAACTTCTGGCAAGGATTCGGGAGTATTTACTGGTCGCGATCCACGCACTGGCGCGGTCAAGAAAGAGTTCCCACCGGACATCGATACCTATTGGTTTCATCATCGGTGTTACATTGCCAAAGCAACCGATAAGTTCTTAATTCCCTCGCGAACAGGTGTCGAGTATGTCGATCCTGGGCAAGAACATTGGGATATTCATCATTGGGTGCGTGGTGGTTGTTTATATGGAGTGATGCCCTGCAACGGGTTGACATACACGCCCCCACACGATTGTGCATGTTATCCCGAAGCAAAGTTGTTCGGCTTTAATGCGTTGGCTCCTGTTGCTCCAACGCGTCCGATTCCAGGTGAGGTTGCAGAAGAAGGGAGGTTGGAGACAGGCCCCAGCTATACGGCCAAATTATTGGCACCCGCAGCGCCTGAGAGTGGTGATTGGCCGACCTATCGGCATGATGCGGCCCGCAGCGGTTCTGCTTCATCACCGATTTCTGCCTCTGTGCAAGCTAAGTGGAAAGTCGCTTTGCAAGGACGATTGACGCCCCCCGTGATTGCAAGCGGCACGGTTTATGTGGCTCAAGTTGATGCTCATACTTTGTTGGCCTTGGACGAGCAGAACGGCCAGCAGAAGTGGTCGTACACGATTGGAGGTAGGATCGATTCGCCACCAACAATTCATCGTGGTCGGGTTGTTTTCGGCGGAGCAGACGGATGGGTTTATTGCTTGAGTGCTGTGGACGGCCAACTCGCTTGGCGTTACCGCGCGGCTCCTATGGACAGGCGTACGATGGCATTTGAGCAACTGGAGAGCCTATGGCCAGTGCATGGTAGTGTCTTGGTCAGAGATAATGTCATCCATTGCGTGGCCGGGCGATCTGCCTTTTTAGACGGAGGATTGCGGTTGCTTCGATTAGACATCGCGACCGGTGAAAAACTGTCGGAGACTTTGATTGACGACAAGAACCCCGAAACTGGCAACAACTTGCAGGAAACGGTCAAGATTTTGCAAATGCCAGTAGGATTGCCGGATATTCTTTCGTCAGATGATAAGTTCATTTACATGAAATCACAAAAGTTTGATTTCCAGGGCAAGCGATTAAAAATTGGGCCGAATGCAGGTGACTTTGTCGGCCAGGCATCTGTCCAGCGGGGTGATGGTGAGCACATTTTTGCTCCGATGGGGTTCCTAGATGAATCTTGGTTCCATCGATCTTACTGGGTGTTAGGTCAGAGTTTTGCGGGTGGACATGGTGGTTATTACCAGGCTGGAAAATTCGCTCCATCGGGGCAAATATTGGTCCAAGGGAATGGATACGTGTTTGGATACGGGCGCAAACCTCAGTACTTGCGCTGGACAACTACCATGGAACATCAGTTGTTTGCTGCGGATCCAACGCCGCCGGAGATTCCCGCTGGAGCCACGCTGGCGGCTGCGACACCTGGATCGTACGCCTCGTTTCCAAAGACTCCCAGTCTGAGCCCTGAGGGCAAACCGATTACGATCGAAGCGTGGGTAACGGCCACGCGCCCAGGCGGCGCCATCGTTGCTCGTGGAGGACCTGCGGAGGGGTTTGCCCTGACGTTAGAAGATGGACGTCCGGTATTCATGGTTCGTTCTGCTACACAACTTTCAACGATCATTGGACCTCAATCGATCATTGGAGGTTGGCATCACATCGTAGGTGTGTTGACACCCGAACGAGAAATGCGCTTGTATGTAGATGGCCAACGGGTCGCGGCTGGCAAGTCCAAGGGGTTGTTAACTAAGGATCCAGCTCAAGGATTGGAAGTTGGTGCCGACGCACAATCTGCGGTCGGAGAATACAACGTGCCTCACCAATTCACCGGCATCGTGGACGAGGTGAGGTTGTATTTTACGGCAGTGGGAGATGCACAGGTTGCAGCAAGATTCGAATCAGGCTCGGAGATGTCGAGTGATCCAGTTTTGGTCGTTACGTTTGATGATGGGACCGCTCGAGATTTTTCCACGCACCGCAACAACGGGACGATTGATGGCGGCGTTTTGGTCGATGGAAAATTCGGCAAAGCCCTTCAACTGAGCGCTCGGACGGCTAGTGCAAATGATGTGGCCAAGAAGGCTAACAATGCCAAACCCAAGTCGAAGGGTAAAGGGGCTAATAAAGCCAAAGCCGCCAACGCGAATGGTAACCCTGGGGCGCGAGACAGTTACGTTGAACCCAAGTGGACAACGGATGTGCCGATCTACGCGCGTGCGATGTTGTTGGCGGGCGATCGGCTGTTTCTCGCTGGTCCGTTGGATATGATCGACGAAGAACGGACATTTAAGCAACTGGCTACGAAAGACAAGGACGTCGAGCAGATTCTGGCTAAACAAGACGATGCGTTGGAAGGCAAGATTGGTGGCTTACTATTAGCCGTCAATGGTGAGACCGGCATGATCGAGTCGCTCATCGAACTGGGTACGATTCCCACTTGGGACGGCATGGCTGGTGCGAATGGTCAAGTATTCCTGACGACACTCGACGGACAAATCATGTGTTTTGGAAAGCCTGCACCATGATCCATTGCTCTGTTTTCTATCGTGGGACGTTCATCAAACTTGCGCTGGCGCAAATTGTTTGTGTGTTATTGTCGACGTACGGCCATCGAGCTTGCGCGTGCAACATCCCGGTTTATCGTTATGCCTTGGAACGATGGCAAGCGGACAAATGTCAATTACTTGTTTTCCACGAAGGCAAACTCACAGACCAGCACGAACGAAGTCTGGCCACGCTGGCCGGCAGCAGTGCCACCAGCGTAATAACCGCCAATCTCGAAATTCGGCGTATCTCACCTGGCCCGCAAATTGATAAAGAGCTGAAGGATGTTTGGCAGTCCGTACAACAAGTTGCATCGAAGAAAATGCCGTATGCCATATTGCGGCAGAAGTTGGCATTTGGTCGGTTCGTAAATGTATGGCAAGGGGCTATCGAAGACTTAGACAAATTAGCGTTAAATTCGTCGCCGGCGAGAAAACGACTGGCTGAGCGAATCATGGCCGGAGATGCCGTAGTTTGGTTGTTGCTCAAGTCTCCAGATGAATCGAAAAATGAAGCGGTACGAGTCTTATTGAAGAAGCAATTTGAGCGATTGGAAAAGCAAATCAAGTTGCCAGAGGGGATTGGTCTACCGGGTTCCGAGTTGTTTGCCGACGTGCCGTTGTTGGTGCAGTTCAGTTTCTTGGAAATCGATCCTCAAGATCCGCAGGAAGCTTATTTAGTCAAGTTAATGTCGGGGATTGATGCGGATGCGGTAGGGAAAGGCGAACCTTTGTTGGCTCCAGTCTTTGGGCGTGGTCGAGCACTTGAGATCCTTCCCGCTAGCATGCTTAATGAAGGATTGGTTGAGGATCTGACGATTTTTCTGTGTGGAGCTTGTTCGTGTCAGGTTAAGGAAAAGAATCCGGGATTTGATTTGTTATTGGACGTCCATTGGGAAAAGTTGCTCTTTGGAGAGGATGGCGAGATAGCCACACCGGCCGACCAGATCCAGTCTGTTACTCAGCCCAAAGCTCCTGTGCTGCTGACTATCCCACCGGGCAGAAAGAAATAGATTCAAATGAGTCGTACGCTGATTGCCATGTTTGCGTCCATGTTGGCTATGGTGGTAATAGTTTGGTTGTTGGGAAGAACTGACAGACGTCAAATTCCCGATTTGCCAGCGAGTTCGCCTGCGGAACAGGCAACAGGTACTCAGGAGAAGACAACTTCGAATTTGGTTATTTACTGTGCGGCCAGCAATCGCGCGGTAATCGATCAAATCCGCCTCGACTATGAGCAGGAATACGGGCGAACTGTAGACGTTCAGTATGGCCCTTCGCAAACCCTGCTGTCATCCATCGAGGTCAGCCGAGTCGGTGATCTGTTTCTACCCGCCGATGACAGTTTTATGAATATGGCGCGTGAGAAAAAGCTGATTGCCGAAGTAGTCCCTGTGGCACAGATGCGCGGTGTGTTGGCAGTTCGCAAAGGTAATCCAAAATCGATCAAGAGCTTTGCCGATCTTATGCGTTCGGATGTGCGAGTTGTTCAAGCGTCGATCGAAGCTTCAGCGATTGGTAAACTGACTTGCGAAAAGTTAAAGCAGCAAGCTTTATGGGACAAGCTTAATGACGCAACGAGGGCCTATCGAAGTACGGTGACCGATGTGGCGAACGATTTGTTGGTTGGGGCTGCCGACGTCGGCATTGTTTATGATGTCGTTTTGCATCCTTATCCGGCGTTAGAAGGTGTTGTTATCCCCGAATTGTCCGAGGTTGTCTCGACAGTCTCGCTGGCCGTGTTGCAGTCCACGAAGCATTCTCAACAAGCTTTGCATTTCGCGCGTTATGTGACGGCTCGAGATCGCGGGATGAAACGCTATGCGGAACATGGCTTCGAAGTAGAAAATGGGGATGTGTGGAGTGATGTTCCCGAGCTGAGCATATTTGCCGGTTCCATGTTGCGTCCGGCCATTGATGATACCATTGCATTATTCGAGGAGCGCGAAGGAGTGCGCGTATCAAGAGTTTACAATGGATGTGGAATATTGGTGGCCCAAATGAAAGCTGGTCAACATCCTGATGCCTATTTTGCTTGTGATCGCGAGTTCATGAATTCGGTCCCTGATATCTTTCCCAATCCGGTAGATGTCTCGCAAAATGAATTGGTGATTCTGGTCGAAAAAGGCAACCCCTTGAAGATCAGTTCCTTAAAAGATTTGGCACGGCCAGATGTTCGCGTCGGGATTGGCCATGAGAAACAATGTGCGATGGGTTGGCTGACACAAAACACGTTAAAGGCCAGCGGTGTACAAGCTGAGGTGATGGCCAACGTCAAAGTGCAGACTCCGTCGGGTGATATGCTTGTCAACCAAATGCGGACCGGTTCGCTGGATGCAGCAGTCGCCTATTTGAGCAACGCGGCTGGCGCGGCTGAGTTTCTGGACGCAATCCAGATCGAGGGCATTCCCTGTTCTGTAGCTGTACAGCCATTTGCTGTGGCAGCCAATTCATCACATGCACAGACTATGCAGCGGCTATTCCAGCGTCTGCTGTCGGTGGAATCCAAAGAGACATTTCTGGCGGAAGGATTTCGATGGAAGCTGCCCGTGAAAGGCGATAGCGGGCATGGGGAATAGTGAACCAGAGTCCGACCCAGCAGGTTCGACGGAAACCTTCAGGCTTATTCCGACCAAGACCAGGCGCAGGACCGATGTCCCTTTCTTTTTGGTCATGGGCGGATTGTCGTCGATCTTTGTGTTGTTGATCGTGTTGTTAATCGCCGCCGATTTCATGTTCACGTCGTGGAATGACTTTCGCGAAGCGTTGCTCAAGCGTGAAATTCAATTCGCATTTCGTTTGACGATCTTTTCTTGCACATTGGCTGCGTTGATGTCGTTGTGGGTGGGTACGCCATTAGGGTACTTGCTCTCGCGTTATCGGTTTCCGGGTAGGTGGATTATTGACACGATCGTCGATATACCGATTGTCCTGCCACCCTTGGTATTGGGCTTGAGTTTGTTGATTTTATTTCATCATTCGTTTGGCGAATGGAAGCTCGAACGCTGGTTAGACGAAGTCTTGGGCTTTCCGGTTGCCTTTCACTGGCCGGCGGTGGTGCTCGCGCAATTCACTGTATCTTGTGCATTTGCAGTGCGCACGATGCGCGTGACGTTCGACCAGATCAATCCTCGGGCTGAAGATGTGGCCCGGACGTTAGGGTGTACGCGTTTTCAAGCGTTCATTCTGGTGGCTTTGCCTCAAGCGTGGCGCGGAATGATTGCTGCAGGTACCATTTCTTGGGCACGAGCGCTGGGTGAGTTTGGGCCCATTCTGGTTTTTGCTGGTTCGACGCGCATGCGTACTGAAGTCCTTTCAACCACTGTTTTTTTGGAGCTGAGTATCGGGCATCTAAACTCAGCCGTCGCCGTGTCGCTATTGATGGTTGGAATGGCTGCTGTGACGCTCGTCCTGTTGAGGTTGTTAGGGACAGGAATGAGCACATGATCCAAATGCAGGAGGTTTCGATTCGAGCTGGTCAGTTTGTGCTCGAAGATATTTCCTTTCAGGTGCCGACGGGTCGATACGCCGTCTTGATGGGGAAGACTGGTCGAGGAAAGACTACGTTGCTCGAATTGGTTTGTGGTCTACGCCGTCCGACAGCGGGCAGGATTCTCATCCACGGCCAAGATATGACCGATTGGTCGCCTGCAGATCGCATGATTGGGTATGTGCCGCAAGATCTGGCATTGTTTCCGACGATGACGGTTCAAGACCATTTGCAATTTGCTTTGAAGTTGAAGAAAGTTTCGCGCGCAGTCATCGATGCGCGAACTGAGGAATTGGCAGTAGTGCTGGGCATCGGCCATTTGCTCAAACGATCCGTCCGACGGCTCAGCGGTGGTGAATCGCAACGCGTGGCGCTGGGGCGTGCGATCGCGTTTGATCCGGCTGTATTGCTACTTGATGAACCATTGAGCGCTTTGGACGCTACTACGCGACATGAAATGCATCGCTTACTGCGCACGATCAAGGAATCATCCAGCGCGACGATCTTGCATGTGACCCACAATGAAGAAGAGGCCACCGCTTTAGCCGACCAGCGGCTATGGTTGGAAAACGGCCGCCTGACGCAATCGGTGTGAACAGGTAACCTGGAAGGAACGAGAAAGTGGGATAGAATCAGCACTCCGCGCGCGAGGCAAGTGTTGTAATGGTGACTGAACCATTAATTGGATTGTTCGCGTGAACCAGCAAACTTGATTGACAATTTCTTGGGCTTCCATGATTAGTCCCAACAAATCGAACGCACACCTTCGCCGATCGTATCACACGCACGCAAAATAATTGTTTGGAATTTGAAACGTTATGCCTCGCTATAATCCGGCGGAAATAGAGCCCAAGTGGCAACAGTATTGGGAAAGTAATCATACCTATCGGACACCTGAAATGCCGATGGGCGAAAAACTGTATGTACTCGACATGTTTCCCTATCCCAGTGGCGATGGTTTACATGTGGGGCATCCCGAGGGTTATACGGCGACCGATATCGTATGTCGTTTTGCGCGCATGCGCGGCAAGTCAGTACTCCATCCAATGGGATTCGACGCTTTTGGTTTGCCCGCCGAAGAATACGCAATTCGTACGAATACTCCACCGAGAGAATCGACGGATAAGAATATTGCCAAATTTACTTCCCAGTTGAAGATGCTGGGATTCAGTTACGACTGGTCCCGGGTTGTCGCTACGACGGATGTGGAGTACTTCAAGTGGACTCAGTGGATTTTTTTGGTTTTGTTTGATACTTGGTATGACAGCGTACAAAGAAAAGGCCGACCGATCTCGGAGCTGCCGATACCGCCTGATATTCAGTCGGCAGGCGAGCGAGCTGTTCGGCGGTATCAAGATGAACGTCGCTTGGCGTATCAGGACGACGCTCTGGTTAATTGGTGTCCCGAATTGGGGACAGTGTTGGCCAATGAAGAGGTCGTTGATGGTCGTAGTGAACGAGGCAATCATCCGGTCCAACGCATTCCTCTGCGTCAATGGATGTTACGAATAACGGCCTATGCTGATCGTTTGCTCAGCGATTTGGATGGTTTGGATTGGTCCGGTGGGATCAAGAAATTGCAAGCAGAGTGGATTGGTCGAAGCGTCGGTGCTGAGGTGGATTTTTTCTTGGCCGATACGAACGCAGCTAGCCAATTTGCGCAGTGGCAGGCAAGCCGAGTTGCCAACGGATATCCTGATCGGCAGGCGTCGGACGTGTTGCGAGTCTACACCACGCGGCCAGATACTCTGTTTGGCGCGACTTATATGGTCATTGCTCCCGAGCATCCTTTGCTGGAGCAACTAACAACCGTTGCCCAAGCGGAGTCTGTGAAGAAATATTGTCAGGCGGCATCGTTCAAAAGCGATCGTGAACGCACCGAAGGGGACCGCAGCAAGACCGGTGTTTTTACGGGTTCGTACGCACTAAATCCCGTTAACAGCCGTCCCATTCCGATTTGGGTGGCCGATTATGTGCTGGCCAGCTACGGTACCGGCGCGATTATGGCGGTACCGGCGCACGATGAACGCGATTTTGAATTTGCCGTCCAATTTAAACTTCCAATCATTGCCGTTGTGGATTCGCCAGAATTGGACGCAACCGAGCGTGTGGCCGTATTGGCAGGAAAGAAGTGTTTTGCCGGAATGGGTGTCGCGATTAACTCAGGGGAGTTTGATGGCACGCCGACCGCAGAATTCAAGTCGCGCATTACGGCTCAACTTGCCGCGCAGGGTTTAGGGCGCGAGGCCGTCAATTACAAACTGCGGGACTGGCTTTTCAGTCGCCAGCGATTCTGGGGTGAACCGTTCCCGGTATTGCACGAGCTGGATGATCAAGGGCGACCGAACGGGATGATGCGAGCCGTATTGCCTCAAGACTTGCCTGTCAATTTGCCGGAATTGGAAGACTACAAACCTCATGGGCGGCCTGAACCGCCGCTGGCCAAGGCACCTGATGCGTGGCTGTATGTAGAACTCGACGGCAAACGCTACCGGCGCGAGACAAATACGATGCCACAGTGGGCCGGATCTTGTTGGTATTACCTGCGTTTCATCGACCCTCGAAATGACCGTGCGTTTTGCGATCGGGACAAAGAACGTGCTTGGATGCCGGTAGACTTGTATGTGGGTGGCGCGGAGCACGCCGTTTTACACTTGTTGTACGCTCGGTTCTGGCACAAAGTCCTGTTCGATCGCGGATACGTATCTACTGCGGAGCCATTTCAGAGGTTAGTCAATCAAGGCATGATTCTCGGCGACATCGAATATACCGGCTATCAAGATGAAAGTGGCCAGTGGGTGAGCGCTGCTCACGTTGGCCGCGATGAAGATGGGAATTTGATCCATAAATCTCGGCAGGTGAAGGTTTTTGCGCAGACACTGGATGAGAACCAAATTGAAAAGCACGGCGATGGTTTTTCACTGAAGGGATTGCCCGAAATTCGTATCGAAGGTCGAGCCCATAAGATGTCCAAGAGTCGTGGCAATGTTGTAAATCCGGACGAGATTGTTCGGGAATACGGGGCCGATTCGTTGCGGTTGTATGAGATGTTCATGGGGCCACTCGAAGCGACCAAGCCCTGGAGTATGGCAGGTGTTAGTGGCGTGCGAAATTTCTTGGATCGCGTTTGGAGAATGATGATCGATGCGCGCAGCGATGACGCTATCTTGCTCAACTCGATCCACGAAGTTCCGCCCAGCGCCGAGCAAAATCGCATGTTGCATCGAACTATTGCGGCTGTGACGAAGGACATCGAAGCGATGAGTTTTAATACAGCCATTGCGAG
The DNA here is from genome assembly GCA_964625155.1 of uncultured Pirellulaceae bacterium. Lineage (GTDB taxonomy): Bacteria > Planctomycetota > Planctomycetia > Pirellulales > Pirellulaceae > Aureliella. The sequence goes on from CAZVBC010000092.1 coordinate 13,280, forward strand.
AATGATGGAGTTTGTGAATTACTTTACGAAAGAGGAAACTCGACCGAAGTCCGCTATGAGTGCGTTTGCATTATTGCTTTCACCTTTCGCACCTCATTTGGCTGAAGAGCTGTGGTTGAGGCTGGGCCACTCGCAAACATTGGCATACGAGCCTTGGCCAAGCTATGACGAAGCTCTTCTCAAATCCGACGAGATCGAAATTCCTATCCAAATAAATGGCAAGGTCCGGGGCCGCATCGTCGTCCCAGCGAACATAACGGCAGAGCGATTGGAACAAATGGCGCGCAGTGATCATGCAGTGATCGAGTGGCTAGCCGGCAAGCAAATCGTCAAAGCCATTGTGTTACCGGGTCGCTTGGTTAATTTTGTAATAAAATGAGCATGCTACCAACCAGTTTGGATGCATCGGCTGAGTCGTCCTCCGACCCAAATTCGCCTGGGCGTGTATTGGTATTACTCTGTACCTACAACGAATTCGGGAATCTTCCAAAAGTTGTCGAGCAGATTTCATCGCAACTGCAGCACGCAGATATCTTGGTGGTTGATGACAACTCGCCCGATGGCACAGGGACATGGGCCGAGGAATCCAAATCGACTCAGCCGAATTTGTATACTGTGCGGCGTGCTGGCAAGCTTGGATTGGGTTCGGCAACGCGTGAAGGGATTGTCTGGGCATTGGCTCGACAGTACGACTATTTGATCAACTTTGATGCTGATTTAAGCCACAATCCGGCAGACGCATTGCGCCTGTTGAACGCGTGTCGCGATGTTAGCTCAATGGCTGACGTTGTTATCGGTTCACGCTATGTTGCCGGCGGTCGGACGGTAGGTCTATCGTGGATGAGGAGTTGTGCTAGCAAGCTATTCAACTACTACGCGATCAACATGCTAGGCTTGCCAATTCGAGATTGCAGTGGTTCATTTCGTTGCTACAGGACAAGTAAGCTGCGCGAGTTGAACATCGCCAAACTCACTTGTAATGGATACGGATTTCTGGAAGAGATTCTATTCCATTTGAATCGAGGCGGGGCCAGGTTTGCTGAACTGCCGATAACTTATGAACATCGACTCAGCGGCGCGAGCAAGTTAAGTGCCCGCGATGCACTGGGTGCAATTCTCGTCATCCATAGTTTGGCCTTTGGCTGGCGATCCTAATGAGTAACGGTTGTCGGCGAATACGCATTAACGCGGTTTCCAATATACGTCGACGAATGTCAACTCGTTGGGACGCAGTACGATCGTGATCGCATCGGACTCAGCAGTGACTTTGCCAAGTTCCTGTCCTAGATAATCGACACGATGGGCCTCGATCACTTCGCGAAGGAAACGGACCTTGGTGGTGGCACTCTTGCCAGCAGTTTCTATGAGGTGCACACGCAGACCAATGTCGTGGCCGTGGCTATCGACGAGTGGCGAGGCTAATTGCATGCGCACGTGTTTGGCATCCGCATGGATAAACCACTGGCTTTCAGGCATCTGATGTGCAGGCGCAGCGACATCTAGAGTGTAGGGTTGGTCAAGAAATTGTTCAGCCGCATGGTGCGGAAATGGTAAATCGACACCAACTCCGATTCGGCGTTCGATCTGAGAATCACCTGATACAGCTAGCAATGTCTCCATGAAACGCATGTCGATGCGTCGATGAAACGCCAAGCCACCGGTCAAAACGTGAGTGCGATAATCTGCTTCGTCGATCTCGACCAAGAGTGGCGAGATCGCTTGACCGCGCGACCACGAATGCTTTTCCCCAGCCGTAAAACTAGTGATAATCGCAGACTCGTTAGGCCATGCAGTTCTTAACACATAGGCCGATTTCCATGGGTCATGGTCCAGCTTCGATAAGCTATCCAAGCGTATTGTAATGTTCAGTACGCGCGAACCGCGAAGTACGGAATAATCGATTTCAAAAGTAGCCGTTTTCGTCGAGTCGAGCCACAACTCGCCACTCGAACGCACGAGCCCGAATACGTTAGAGCTGCCAAGCATTTGTGTCGAGCCATTGCGCACTTCCGAGTATTGGGCACCTGCAGCACCGCCATGCGTTTCACGACGGGCAATTTGCATGCTCAAACGATTACCTCGCTTGCCGGGTACATGCAAACTGCGCAAGTGACCGAAGCTGGGATCGATTTGAGCTTCGAGAAAGTCATTGAGCAACAATCCGTCGACTTGCGCGAGGGGTTTTTCTTTGCGATTGGCGTTTTCAATTCGTTGTTGGAACTTGGCGCATAAGACTCCAAAGGGAGGCACATCAATCATGCTGGTGCGATGATCACCGACGCGCCCCGTCGCATAACACCACTTTGCATCTGATGATGGAATGCAATCTTTTTCGGTGCGCAGTGGTATGCGCAGTGGATTTCCGTGCGGGTTAAACACCAGCGTATTGGTATCGGGATGGCGAGTGGCGTCGCTGGGCCGATATCCAATTGCTCGGGCGATTCGATGCATTAATCGTTGAGCGATTTCCGTACAACTGGCTTCCAGCGAGCTGAGAGATTGGCAGGTCGAGTGGGGGGCGTCCAGTAGACCATCCACGTGCTCCAAGAGCGAGTGCAGTTCGGGATTCCATTGGGCAAGCGGCGCGGCCGTATCGGGAACCTGCAATGGACTTGGAGAACTTACTTCCGTTTGATGGCTAGCCAATTCCTTCGTCAGGGAGATATCTGATGAAGCTGTGACGCAATGGGATCCTGTTTTGTTAACGAATGCCTCAAGTTGTCGGCAGAGGTTCGCTAGATTGCTCAGCGATCGACATCGAACGTGCAAATGGTGATAGGCCGCAACAGCCTTGATCAACTCGTTTGGAGCTGCGGAACGCAATTCGTTCAGCCAATCGAATTGGAACTGATTGGCGGGCAGGCGTTCCTGATGGTAGGGCTGGTCTGTTTTGTCAAAGTACTCCTGCACGTGGCACCAACGACCAAGCGCTGGAGTCTTGCGCGCGATGCGGTCCAATAAATCAAAATAGGGTGAATATCGATCTGGCCAATGAGCCAAGATCAAAGTGGGCACGTTTTGGTGATCCAGCGATTCACCGACTTTCCAGCCAAGAGACAAATAGGTCGACGCATCCGCAGCATCGACGATCTTAGGTGTTAATGCCGAGACGAAAGTTCCGTCGCTTGATTCCCAAGAGACCTTGGCTTGGCTTCCCTGCGGATAGGCACCATTCGACCAAGGCACGACCAATGCCCCGATGAATCCCGATCGCTTGAGATGCACGGCCATTTCTGGAAGGATGCCAAATGAAAATCGCGTGAATACGCCAGGTGATGAGATTTGTAGGCTGGTAAAAGCGGCCCGACCACGGGCCAGATCTCGCATCAACGAATCCATCGTCATCAATGCATGGGGACGTTCGATGTTCAAACCGCCAGCCAAGGCCAAGCGGTTTTCATTAAGGGCGTTTTGTAAGCTTGCAAAGGTGGGTTGGTTTGTATCTGCCAGTCTTTGTAACAAGCTCGCAGTTGCAATCATTGTTGTTGGCACTGGTCGTTCAAGCTGTCGAGTTAGTCCCTGCCCTAATGTCGATTCGGCTAACAGAGTGACGTCCAGCAAATTCACTTCAGACGAATAATAATGATCGCGTTCCTGTCCCAACTGGTCGAAGCACGATTGCAGCATCCGGCTGGCTTGTTCGAGATCGGCTTGCTGAAGTGCGGTTGCAGCTTGTGTCAGTTGATCATCGAATAGGTACTGGTCGAGGTTGCTGGAATAGCGTAGCTGTCTGGTCAACAGTTGAACTTGAAGGTACGCATAACCGAGAGCGGCAAATTCATCGCGCCAGTTTTCGAGGTGGGAGGAGAGATCGTCGATGTCATATTGGCGGAGAATGTCATGCTGAAGTTTTTTCCATCCCGAGTAGGATTCTATAAGGACGCCGCCGCTGAGCTTGGTTGTTTCAGCAAAACCGTTTGGAAGTAGTTCACGGCTGATACTTGGAACGATCATCAAATGCCCAGACAGATCTTGCGGTGGTTGGTCGGCTCGTTGCCAACGCGGGCAAACACGAGTGCGTGCAATCAGATGGGGGTGCCATAAAGCGATCCAGCCACTCAATAATTCGTCAGCCTGGGCCGACGGTAACAACTTGGGAAAGTCGTCTAGGCCGTAACCAGGCAGTAGGAAAGTGCATTCCCGTAATGACGCAGTGTTGCTCATGACATTTTCCTAGAGGCTTACTAATAAATCGATTCTTGAGTCGTTAAATAGAATGGGCGTATTGCGAAGGCTTGCAACATGGGACTAGAGTATCCACATCAATGGTTACTTGCCAACCGACACTGTATCGACAAACCCCCAGTATGGGCATGGTGGTGATGTCGACTCGGGTACCAAACTGAACAATCCTGAGGTTGGAAACGGTAAATAATTTGACATTGGGGGGAGCGACTCGATAAAGTAAATGAGGTGAGGGATTCTAATGGACTGGGTGCTTTAATCGAGATCTTATCTAGCGAGCGCCGCAGTGGGCCATCCATAGCGTTTGGCGAGTGTATTTCGTAGAAAACCAGTTTGTCAGCGGGCATTGGTTCCGCACTTTGGGAAGAGATTCATGGCGAAGATATTGTCAGTTTGGGGCATAGAAATTGGACAGAGTGCCCTGAAGGCGCTCCGCTGCCGAATGGATGGCGAGCAGGTGCTGGCCGAGGCATTTGATTACGTCGAATACCCGAAAATTCTCAGTCAGCCAGAAGCATCTCCGGAGACATTGATCAAGGAAGCCATTCTTACGTTTCTCAGCCGTAACGACTTGAAGAATTGCAAGGTAGGGATCACCGTGCCTGGGCAAAGCGGCTTGGCGAAGTTCTTCAAACCACCGCCAGTCGAAGTGAAACGGATTCCCGACATTGTCAAATACGAAGCAAAGCAACAGATTCCGTTCGACCTCAATGACGTCATTTGGGACTTTCAGCAGATGGCTGGAGGGATGATCGAACAGGGTTTTGCGTTGGATACGGAAGTCGGCCTGTTTGCGATGAAGCGTGAAGCAGTATATCGCTACTTAAAGCCCTTCACCGATATTGGGATCGAAGTTGATTTAATTCAACTTAACCCATTAGCGGTCTATAACATGATCACTCATGACCGTTTGCCCCCATTGGACGAAGAGGAGCCGTACGACGCGGACCGGCCACCTAAATCAACCGTTGTATTGGCGATGGGGACCGACGCGACCGACTTGATTGTGACTAACGGCTATCGAGTCTGGCAGCGCAGTATGCCGTTGGGAGGCAATCATTTTACGAGGCAATTGACCAAAGACCTCAAGTTGACGTTCGCCAAGGCCGAGCACCTCAAGCGCAATGCAATGGAGGCTGATGATCCGAAGTTGGTCTTCCAGGCTATGCGTCCTGTGTTTAATGATCTAGTAACGGAGGTTCAGCGATCTCTCGGGTTTTTCCGCAGCTTGAATAAGAAGGCGGATTTGGGCTCGATTGTCATGTTGGGCAACACGGTAAAGTTGACAGGTCTGCCCCAATTCTTGTCTAAGAACCTCGGCATGGAAGTCGAAATCGTTGATGCCTTCCAAAAACTGGCCGGTCCAGACGTACTTTCTGCACCAGCCTTCAAAGAAAATATTGCATCGTTCGTGCCGGTATACGGACTGTGCCTACAGCAACTTCATCAAGGGCCAGTATTAACAAGTCTGGTTCCTCCCGAAATTCTCAAGCAACGTCGGATACGGGCCAAGAAGCCGTGGGTAGTATTAGCCTGTTCGGTTTTGTTGCTGGGAATGGTGTTTAATCTTGTATTTGCCAATGGACGATACGTCAACGTTCGCGAAACGAAATGGAAAGATGCGGTAGCCTCGGCCGAAGAGACAAAGTCGGGTAGCTCCACGGAAAAATCGACGGACGATGCCAAGAAGAATGCGTTAACCGTTTTAACCAGTTTAGGAAACGAAGTTGCGGGCAACAAAGATCGCCGAGTACTTTGGGTCGAATTGCTCTATTCGTTAGGGCAAGCTGTAGATCGGTCACAGGTTCTTCCTACTGGTCAGTTGCCACCTCCGACGGTGCTGCCATATCAAGAACTCAAAACAATCTACCTCAAGAAAATCGAGAGCAAGTATTATGAAGATCTAACGATGTGGTACACGCCCACCATCGCTAAGGAATACGAAGCCGATCGACGCAGCCGTTTGGACTTTTTGGGCTTGAAAGACGATAGGGAAACGGCTGCGACCGCAGACCCTGCGGCTGATCCGACGGCAACAGGCGATGGGGCTGCACCAGCAGATGCGGCTCCGGCAGAACCGCCTGCCGATGCGGCTGCTACGGCCGATGCAGGCACTGCTGCTGATGGAAGTGGCGAGTTTCTGGCAGGCGAGGAAGGTGGCGTGACTGGTCCCAGCCCTCAAGGAAAAGGCTGGGTAATCGAAATCGAGGGGTACCACTTCCACAATTCGGCTCCTGATGAAGATCCCGATCACCCTGACAAGTACCGCCACTATCGCCAAGACGGTGACGAGCTTGAAGATTATGTGTTGAAGACTCTGGTGCATAAGCTTGAAACCGGTACGGTATTGCTGCCATTGCTCAGCAAAGAGCAGCAGACGATTGCAGCTAAGATCCCGCCGGAATTGAAACCGGGTGAACTGCGCACCGAAGTGGAATTCACCTATGCGGAATTGGGTATCAGTTTCCCATTTATTGTTAAATTTACATCTACTCCCAACTATTACATGCCGAACCCAGACTACTTGCGCGCCACTGGCCAAATCGAATCCTATCTCGGTTCTAGCATGGCGATGGGCATGGGTGGTATGGGAGGCATGGACGGTGGCATGGGCATGGGTGGTATGCCGGGAATGGATGCTGGGATGGGAGGAATGCCGGGCATGGGAGGTGGGATGCCGGGTATGGGTGGAGCAACTCCGGGCATGGGAGGTGGGATGCCAGGCATGGGAGGTGCGATGCCGGGAATGGGCGGAATGCCGGGATCCGATGCCGGTATGTCAGGTGCTGGAATGGGCATCGTCGGAGGGGCCATGGGAATGGCTGGGCCACTTGTAGGAATTGACGGCAAACCTATTCCAGAAGATATGCCCAAAGGTTGGAATGCACCACGGTGCGATTTTGTGCTGCAAATGGTATGGCAAGAAAAGCCGTTGACGAACCGTGTTAAGAAGAAAGCGGATCCGAACTTCCAAGAAGAAACGACGGAACCAGCGACCGACAGTGGGACGGAAACTACAACGAC